>JAFGST010000003.1 GCA_016934475.1 Candidatus Aminicenantota bacterium | reverse complement strand
CCAAGGCTCGCTTGGTCAGCGAGCTGGCGGGCAGCGCCGGCGACTTTTACGATGGACTGGTGAACGGCCTGATCGATCCGCGGATGCTCCTGGATGACTTCAAGGTCCGCTATCGCGGGGCGCTCGACGAGTATCGTCTGGCGCGCCTGAAGGCCCACCCCCGCTGGCTGGAGCGCCTGGCCGGCTCCTTGAAGGCGGTGGAGGCGGAGAAATGGGTGTTGGTCTTCCTGCAGAACGAGCGCTTGCCCCTGCTGCGGAGGGACGGCCGCCTCATGAGCGGCGCTCCCGCCAGGATAAAGAGCGATCTGGAAAGGTTCATGGAAGAGAGCGAGCGGCAGCTCCGCTTGGGCAGCGACGTGATCGGATACTTCCGCGACCTGCGGCCTTTGTTCATCGGGGCCAACGCCACGTACCACCTTTTCCTCAGCGACGCGGCCGGGGAGATCCTCCCCGACGAGCACCTGGGATGGCAGCCCGTTTTTTCCTCTTGGGAGGGCGCTTTCCGCCAGATCAGCGTAGACACCGGCGGCCGGGTGGCCAACACCACCCGGCTCGCCGCCGCCCTGGATGCCGCCGCCTCGAGCGAGGATGTCTACTACGTGCTCACCTACCAGCCGGCCGAGGGCCAGGACCGCAAACGGGATATCAAGATCGAGATGAAGCGTCCCGGATTGCGCGCGGTCTACTCGCGAAAACTGACGCTCGGCGAAATCTTCCCCCTGAAGATCTCCGCCATGGAGTGGCAGGATGGTGTGCTGAAAATCGGGTTGGGCGACTACCAGCGCCTGTACGGCGACGAGGGACTTCGCGGCCGGCTGGGCATCTCCATTCGCGCCGAGGCCAAGGGCCGGGAGGCATTGGTTTCCACGCGGGAGATCTTCCCCCGCGATCCCCTTATTTCCGTCGAAATGGGGTTGGACCTGCCCGCTCCCGGCCGCTACCGGCTGGAGGTTGAGGTCCACGACCTTTGGACCGGAAACAAGGCCCGCGCCGCCAAGTCTATTGAAATATCGCCGCCGCCGGCAGCCGAGGACGGGGCCGGTCCGGAGGAAGCGCCCGAACTGGCCGCGCTGCTGGACCGTGCCGCCGAATACTGCCGAAAACTCAAGGAAGGAGCGTTCCGCTTCTATTGCCTGGAAAAGGTCCAGGAGAAGGTTTTACAGGAAAATCCCCTGCAGCGGGTGGTGCAGCCGCTCAAGCGTTCCTGGCACTACGACTACCAGATCGTCGGCGCCGGGGGGCAAATCAAGGAACAGCGGCGGCTGGTCCTGGATGGGACCCGCAAGGTCGACAAGGCCAACGCCTCGCTGGAAACGCGCTTCGCCGCGCATTACTCGGTGTTCCTGCCCGTCACCCTGCTGGCGGTCGAGAACCGGCCCCTCTACCATTACCGCTTGGCCGGGAGCGAGACGCTGGGAAAGCGCGCCTGCGCCGTGGTCGAGGCGGCGCCCCGCGACCCGGAACGAGGCGGGATCTCCCATGGCCGGATATGGATCGACGAGGAGGACGGTTCGGTGCTCAAGGTGGAGATGAATCCACGCGGAGTGGCCGGCAGCCAGGCCCTGGAGGAGGAGGCGCGCCGGATGTCGGCGGAGCTGATCCTGGAGGCGACGCACTGGTACCTCGTCGCCCACGAGGGGCTGCGCTTTCCCTCGAAGATCGAATTCGTGGAGACGTACCGCTTCGACAAGGGCCGGCAGACGCGAGTCCGCCGGGACTTCGACCAGAACGTCGCTTTCCCCCAGCCCCTCCTGGAGACCACCGTGCGCACGGTAGAGTTCTATCGCCTGAGCCAGGAGTACGAGGGCTACCGCTTCTTCGCCGTGCAGAGCCGCGAGGAGATCCAGCCGCCGCAGTGAAGCGCTCGGGGGAGTTCTGATCGGGGCCCGCCGGGGGTGGAAGCGGAATATTGACTTGGGGAAACGCTTGTGCTTACATTAGCCCATGGAAAAAATTCTCGGGCAGGCGCTGAGAAAGGAGCGCGAGGCGCGCGGCGTCTCCCTGGCCGACATCGCCGCCGAGACCCGCATCGGCACGCGTTTCCTGAATGCCCTCGAGGAGGAGGACTTCGACCTGTTCCCGGGAAGCTTCTACATCCATTACTACATCAAGAACTACCTGCAGGCGTGCGGCGCCGACGAAACGGCCTTCTTCAACACCTACCAGCCCTACCTGAACAAGGTGCTGAAGAGGGAGGAGGCGCTGTCCCCGGACCAGTACATGCACAAGATGGCCTACGTCAAGTTCAGCAAGCGCCGCCGGACGCTGTTGCTGATCCTGCTGCTGGGCATCCTCGGGCTGATGGCCTTCCTGGTCTTCGGGCGGCCGCGCCTGATGGACAAGGTCCTGGGCCGGGCTCCGGAAGCCATCGACGTGCCGGCGATCTCCTCGTACCTGCTGGAAGCCCGGGAGGACTTCTGCCTGACGGCGGCGCCGCTGCGCGCGCGCTTGTCGCTCGAAGCCCCCTGCTGGCTGCAGCTGTGGCGCGGCGGCGAGAAGGTCGCGGAGAGGACCTTCCGGACCGGGGAAGTCATCACCCTGGAGGGTTACCAGCTGACCATGGTCATCGCCCGGCCGCAGGCGCTGCGCCTGCAACTCAACGGCCGCGAGGTCTCCTTTTTCCGGGACTCGCCGGTGGCCCTGAAACTGGCCGTCGATCCCCTCAATCTGCAGGACATCCTGAAGCGTTGAGCTCATGGTCTCGAAGAATCCGCTGGTCCTGAAGATCGCCGAGGGGACGCCGGGCGACGAACTGCTCAAGTATCTCCTGGAGCGCCAGCTGGCCTTCACCGAGGAGGAGTACCTGGAAAGCCTGGCCTTCGTGCTGGCTCACCCGCGCCATGGGGGGCGGGCCCAGGAGATGCTGGCCGATATCGCCCGGCCGGTCAAGGAGCAGTACGTGCAGAAGAAGGAGGCCCACCTGCGGGTGATCGAATTCATCATGCAGGAGGCGCTGGAGGCCGACCACTTCAGCACCCTGGTGCTGATCATCCAGAACCAGTTGGTTCCCCTCGAGTTCATGATGCGCATCGCCTCCAAGGCCAAGGCTCTCATTCTCGAGGCCATGCTGGAAAACCAGATCCGGCTGATCGCCTATCCGGAGATCATGGAGAAAATGGAGACCAATCCCGACTGCAGCCCCTTCGTCCGCGGCCGCATCCAGGAGTTGCGGGACTTTTACCTGCGGCCCCAGGCCGCCGAGCCCATCGTCGAGACCGAGGTCATCGAGGAATTGACCACGGCGATCGCCGACGAGCAGGAGGAGGAAGCCGGTCTGGACGTCAAGGAGATCCAGCGTCAGGCCCTGACCACCCTGCAGCGCATCAACCTCATGGGAGTCTCCGAGCGTGTGCGGCTGGCCCTGACCGGCAACAAGACCGAGCGCCTGGTGCTGATCAAGGATCCCAACAAGCTGGTGCAATCGGCCGTGCTCGACAGCCCCAAGATGGCCGATGACGAGGCGCTGATCCACGTGCGCAACCTGAGCCTGTCGAGCGAGATCATCGCCAAGATCGCCGGCAACCGCGAATGGACGAAGAACTACACCATCATCCTCTCCCTGGTGCAGAATCCGAAGACGCCGATCAATCGCGCCGTCAGCTTCATCAAGCAGCTGCACGACCGGGACATGAAGCTCCTGGCCCAGGACCGCAACATCAGCCCGGTCATCCGCACGCTGGCCCAGAACCTGGTGAAGCAGAAGGAGCGGGTCAAATAGCCAGCAGGCGGTACATCAGTCTCTTGACGCCGAAGATGTCCGGCGCTTCCCCGACCAGTTCCGGCCGTCGGCAGGCGAGGAAGGCGTTGTCCTGGCAGTGCATGCCCGTGAAATGGCTGCGCGCCGCCTCGACGGTCTTTTCCAAGCCGCCCTTCAGGTCATAGCCCGGCTCGGAGAGCAGCACCAGGTCGGGGGCGGAGGCCAGCTGCCCGCCGCGGTACAGCTCTTCCTTGAAAAAGACCCTGCGGATCACCCTGCGGCCGCCGACCTCGTAGCCTGCGAAAAGATCCCTCAGGTCCCGGCGCACCCTCTCGTAGTCGGCCGCGGCCACTGACCCGCGCGGGTACTTGCCCCTGCCGTGGACGTAGAGCCGGGAGGGATCCAGGGCGAAGGCCTTGGCGCTCTCGCTTATGCCGCCCAGCCCCTTGGGCTCGCCGCCGTCCAGGGAGAAGAACCCGTTGCGGGCCAGAATGGGATTGAGATAGACCTCGCTCTGGATCGGCCCGAAGCCGTGATCGGAGAGGGCGATGACTTCCACGTCCTCCCGGGCCGCGGCCCGCTGCAGGAGCGAGGTGGCCGCCTGGTCGACCTCCAGGTAGTAGCTCCTGACCTCGTCGTGGAGTTCGTGGTCGGGGTCCTCGTAGGCGTCGTAGAGGAAGTGCATCAGGCGGTCGGTTCCGGTCACGGTGAACATGAAGACGTCCCACTCCTCCCGCTGCCACAGCATGTCGGCGACCTGCCTGCGGATCTTGAGCGAGCAGTTCAGATCGGCGAGGAACTCGGCCTTCTTGTCGCGGCCCTTGCCGGCGTCGACGTCGACCTGGTAGCCCGCCTGGCGCAGCATGGGCAGGTAGCGCTGCGGATAGACCGCCCTTTCCAGGTCAAGGGCCACGAAGCCGGAGATGAGGACGCCCGGAACGGGCCGGGCCGGGTAGGTGGCCGGCAGGTTGATGATGACCGAGCGCCTGTGGCGGGTGCCCAGCTCGTCGAAGAAGGGTGCGGCCTTCAGGTCGCGAAAGTCGGGGAAGCGGTAGCGATAGCTGCCGGGAGCCAGGTCGACAAAGCCGAAGATCCCGTGCTCGCCGGGCTGGGTGCCGGTCATGAAGCTGGACCAGGAGACGGCCGAGATCTCCGGGATGGAGGCCGACATGCGCGTCACCGCCCCGGCAAAGAACTCACGCATGCGCGGCAGCAGCGATGGCCGGCCGGGCCCTCCGGCCAGCATCTCGTACGAGACCCCGTCCAGGCCGATGACCAGGAGCTTGACGCTTTTTCTGCCGATGGCCATCACCTTGGCGCGTCGGGGGCGGGCGTACTCCTACTCCACGAAGGGATTGCCATGTTTGAGGATCTCCTCGGCGACCTCGCGGCGCATCATCGACTCGGGCGGAACCTGCTTGTTGACCAGCTTTTCGCGGATGATCTTGCCGGCGAAGTCGATGCGCTCGGACGGGGGATGGGGGCAGGTCTTGTCGTTGGCGATGGAGTTGCACTTCTTGCAGAAGAAGAAGCTCATGAAGAACATCGGGGTAATGCCCAGGTCGGGGAAGTGCTCGAAGATCTTCTGGGCGGCGAAAGGGTGATAGTAGCTGCCGACGCCGGCGTGGTCGCGGCCGATGATGAAATGGGAGCAGCCGAAGTTCTTGCGCACGATGGCGTGGAAGATGGCCTCCTTGGGCCCGGCGTAGCGCATCTCGAACTGCAGGATGGACATGACGGTGTGATCCTTGACGTAGTATTCGTCGATGAGCGCCTTGTAGGAATCGAGGATCACCTGGTCGGTAAAGTCGCCCGGCTTCTTACGCCCGATCACCGGGTTGATGAACAGCCCGTCAACGATCGACTGGGCCGTCTTCTGCACGTACTCGTGGCCGAGGTGCGAGACGTTGCGCGTCTGGAAGCCGACCACGGTACTCCACTTCTTCTCCTTGAAGAGCACCCTCGTCTCGCGCGGCGTGAGGTAGTAGGCCGGGAAGTGGGTGATGGGCTCGCTCAGGAAGTTGATGCTGCCGCCGACGAAAAACTCGCCGCCGGCCTTCAGGCCCTGGACACCGGGATGCTTCTCATCGGTCGTGCCGAATATGTTGCTGGCAACCTCCTCGAAGTCCCAGGAATACACGTCCTCGACCTGCATGGAGGCGATCGCCGCGTCCCGGGTCTTGAGAATGATGGTATCGTTCTTGGCGAATTTTCTGGCCGTCTCCCTGTCCACGGGGAGGACGATGGGCAAGGTCCAGGCGTGGCCGTTGGCCAGCCGGCTGTTCAGGACCACCTCGCGGAAGTCCTCCTGGTTCATGAATCCCTTCAGCGGGGAAAAGACGCCGGTGGCGATGTTCTGTACCTCGATGGCCTTCTCTTCGCTGATCTCCAGGTTGAAGAATTTGTCGCGGAAGGAGAGGATGGCTTCCCGCTCCTTCGCCGACAGGACGCGGTCGATCAGTTCGCCGCCGTGTGGTTTGACGATCATGAGGGTCTCCTTAGCTGAGATAGCCGAGTTTTTTCAGCTTTTCGCGGGCGGCGTCCTCCTCGGCCTGAGAGATGTCACCCGGGCCGCCGTGCTGCGCCGCGTAGTTGCTGAGGATATGGATGACGAAGGTCCGCAGGTCCGGGAATTTCTGTCCGGCCAGGATCTTGATCAGGTCCTGGCGCAAGTAGTCGGGGATGGCGATGTCGCCGCCGGCCTTAAGGTAGCCCAGCGCCTCGAGCTTCTCCAGGATCCTTGCCACGCACTCGTCCTCGCTCTCCCCGGCGGTATCCACTACCAGCTCCGGGTGCTCCGGCTCCTCGAACGGATCGGAGACGCCGGTGAAGTTCTTGATCTCGCCGGCGATGGCCTTCTTGTACATCCCCTTGACGTCGCGCTCGATGCAGGTTTCCAGCGGGCACTTGACGTACACCTCGACGAAGTTGCCGATCATGTTGCGGATTTCGTCGCGGATGCTGCGATAGGGCGACACGAAGGCCGCCGTGGTCACGGCTCCGTGCTTGGTCAGCAGGGAGCAGACGAACCCGACGCGGCGGATATTTTCGTCGCGGTCCTCCTTGGAGAAGCCCAGCCCCTTGCTCAGGTACTTGCGGGTGATGTCGCCGTCCAGGTTCTCGCAGAGAATGCCGCGCTCCTTGAGTTTCGCGCTTAGCTTCAGCGCCAGCGTGGTCTTCCCCGAACAGGGGAGCCCGGTGAACCAAACCGTTAGTCCTTTCATGATTGACTCCTTATTTCCATCTTCGTGGCCTTGAAATCAGCGGCGGGATGCGAGGTACTTCTTGGGCAGGATGAGCCTGCTGGAGAAGCGGATGTTGGTCAGCATGATGATCGCCCTTTCGCGGTCGGGCAGCTCCTCCTGGAAGATCCCCTCCCAGCCCTCGAAATCGCCCTCGTCGATCACGATATGGTCTCCCTTGTGGAACGTCTCGTCGCGCCGGCGCAGGACCACCAGGCCGTTCTCCTCGCGGGAGCGGATATCGCGGATCTTCTCGTCGGCGATGGTCCACAAGTACTCCTGGTTGCCCAGGATGGCCTTAACGCCGCGAGTGTACCGCACCTTCTGGTAGAGGAGGGAGGAGTCGAAGCGGGAGAAGAGGTAGCCGCTGAATAGAGGCGTGACGCGATCGACCTTGACCCGGTCCTTCTTGACCTTCTTGTTGTACACCGGCAGGTAGACGTCGATGTCCAGCGTGCGCAGATTTTTCTCGGCCTCGAACTCCTGCCTGGGTTTGCTGTGGATGATGAACCAGTCGCTGCCGGGGATGTCTTTCATCTGGGAATAGTAGTACAATCCGGCGCGCTTGTCAATGGCTCCCGGGACGCGCTCGTCGCCCCTTTTCCGCCCGAAGGACGCCTTTTATGCTATAATGCCTCCATCGAGGCAGACCGATGACCGAAAAAGAAAAACCGTCCGCCGGCTCCCTGGCGACGCCAGAGAGCGCGGGAAGCGACTTCCTGGAAGCCTACTGCAAGCCCCATTGGCAGAACTCCAAGTTCTGGCTCGCCGTGGTCGCGCTGCTGTTCCTGGCCGTTTTCGCCGTGGTGTACAAAAAGACGGTGCTCAACACGGCCATGAGCGCCGCGGAACTGAAGGCCGCCGTGGAGCTCTTCGATATCTCCAGCCACTGGAAGGTCAACGAGAAGGTGAACGAGGAGGATTTCCAGGGCGTCATCCTCGTGCCCGAGGTCTCGTTCCGCGTCCGCAATGCCTCGTCCAGTGATCTGAGCTACGTTTTCCTGCTGGGAGTCTTCCGCTTCATGGACAGCGGCAAGGTGATCGGCGAGGGCTACCGCATGGCCCTGCGCCGGCCCCTGCCGCCGCGAGGGGTGAGTGAGCGCATCACCCTGAACGCCGGCTTCGGTTACCGCGCGAGTTCGGCGGCGGCCTTCGAGAAATACAAGCACGACTGGCGCAACGCCATGTGCGAGGTTTTCGCCAAGTCGCACAACTCGGGGATGACGCCGCTCCAAACCTTCTACATCAGCCGCCGCATCGAGGGCCTGGATGTCGAGGTGCTGATCGAGTAATAGGGTCAGCGCACGAGCTCAGCGACCCGGTTCTTGAGCTCGGCTCCCCGCAGCTGGCTGGCGACGACCTTTCCCCGGCGGTCGATGAGGAAGGTCGACGGAATGTATTGCACTTGGTACATTTCGGCAATCTCGCGTCCCGCCTCCTCGTCGATGATGTGCACCCAGTCCATCCCCTTCTCGCGGACGAAGGCGCGGGCCGCCGCCAGGTCGCGGTCGAGGCTGATGCTGATAAGGACGAATCCCTTGTCCCTGAAACCGCGGTAAACCTCCAGCAGGTGAGGGACCTCCACGCGGCAGGGCGGGCACCAGGTGGCCCAGAAGTCGAGCAGGACGACCCTGCCTTTCAAATCGGACAGCGTGACGGTTTGGCCGGCGATGTCCTTGGCCGTGAAATCGGGCGGCATGCCCGCCATGCCCTGCGCGCGGCAGGAAACGGCGACCGCGAGAAGAACGATCATTGCCCAAATGGTGGATCGGATGTTTTTCATTTTGAAATTGTACCATAAAGGGTATATATCGTCAACTCCCGGGCACGCCAATGGCGTTCGTCCTTCCCCAGGGCCCGGCGCGGAGCAGGAAAAATGCGCGGGCTTCCTGACGCGGGGGAATTTCACCGCAGGCCGCATCCTTGAAAAAGAAAATGAAGCGGGATACAATGTTCCCAGCGCAGGGGGGGGACATGATCATCGGCCTGATCACCGATTTCGGCGAGAACGACTATTTCGTAGGCACCTTGAAGGGCGTGATCAAGAGGATCAATCCCCAGGCCGACATCGTCGACATCTGCCACGGCGTGCCCTCGTATTTCATCCAGGGCGGCTCCTACGTGCTGGAGAAGACCTACCGCTTTTTCCCCGTAGGCACCATCTTCCTTGTGGTGGTCGATCCCGGGGTGGGCACCCGGCGCAAGCTGCTGCTGGCGACGGCGGCCGGCTACAGCTTCGTCGCTCCCGACAACGGAATCCTGACGCCGATCTTCCAACTCGGCAGGGACGTCGTCGTTCGCCAGATCGACCAGGAGCGCTTTTTCCTGATTTCCGGTTCTTCCACCTTTGAGGCGCGGGACCGCATGGCCCCCGTGGTCGCCCATCTCTCGCGGGGAACCGCGCCCTCCGAGTTCGGCGGCGAAACGAACGAGTTTGTCGTCCAGCCCGATCATTGCCCCAAGGAACTGCAACCCAACCGCGTCGAGGGACGGATCATCCACGTCGACAAGTTCGGGAACATCATCAGCAACGTTCCGGGGAAATGGCTCTTCGCCAGGCTGCTGGCCGGCGGCTTCCAGCATTTCACCCTGTGGATCAACGACCAGGAGATCGGCGAGTACCGCCAGGACTACGCCTCGGTTAGTCCGCGGCCTTTCCTTCTAATCGGCAGCCACGGCAATCTGGAGATCGCCATGAACCGCCGCCACGCTTTCCGGGAGCTGAAGGCCTCCCTGAACCAGAAGTTCATCATCGTATTCTCCTGAGCGGCGGGCGTCCCGGGCCGGGCACGGAGAATCCTGAAGTCCCGGTGAACGTTTCGGTATCCGCAAGAAACCCGACGAACGCGAAGTGAGATTGAAAAAGTGGGGGAAATGTTCTATATTATGACTTTGCGCCCATTGGGGGTTCCATTTGGGTTGGACGGACGGAAAATCACGCAAGAGGTGAGACCATGTCCTATTTGCTCGATGTGATGGAAATATTGGAATTCGCGGTGTACATCGAAGAGAGGGGATACGAGTTCTACATCAGGGCCATCAAGAAATTCAGCGATCCCCGCGCCACCAAGCTGTTCCAATACCTGGCCGACGAGGAGTTCAAGCACGAGAAGGTGTTCAAGAAGATGCTGAAGCAGAGCGACGAGTTCAAGGGCGGCAAGCGCGATCCGGAGTACCGGGCCTATATGCGGGAGTTCTGCAAGACGCACACGCTGGGAGACAGCGAAGCCCTCAGCGTCAAGCTCTCCCGGGTATCCCGCCTGGAGGAGATCCTGGACATGGCCATGGATTTCGAGAGGGACTCGATCGTGTTCTTCTCCGAAATGAAGGACCTGTACGGCAAGGGGCACGGCGCCCCCGTGGACAAGATCATCCACGAGGAAGTGGGCCACTTGCGCAAGATCTTTCAGATGAAGCAGAAGCTGGCCGGGAAATGATCCCGGACAGAGGCTGCGATTCTTTCCGGGAGGGGCCATGGGCTTGATGGACGTCATGCAAAAGAGGCGCGCCTACCGCTCGCTGGGGCCGGCCGAGATCAACGGGGCGCTCGTCGATGAGCTGGCCCGCGCGGCATCGCTGGCGGCCTCGTGCTTCAACAAGCAGCCCTGGCGCTTCGTTTTCGCCTTCGACCGTGGCGTGCTGGACGGGCTGAAGGAGGCCATGAACGAGGGCAACGAGTGGACCCACGCCGCCTCGCTGATCGTCGCCGTCTGCAGCCGCAGGGACCTGGACTGCGTGGTCCAGGGCCGGGAGTACTATCTCTTCGATACCGGGATGGCTACGGCATGCCTCATCCTGCGCGCCACCGAAATGGGGCTGGTCGCCCATCCCATCGCCGGCTTTGACCAGGAAAAGGCCCGGGAGGTGCTGGGCATTCCCGTGGACATGACGCTGATCACGCTGGTCATTGTCGGCAGGCACCTTCTGCCGCCCAACGCCCTGCTGAGCGAGAAGCAGGCGGCCATCGAGGCCCAGAGGCCCGAACGCCTGCCCCTGGCCGAAATTTTGCGGCGCAACCGCTTCTAAGCGGCCCTGGTTGGCGGGGCGGGGGCTTGATGAATCAAGCCCCTACACCGGAAAAAGCTTCTGGATGGCCTCTTTGGCCAGCCGGTCGGCGCGCTCGTTCCACTCGATGGCGCTGTGGCCCGCCACCTTGTGGAAGGCGAGTCGCGGGAACTTATCCTTCAGGGCCAGAAGCCGCAGCCACAGGTCCTTGTTTTCCACCGGTTTTTTCCCCGCCGTCAGCCAGCCGTTCCTCTGCCAGCGCCGGTACCATCCCTGCTGCAGGCAATTGGCGAGATAGGCGCTGTCGGTGAAGACCTCCACCGGCAGCGCGCGGTTCCTGACGGTTTCCAGCGCCTTGATGCACGCCAGCAGTTCCATGCGGTTGTTGCTGGTATTCCATTCCGCTCCGGAGATTTCCTTGGCCTTGCCCTTGTAGAGCAGGACCGCCCCCCAGCCGCCGCGGTTCTCGCGGCGCTGGTTGTTGCTGCAGGCGCCGTCGCAGTAGATGAGGATCCTGTCGCTCATGCTCTCTTCGCCATCGCGGGCATTATAATGCCCCCGGCGGGCAAAAAGCAAACCTCAGGTTTTTCCTGATGGCGGGGTTGGCCAGGCGATGGTATGCTATAATCGTTCCAGGGAGATCCAGGAGTGGGAGCCTAATGAACAAGAGCATCGCCATCATCGACGACGATCGCATTATTCAGGAGTCCCTGCGGGAGCTCTTCAGCGACGCGGGCTACGCGGTTTTCTCGGCCGGGGACGGCATCGCCGGCTATGACCTGGTCCGCCGGGAAAAGCCCGACCTGGTGCTGGTCGACATCCTGCTGCCGCGGATGCACGGGGTCGCCCTCTGCGAGAAGCTCCGGGCCGACGACGAGTTCCAGGGCCTGCGCATCATCCTGATGACCGGGGTATACAAGGACGTCAACCTCCGCATGTACGTGCACAAGGGGCTGGCCGATGACTACATCGAGAAGCCGTTCCGCGAAAAGGAGCTGCTGGCCAAGATCGAGTACCTGATCGGCAAGGGCGGCGCCCGGGACGAATCGCGGCCGAACGTCTCGGCGGTCCCTCATTCCGAAGTTCCGGGGAAGGATCATGACAACCGTACGGTGGAGCGGGAGCTGGATGACCTGATCAACTGGGTGCACGGGAAGAAGAAATAGACGGCAGTCAGCAGACAGAAGACAGAAGACAGTAGGAAGAAAATAGTGCTGTTTGTTTTCTTGCTGACACGGACACTGTCACTGACACTTATGGTTCGTTACTTCGTCTCCTGCTGGGGATGGTCTCCTCCTTGCGCCATGTCGCGGCCGTGGGCCATGATGCCGGCCATAAGGTCGGCGCACAGCTCGGCGCCGCGCAGCGAGCCGGGAAAATTCACGATCATCGTGCGGCCCTTCATTCCGCTGTATCCGCGCGAGAATACGGCATAGGGAGTCTCTTGCTGGGATTCGCGGCGCAGCCACTCGCTGATGCCGGGCACGTCCCGGTCGCACAGGCGAGCGCAGGTCTCGGGAGTGACGTCGCGTGGCGAGAGCCCGGTGCCCCCGCAGGTCAGGATGTAGTCCCGGTCGAGGTTCTCCATGACGGCCGCGCGGATCGCATCGGCCTCGTCGGGCACCACGGTCAGCGAAACTTCGATCCCCGGCAGCCGGCGCTCGATGATCGCGCGGATGCACGGTCCCGAGCGATCGGCGTACTCACCGCGAAACGCCCGGTCCGATACGGTAATCACCGATACTCGCAGCATGGATCGTCCCTCCCTTGAGCACGCGGGCGAATATCCCCTGGCGGGGCATGATGCAGTCTCCGGCCGCGTGGTAGATGGCGCAGCGCTCGTGGCACTCCTTGCCGATCTGGGTGATCTGCAGCTCCACGGCGCCGATGACGATGATTTCCCCGACTCTGGAACGGCTCCAGTCGACGCCGCGGGTGACGATGTTCTCGCCGAAGGCGCCTGGAGCCAGATCGAGCCCCTTGGCTTTCATGGAGTCGACGGCTTCGCCCGCCAGCAGCGAGACCTGGCGGTGCCAGGTTCCGGCATGGGCGTCGCCCTCGATCCCGTGGTTCTCATGCAGGACGATCTCGGGCACCTCGTGCTTCTGCACCCCCTTGGCGGTGGAGACGGCGACCGCTTCAACCGTGAATTGCATGCTTGTGCTTCTCCAGCAGGGCGATGGCGCCGATAATCATGCCCTTGTCCATCGCCTTGCACATGTCGTAGATGGTCAAAGCGGCGACGCTCACCGCAGTCAGCGCTTCCATCTCGACCCCGGTCCTGCCCTCGCTGACGGCCTTGGCCGTGATCTCCACGCCGTCGGCCACGAGACGGAACTTCACGTCCAGCTGGTGAATGGATAGGGGGTGGCACAGGGGGATCAGCTCGGCGGTCCTCTTGCCTCCCTGGATGGCGGCAACGCGGGCCACGGCCAGAACGTCGCCTTTCTGCATGCGTTTTTGCTTCAGCAGATCCAGGGTGGCGGGAGACAGGATGATCTTGCCGGCGGCAACCGCCTCGCGGTGCATGGGCGCCTTGGAGCTGATGTCGACCATGCGCGCCTGGCCCGATTCGTCGACATGGGATAATGTCATCTATCCTCCTATCTGCCAGTTCCCGCGGTTGCCGCAGGCGAGGCCCCGGGGGGGCTTGGCGCGTACGGCCTCGCGGATGCTGGCGGCGATATCGGCGAAATCGACCGCGAGTTCGCGCTCGGAGAACAGGCAGGGCTTGAACTTGCCGTCGGCGGTCAGGCGCAGCCGGTTGCACGCCCGGCAGGGAGGGGGCCGCTCGGCTTCCAGTGCCCCGTGGGAGGGGAGCCCCTCGTGCAGGCTGTAGTGGTGGATGCGCTGCAGGCGTAGCCCGCGCTGCAGGCAGAATTCCTTCATGGCCTCGATCTCGTCGTCGTTACCGCCGGGGATCAGCACCATGTTGATCTTGGTCGCCGCGAAGCCGGCGGCGCTGGCAGCGGCGATGCCGGCGAATACCCGCTCGATGTCGCCGCCGCGCGTGAGCCGACGGTACTTGGCCGCGTCCAGAGTGTCCAGCGAGATGTTCAGGCGGTCCAGGCCCGCCTGCTTCAGCTCCGGGGCCACCGCTTCCAGGAGCGAGCCGTTCGTGGTCATGGCGACTTCGCTGAGCCCGGGGATGGCCTTGAGCTGGCGGATCAAGACGGCGATGTTCTTCCTCACCAGAGGTTCGCCGCCGGTCAGGCGGATCTTGTGTATTCCCAGGGGCACGGCGGCGCGTACGATGTGCGAGATCTGTTCGTACGACAGGATGTCGGAGTGGCTCTTGAGGCGGATCCCCTCCCCGGGCATGCAGTAGATGCAGCGCAGGTTGCAGCGGTCGGTCACCGAGACGCGCAGATAGTCGATGCGGCGGTCAAAGGAGTCGAACATCGACGGTCCTCCCGGCCGGGATGGTCTGCTCACCCGCCGCCACCCGGAGCAGGGCGTTGGCCCGCCCCAGGGCGTGGAGGTGCGCCGACCCGTGGTAGGGGATGAGGGTGGCCCGGCCCTCTTCGTAGCGGATGGGGACGAAGGCGGAGCGGGCGGCCCGCGAACGGCGGAACGCCCCGGCCATGATCGCGGGAACGATCGGTGGGCGGTAGGCATGCCCCTGCAGGCGCAGCAGCAGGGGTTTGATGAAAACCTCGAAGATCACGAAGGTGGAGACCGGATTGCCGGGCAGGCCGAAGGCGATCTTGTCGGCCCGGCTGGCGAAGACGGTGGGCATGCCGGGCTGGACGGCGATCTTTTCCATGTGCAGGGTGAATCCGGCTTGCCTCATCGCCGCGGGCACGTAATCGAAATCACCCGCCGAGACGCCTCCCGAGAGGATCAAGACATCGCAGCTCTCCAGTTGCGAGGCGATGGCCCTGACCGTTGCCTCACGGTCGTCGGCGACGTGGACCGCTACCAGCGGCTCGGCGCCGGACTCGCGGATCTGGGCGGCCAGGGAGAAGGAGTTGCTGTCGTAGACCTGGCCCGGCCGCAGGGGCGGGCCGGGCGGGACCAACTCCGACCCGGTGGTAAGGATGCCGACGCGGGGAGAGCGGGCCACCACCGCCTCGGCGATCCCCAGCGAGGCCAGCAGGGCGACCTGCGCCGCTTGCAGGCGATCGCCCCGGGACAAGACCCGGTCGCCGACCCGGAGGTCCTCGCCCCGCCGGCGCACGTTGGGATTGGGATCCTCGGCCACGATCCTCATGAGGCCGTTCTCCTCGACCGTGCACTCCCGCTTGACCACGCGGTCGGCACCCTCCGGGAGCATGGCCCCGGTCATGATCCTGGCGCAGCGGCCGGGCCGCACGGTAAAACGCGGCGGCGTCCCGGCGGCGATCGTCTCGGTGATCTCGTAGGCCGGGGAGGCGTCGCCGGCGATGCAGGCGTAGCCGTCCATGGCCGACTTGTCGAATTCGGGCATATCGACCGGGGCGAGGAGATCGGCGGCCAGGAAACGGCCGTGGGCGGCCGAGAGCGGCACGGTCTCGCTCTCTCCCGCGGGGAGGGGGAAAGCGGCCAGGACCGCCTCCGCTTCCTCGGCGCTGAGCATGGGGCTACGCTCCACGGTGCCGGCCCCGTGATTCTATGGAAAAAAAGGCTTGCTCACGCATCGCTTCTCCTCTCCGCTCGGGGAGGCGGGGCTGTTCCGGCCCGTCCCTGGCGGTTCAACGTCATGAACGCGGGCGGAAGCCCTCGGAATTCGGAGTATTTCGATTGTAGCAAAAGCGCGGCTTGGGGTCAATCCCGGCGCCTGTCTTGCGGCGCCTTGCCCCTGGCTGTCGGCCGCGATCGGGGAGGCCGAGAAAATTAATATTCTTGTTTCCCCTTTGTTATCGGACATTTTTACTTCCTTTTCGCCTTTGCGGCGTCTTGACAAAGGTGGGGCCATGGTTTATTTAATGCACTCGCCCCCCTGGAAAAACCGGTCCGCACGCTTCCGCGAGCGGCTTTCGCCCGGTTCCGCCTTTGGGGCTTGAGAAAGGTGGCATGAGCGCCAAGACCATTCACAAGTTGGTCCAGAGTTGGGAAACGGTCCGCTTCGAGCTGCTGAACAGCCGGATCTCCGACCTCAACCTGCGCCTCGCCGGCTCGCCGGTCGAGCCGCTCGTCCGCCGCCTGTACCGGGAAATGGAGGCCAAGCGCATCCGCTTCAAGCCGGTCGTGTACCTGACCGACAGCTGGGGCTGCCCGGACAGATCCCCGGTCATAGGCATCCCCTTCTACCTGGCCGATCAGCGCCTGGCCCGCATCGAGGAGGAACAGACCGGCGAGATCGAGAACTCCAAGCGCATCATGGCCCTTCTGCGTCACGAGGCCGGCCATGCCGTCAACTATGCCTACCGCCTCTGGCGCCGGCCGAGCTGGGAAGAGGTGTTCGGCCGTTTCACGCGGCCCTACCGGGACTTTTTCCGTCCCGACCAATTCAGTCGCGAGTACGTCAAGCACATCGCCGTCTTCCCTTACGGCCGCACCTATGCCCAGAAGCACCCCGACGAGGATTTCGCCGAGACGTTCGCCGTCTGGCTGACTCCGCGCTCCGGCTGGCGGGCCCGCTACCGCACCTGGCCGGTGCTGCGCAAGCTGCTGTACGTGAACGGGCTCATGAGGGAGATCCGCCGCCGCGCTCCCGAGTGCTCCCGGCGGCGCCTCCTTCACCCGGTGGAGAGCATGGGCCTCCTGCTCGCCGACCACTACGGGAAGCAGGCCGAGCGCTACCGGCGCGCCGCCCGCGGCTACGTGGACGACCGGCTGCGCGAGGTGTTCCCGCCGGCCCGCGGCACGCCTCTGCGCCCGGCTTCCGAGCTGTTCCGCAAGCTCCGCGCGCGCTTGCTCGAGCGCATCGTGCTCTGGTCCACGCTGAGCGAGCGGGAGGCGGCGGCCATCCTGAGGAAGCTGGAGTCCCGTTCCAAGGCCCTGAAGCTTTCTTACCGCCCCGGGCAGGAGGGGCAGCGGATCATGGATGTCGTCTCCCTGACCGTCGCCCTGGCGCTGGACTATGCCTATACCGGGCGCCTGACCGGATGAGCGAGGGAGCCGCGGAGAGGAATCGCCCCCGTCGGAGGGGGATCGGAGTCATCGTTCTCCTGCTGGCCCTCTGCGTTTACGCCGCGTACCACCATCAGGGGGAGCGGGACAGCGGCCATTTCCTGAAGGCCTATCCGCACAAGGCCGGGGGCAAGCTCGATCACTGCGCCCTGTGCCACGGCGGCGGCAGCCTGGAGAAGGACGGCGTGAAGGTCGCCCTCGGCAGCTGCCAGTGGTGCCACTTCCGCTACGGATACGATCGCCGGGGCCCGCTGGCCGAGACCTTGAACGCCTACGGCCGCGACTACCTGGAGCACGGCCGCGACGCCGGTGCCATCGCCGCCATCGCCGCGAGCGATTCCGACGGCGACGGGTTCAGCAACCACGATGAGATCTTGGCCGAGCGCTTCCCCGGAAATCCGGACGACGATCCGAAAAAGACCGCCGCCCCCATGCGCGTTTACTCGCGGGAGCAGCTCGAGGCCCTGCCGCAGCATACGCAGTTCCTGCTGCAGAACGCCCCGAAGGACCGGGACGAGTACGCCGAGTTCTCCGGCGTGGTCCTGGAAACGCTTCTGGCCGACGCCGGCATCCTACCCTCGGCCACGGGGGTCACCGTTTTCGCTCCCGACGGCTGGTCACAGTACCACCCCCTGCGCCCGTTGGCCGACCCGGCCATGTACCCCGTGCTGGGAATCTACCCCGAGGCGGTGTTCCATTTTTCCCCGGCGGCTGTCTGGTGCGACTACCGCGCCTCTTCCTGCGCCGGTTGCAAGCCCGGCGCGCCGATCCGCGTTCCCGGGGGACTGCGCATGCTTCTGGCGCTCAGGAGGGAAGGTCAACCTCTGGCTCCGGCCGTGCTCGCTAGGGACAACAAGCTGAACGGCGAGGGGCCTTTCCGGCTGATTGTACCGCAGAAGACGCCATCGCCCCCCGATCGGCCGAGCCCGATGGCCGATCAGGAGGGGCTGTGGCCGTACCGGGCCGAGTGGGACCACAACGCCGGCTCTTCGACCCGCTCGGTCACCATGATCCGCGTGGAGCCCCTCCCCGAGGGAACGACCGACATCGACATCGCCGAGGCGGGCTGGCGCTTCATCGACGAGGGGAAGATCGTCGTCTTCGGGGCCATCCGCGGGCTGGAGCGCAAGCCCGGCGGGCGTCCGCCGGCCCCGTCCCGCCCGTCCTGCCCCGGCCCGGGGCCGGGCTGATCCCGGCGCTCACTCGTAGCGCAGGGCCTCAATGGGATTGAGGGCGGCCGCCTTGCGCGCCGGGTAATAGCCGAAGAACACGCCCACGGCGCCGGCGAAGCCGAACGAGAGCACGACGTTCGTCGGGGCGATCACCGTGTTCCAGGCCGTGGCCAGGTGGACGATCCAGGTGGCCAGGAAGCCGATCAGCACCCCGATCAGCCCCCCGGAGAGGCTGAGGACGACGGCCTCGATCAGAAACTGCACCAGGATGTCGCGGCTGCGGGCGCCGATGGCCATGCGGATGCCGATCTCGTGGGTGCGCTCGGTGACCGAAACCAGCATGATGTTCATGATGCCGATGCCGCCGACCAGCAGCGAGATGCTGGCGATGGAGGCCAGCAGGATGGTCAGGACCTGCGTGGTCTCCTGGGCGGTGGAGGCGATGTCGGTCTGGTTGCGCACGGTGAAGTCGTCGTCCTCCCCCTCCTGGAGCTTGTGCGCTTCCCTCATGATGGAGGTGATCTCGGCCTGGGCCTGGGCCATCTGCTGCAAGGAGACGGCGCGGGCCAGGATCTGGTGGATGTGCTGCCTACCGCTCAGGCGGTAGAGAACGGTCGAATAGGGAGCGATGATCACATCGTCCTGGTCCATGCCGAAGGCGTTCTGGCCCCTCTCCCGCAGCACGCCGATGACCCGGAAAGGGACGTTGCGCAGGCGCAGCTGCTGGCCCACCGGATCCTCGCCGGTGAACAAATTCTTGACGATGGTCTGGCCGACGATGCAGACCTTGTTCTGGGCGCGGACGTCATTGGCCGAGAAATTTTCGCCCGAGCTCAGCGGCCAGTCGCGGATTTGCAAATATTGCTCGGAACCGCCGTAGACGCTGGTGTTCCAGTTGCCGCTGCCGCCGATCACCTGCACCCCGACGCGCACTACCGGCGAGACGGCATCGATGAAGCTGGAGTTCTTCTTCAGCATGTCGACGTCGTCGAGCGACAGCTGCACTCCCTGGTCGGGACCCATGCGCACGCCACGCGACTGCATGGAACCGGGGAAGATCATGATCAGGTTGGTCCCCATGCTGGCGATCTGGTCCTGGATGCGCTTTTCGGCTCCCTTGCCGATGGCCACCATGACGATGACGGCGGCGACGCCGATGATGATGCCCAGCATGGT
>JAFGST010000054.1 GCA_016934475.1 Candidatus Aminicenantota bacterium | reverse complement strand
TTGCCGCCGGTGGCGGTCAGGATGCCCTGGGCGGCGTGCATGCCGCCGACGTCCTCGGGGCTGGTCTCCTTGCGCACCAGGATGACCCGCTCGCCCTTGGCGGCGGCGGACTCGGCCTCCTTGGCGCTGAAGATTACCCGGCCGCTGGCGGCGCCGGGCACGGCGTCGATGCCGGTGACCAGGAAGCTCTTCTTCATCTCCTCCTGCTGGGAGGGATCGATGATGGGGTAGAAAATGCCCTCGATGTCCTTGTCCTTGATGCGCAGGATCGCCTCCTCGCGGCCGATCAGCTTCTCCTTGACCATGTCCACGGCGATGTGGAAGGCGGCCGCCGGAGAGCGCTTGCCGGTGCGGCACTGAAGCATGTAGAGCCGGCCCTCCTCCACGGTGAACTCCAGGTCCTGCATGTCCAGGAAGTGCTCTTCCAGGGTGCGGCGCACCTCGACCAGCTGGGCGTAGGAGGCGGGATCGGCCTTCTCGAAGTCAGAGAGCTTGATGGGGGTGCGGATGCCGGCCACCACGTCCTCGCCCTGGGCGTTGACCAGGTAGTCGCCGTAGAACTCGTTGGCGCCGCTGTTGGGGTCGCGGGTGAAGCAGACGCCGGTGCCGCTCCGGGGCCCCATGTTGCCGAACACCATCTGCTGGACGTTGACTGCCGTGCCCACCACGCCCTGGATCCGTTCCACGCGGCGGTAGGTGACCGCCTTCTCGGCCATCCAGGAGCCGAAAACGGCGTCGATCGAGCCCCACAGCTGCTCGCGCGGCTCCTGGGGAAAGTCGCGGCCGATGTTGCGCTTGTAGATGGCCTTGAACTCGGCGACCAGCGCCTCGAGCTCGGCCTCGTTGACGTCGGTGTCGTTGACCTTGACGTGCAGGGGCAGCCCCAGGCGCTGGCGCGTGCGCCCGTTCTTCAGCATCTCCAAAGCGTGGCTGAACTCGTCGCGCTCGATGCCCATGGCCGTCGAGCCGAACATCATGATGAAGCGGCGGTAGGCGTCCAGGGCGAAGCGGCGGTTGCCGGTCTTGGCCGCCAGGCCCTCGACCGAGCGGTCGTTCAGGCCGAGGTTGAGGATGGTCTCCATCATGCCCGGCATGGAGAGGGGCGCGCCCGAGCGCACCGAAACCAGCAGGGGATCGGCGGCATCGCCGAATTTCTTCCCGGCCTCCTTTTCCAGCCGGCGCATGTTCGCGGCGACCTCCTCCTCCAGGCCGGCGGGGTAATGGCGGTCGTTTTTATAGAAGAGATCGCAGACCTCGGTGGTGATGGTGAATCCCGGCGGGACGGGAAGGCCGATGCGGGCCATTGCGGCCAGCCCGGCGCCCTTGCCTCCGAGAAGGGTCTTCATCTCCTTGCTGCCCTCGCTGTGCTTCCTGGAAAAGAAATAGACGTACTTTTTTTTCATGGAGCCTCCGTTATGCTTGCGGGCGGGAGGCCAGGCCCCCGCCCTTTTTCGTATTGACGTCCCGGCCGTTGGCCGGGGGAAAATCGATCTCGAAGCGGCTGTATTCCCCGGCCTGCGAGAAGACCGCGCAAGCGGCCCCGTGGTTGGCCAGGATTTTCTCGCAGAGAGCCAGGCCCAGGCCCGCGTGCCCGGGGAAGCGCGAAAAGAAGGGTTCGAAGGCGAGGGTCCGCTCCTCGTCGTCCATGCCGCGGCCGTTGTCGGCGACCAGCAGCTTGGCCCCGGGAGCGCCGGCCTGGGTCGTCAGCACGATCTCCGGCGCCGGCCCCGCCTTGGCCTTCAGCGCCAGCACGGCGTTGTCCGCCAGCAGCAGTAGCAGCAGGCGCAGCTGGGGGGGATCGAGCGCCACCAACGGCAGCCCGGAGCCCAGCTCCAGGCGCACCCTCGTTTCCGCGCGGTCGGCGAGATCCTGCCAGCGGTCGGCCATGCCCTCCAGCGCGGCATTGAGCTCGCCGGGGCGCAGGACGGGAGGGCGGGGGGGGAAATACTCCTTCAACAGGTTGAGGGATTCGGCCAGCTCGCCGGAGTTCCTGCCGATGCGCTGCAGGCGCTCGCGGGTGAACTCGTCTACGCAGCGCTCCTTCAGGATCTGGATGTAGCCGAGCACGGGGGTCAGCTTGTTCTTCAGCTTGTGGAAGACGACCGGCAGGATTTCGCGCAGAAGGCCGTTCATCCCGGGCTCGTCCTGGATGGACCCGGCCGTGGAGGTGCTCTGCGGCTCATGGCGCGGATTGTATTCAATGATTTTCATGAATCGGGAGAATCGATTATATTCCTTTTTTAAGCCGAATACAAGTGAAGAAAATGATCTGCCGTGACGCGTAACGATCGTTCCCAAAACAGTCAAGTTATGTTAAAATAGGCTATATGATAGCGAAAAACCACGAGAAATACTGGCAACGCGGCCGCGATTTCCTCGGCGTCGAATATCCACTGATCGCCGGGGCCATGACCTGGATCAGCACGTCGGGACTGGTCAGGGCCGTCGCCGAGGCGGGGGCCTTCGGAGTCCTGGCCGCCGGGAACATGCCGGCCGAAATCCTGGAACGGGAGGTGAAGATCCTGCAGAAGGCCGGCTGCCGCTTCGCCGTCAACCTGATCACCATCGCCCCCAACTACCTGGATCACCTGGAGAAGGTGGCCTCCTGGCGCGTGCCGTACGTCGTGTTCGCCGGCAGCTTTCCCCGCCAGGAGGAGGTGGGCATCGCCAAGCAGAGCGGCGCCAGGGTGCTGTGCTTCGCCTCGAACGATTCGATCGCCGAGCGCATGATCGCCTACGGCGCCGACGCCCTGGTGCTGGAGGG
>JAFGST010000053.1 GCA_016934475.1 Candidatus Aminicenantota bacterium | reverse complement strand
CTCGGCGCGCAGGTCGACGATCTTCTGCAGCACGGCCTTGTTGTCGTGCTCGTTGTCGCGGTCGCCGCGCATGAACCAGCAGGCGTAGAGGGCCTCGCGCAAGCTGCGCTTCTCGGCGTACTGCAGGAAGGGGATCCAGCTGGGCTTCTGGGCCGTGAACACCCACTTGCCCTCCATGTTCATGGCCTTGGCCGTCTCCGCCGCGGCGGTGACGACCCCCTCCGGCAGCCCGGCCAGGTCGCCTTCGCTGTCGATGACGATGGTGGAAGAATTGGTCTCGGCCAGCAGGTTGTCCTCGAACTTCAGGGTGAGGAGAGCCAGGTCGCGGTTGATGTCGCGCAGGCGGGCCTGCTGCTTATCGTCGAGCAGGGCGCCGTTGCGCACGAACTGCCGGTAGCCCTTCTCCAGCAGGAATCGCTGCGGGGCCGAAAGCTTCAGGCGCGCGCGGCGGTCGTAGACCGCCTTGACGCGGGCGAAGAGCTTGTCGTTGAGCAGGATGTTGTCCTGGTGGGCCGAAACCAGTGGGGCGATCTTCGCGGCCAGCTCCTGCAGCTCCTTGCTGGTTACCGCCTCCAGGTGGCTGTAGAAGACGCCGGCCACCCGCTCCAGAAACTTCCCGGAACTGTCCAGGGCCACGATGGTGTTGGCGAAAGTGGCCGGCCGGCTATCGGCGACGATGGCGTCGATCTCGGCCTGGTGGCGCCGGATCCCCTCCTCGACCGCAGACAGGAAATGGGCGTTCTGGATGCGCTCGAAGGGCGGGGTGTCGAACGGGGTGCCGTAGACGGTGAAGAACGGGTTGTCCGCGGCCGCCGCTTCGCCCCGCGCGGACGGGGCCAGGGTCAGGAACAGGACCGCCAGCAGCAATGCCGGCAGGATAAGGGATCGAACGGTTTTTTTATCCAAGTTGGATCCTCCTTGTGGGTGATTTCCCAAGGTCTATTATACGCATAAAACGGCGCCTTGGAGCAATCCGGCATTTTTTTTCGCGCTTGACAAGAAAACCGCCCGCGGATGATAATCTGGGCGCTGAACGTCGCAGGAGGAACGATGAAGGCGGTTTTCCTGAAGGGATCCCCACCGGCGGGGCGGGACCCGCTCTGCAACCGGGCCGCGGCCGCGGTCATGGCCAGGGCGCACGCCCTGTCCTGGGAAGTGAAGGCGTTCGCCTTGGCCACAATGAACATCAAGGCCTGCCGGGGATGCTTCTCCTGCTGGACCCGCACTCCCGGGCGCTGCATCATCGCCGACGACGATCAGGAGGCCGTCCTGCGCGCCTGGGCCGGAGCCGAGCGGATCATTCTGCTGACGCCGCTCACCTTCGGTGGATACTCGCCGGAGTTGAAAAAGGCACTGGACCGGGCCATTCCCGCCCTGCTGCCTTTCTTTATCCGGATAAACGGCGAGACGCACCATCCGCAGCGCTACCCGCGGCCGAGGCGCCTGCTGGCCATCGGCACGCTGAAGGGACCGGACTCCGAAAGCGAGGAGGTCTTCCGGGACCTGGTGGGGCGCAACGCCCTGAACATGAGCGACGGGGAGGCGACGACGATGGTCTTCAGCGGCGATGTGCCGCTGAGCGAAATGGAGAAACGGCTCGGCACGGAGCCGTTCTTCGGCGGAACGGCCCAATGAACGGCCGCAAGGTCCTGCTCCTGGTCGGCAGCCCGCGCGGCTCGGCGAGTTCTTCCCATGCCCTGGGCGACCATCTGCTGTCCCTGCTCG
Organism: Candidatus Aminicenantota bacterium; assembly: GCA_016934475.1. GTDB lineage: Bacteria > Acidobacteriota > Aminicenantia > UBA2199 > UBA2199 > UBA2199. Next base: position 28,144 of record JAFGST010000053.1, on the reverse strand, counting down.
AGGGGCACGGCATGGCGACGAAAAAGCTCCTCGTCTACCCGGCCCTGGGCGACGACAAGAGAATGACGGAGCTTCTGGCCGCCGTCGACGCCTGCTCCTTGCTCGTGCTGGCGTTCCCCCTATACGTCGACCAGCTTCCCGCCCCGCTCATCGACACGTTGCAGCGCATCGCCGATCGCCGCCAGGGGCGGCAGGGCGAGATGCGGCAGGCCCTGGCCGCGATCGTCAACTGCGGCTTTCCCGAGACCCTCCATTGCCGCCCCGCCGCCGGGATCGTGCGCCTGTTTGCCGCCCAGGCGGGATTCCGCTTCCTGGGCTGCCTGGCCCTGGGAATGGGCGGCGCCATCGGCAAGCGCCCCCTGGCCGAGGCCGGGGGCGTGGTCCGCCACCAGGCCAGGGCCCTGAAAGAAGCGGCGCCGTTCATCGCCGAGGGCAGGGAGATCCCCCTTGCGGTCATCGAGCTCATGGCCCGGCCCATGATGCCGCGCTGGTTCTATACCGGGATGGCCCATTGGGGCTGGAAGCGCGCGGCAAGGAAGCACGGCGTCCGCAGTCGCCTAGGCGAACGCCCCTTCGCTGAAGTTTAACAATTTTTTCTGCGCCGAGGTCATGGGGCGTGGTCTCCTTCAGATGCTTGCCGGCACCTCTTCAAGGTTCCCGCCCAGTAATCCCTCGTAGACGGCCGTCACTTCCGCCACATGGCAACGAACGGAGAAGCGGTCTTCGACTATTTTTCTGGCGGCCATCCCAAGGCGGCTGGCCGTCGCTGGGTCCTGAAGGAGGTCCGAGAGCGCCGCGGCCAGGGCGGCGGCGTTCCCTGGCTCGAACAGGATGCCCGAAACGCGGTCCTCCAAGATCTCCGGAACGCCTCCGACACGGCTGGCGACGATGGGCTTGCCCAGGGCCGCCGCCTCCAGGACCGCCCTGGGCAGCGGGTCCTGGAAAACCGCCGGATGGACCACGATGCTCAGCTCCTTCACGATCCCCAGCACGTCGGAGCGGAATCCAGTGAAGTGAATGTCCTTCTCAAGCCCCCTTCTCTTTACGTCGAGCAGGATCTGGTCAAAGTGGGGCTTGTCGCGAGGTTCGAAAACGGGACCGACGATCAGGATGCGCAGGCCTGGGAACCTGCTCTTGAGCTCTTTGGCCACGGCGATGAGGACCTCGATCCCCTTCCCCGGCTCAATGCGGCCCACGGCCCCGATCAACGGTGCCGACGGTGGTATCCCCAGCTCCCCGCGGATCGTCGAGGCGCGGATCCTGTCCATGGCCGCCATATCGATTCCGTTGTAGATCACCCGGACCTTTCCCCGCAGGACGGGGTGAATGGCGGCGACGCCGTCTCCGGTGGCATGCGAGACCGCGATGATCTCGTCGTTCAGGAAGCGGATCACCCGGCCCTTCCAGGGCTTGACGAACCGGTTCAGGCCGCCGTCACGGATATGGACCAAGGCGGGAATGCCGCCCAGGCGGGCGGCGAGACCACCGACATAAGAAACGCCCAACTTGTTGGAGTGGACCAAGGCGATCCTCTCCCGGCGGATGATCCGGCGAATGGCCAGGACCACCCGTATGATCCGCGGCGATTTCCAAATGCGGTAGCATTCATCGTAGCGGAACAGGGAAGGCAGTACGATGGAGCGAATGCCGTGGGCATCGGCTTTTTCCTGGAAGGGCCCGGGGTCAGGCAGCAGCAGGAGAGGCTCGAATCGGTCCCGATCCAGCCCGGCCATCAGGCTCAGCAGGCTGAATTCGGCACCGCTCATCTTGGCCGTGGGATTGACGAACAGGATCTTCTTCAGCACGATCCCGCCCGCGCTCCGGTCCCGATCATCGGAAAATGCAAAATCTTCATCGCTCCGCCGCCGTGCGCTCCAAAAGGGCAATCCATTCCCTGGCCGCTGCCGGCAACGAGTATTCCCGTATGACTTTTTCCCGGTTCGCCGCTCCCATTCGCCGCCTCAAGTTCCCATCATGGCACAATCGCAACAGTTTATCCAGCCACTCCTCCTCCGTCGCGGCCAGGAAGCCATTGATCCCTTCTTCCACGATCCGGGAATTGATCCCCACCGGCGACGCCACGACCGGGACGGCGACCGCCATGCACAGCAGAAGCTTGTATCCGCACTTGCCCCGGGTATAGGGGTCGTCATCCAGGGGCATCAAGCCGATATCGAACTGGCGCAGATCGTCCAGTTCGCGGGATTCCTGCCAGCGTCGGAATTCAATCCTGGGACCGAAATTGAGATCGAGCCCGGAAGGCTTCTGGAAGTGATCGCTGACGATGAGGAACCTCGCCCCCGTTTCCATCAGGATTCGGCTTATCACCGGCCGCAGCCTCGCCATGTATCCCAGGTTCGCCGCTGTTCCCATCCAGCCGATGGTCAGCGGCTGAGCTTCCGGGCGATTCGGCGCCGGGGAATACCGCTCGCAGTCGACGGGAGTCGGAATGATCTCGACCCTGGGATTGAACGCCCCGGCGTACTCCGCCAAGACCGGGTTGCCGGCGATGACCACGCGGCTGCGGCGCAAGATGTACTCTAGCTTTTTCATCATGGCCCTCGGCTGCGGGCCGCCTCCCAGCCGGTCGATGAAGATCGCGTCATCGAAATCGAAGATCACCCTCCGCCCCAGGGCGAACAGCAGGCGGAGGTAGATCCAGCGGTGCACGACGAAGCCGGGCTTCTGCAGGAAAACCAGGTCGTGCGTCAGACCGCTGCCCAATGCCCGAATGTACCGAAGCAGGCGCCGGGGCTTTTTCAGCGCGGTCAGGGAAAGGGCCTGTTGGTAAAAGAATATCCTCCAGCGGGCCCCCTTCGCCTCCAGGAAAGGGAGGTACTGCAGAACGCGGAAACGGGTGGAGGGCATCTCCTTGCCCACAACCAGGAAAGCGACCTTCATTTTTGCCTGCGCTTCCAGAATCGGGCAGCGAAGCCGGCCCAGACGCTCCGGTCGACGGCTCCCGTCAGGAGGGCCAGGAACGCATACACCGCGAGGACGATCATCCCGCCGGCCGCCAGCGCCCAAAGCCCCGAAAACGCCTTTCTCCACAGCAGGCCAGCAAGGAACGCGCCGAGGGAGGCGAAAACGACCTTCGCCACAGGCACGCCCGTTTTCCCCCAGGAGAAGACCCGCAGCCTTTTCTGCAGTACGACCATCTCCACGATCACGGCCAGAAAAAAATACAGCGAGGTGGCCAGGGCCACTCCCACGTAGGAGAAGGCCATCACTCCGACGACCTTCAGGGCCACTCCCACGGTGAACACCGAGACGCCGATCCAAGCGATGGTCCGCGTGTCGCCCATGGCGTAGAAGGTTCCCGACAGGACCGACCCCAGCAAGCCCCCGACCAGCAGCCCCAGGAAGGCGATGACGACGGCGGAGGTCCGCTCCACGTCCAGAGCCGTGAACGCGCCCCGTTCCAGGATGATATGCAGCAGCGGTCGGGTGAAGAGCGCCAGCAGGACGGCCACCGGGGCAACGAAGAAGCAGACCTGGCTGAACAGCCTCCGCAGCCCTTCATTGAACTCCTCCCGGCCCCGGATATTCCGGATGGACAGATCGGTGAAGCGGGTCGTGACCAAGCCCCGCGTCAGGACCTGGCTGAGGGAGGCCACCACCCGCTGACCGTAGCCCAGGTAGGAGATGCTGCCCACGGGCAGGAAGGAGAGGATGAAGCGGTCCACGAGGGAATCGCTTTTGTAGTAGATGTTCCCTCCCGTGAGCGGCAGCATCCTGCGGGCCAGTTTCTTGATCCGCTGGTCCCGCCAGTTCATCTCCCACGCATGGCCGCGGATGATCCTCAGCAGCAGGAACACCTGCACCAGCGCGGCCAGCACCATGCCCCAGGCCAGGACATGGATGCCCAGGGAACGGTGGAATGAAACCAGCAGGGCGATCGATGCCGAGGCGCTAAAAACCGGGACCAGGGTCGGCCAGACATATTTCTCCTCGGCATAGTGGAAACTCGTCAGCACGCCGCTGGCGATGGAAAGGGGAATGGAAAGGGCCTCGATGCGCAGCAGGCTGGAGGCCAGATGACGCCGTTCGGGGCCAAGTCCCGGCGCGATCAGGGCGATGAGCCATTCGGAGGTCGCCATCAGCAGCAGGGCCAGGACGACGCTGCCGGCGGCGAAAATATTGAGCAGGTTGCTCTGGAAGCGGGCCAGCGCCTCCGGCGGGCCGCCTTCCTTGGCCTCCACCAGGAGCGGGACCAGGCTGGATATCAACGGGCCAACGGTCACGGTCCCCAGGACCATGGGCAAGGCCACCGAGGTCAGATAGGCGTCCATTCCCGCCCTGGCGCCGAAAAAGGCCCCCCAAAAAACGAAATTGACGAACTGGGCGAGAATATGTAGGAACTCGGAAAGTGAGACGTAAAGGGTTCTTTTCAAGTTTCCGGGCATTTACAGCCGATCATGTCCAGCTGCAGCGGCGGGTAAATGTAATTATAGCGGAGCAGCGGGCCCAACAGGCCCAGCCTGCGAGCGATGGCGATCCAGAACGCCCGGAAATCCCCGAAGCGCTTCCGGGCGCCGGTGAAGCAGAGATCGATCGCCGGGGGCGGTTCGTCACCGGGGGTGAACCAGCCATCGACGCTGGAATGGTATGCCGAGCGATCCGCCGGAAAATCCAGGCCCGGAAAAAGGGCCTTCACGGCATCGGGAGTGAACCGCCAGTAATCGGAAGGATAATGGTGAATCTTCCAGCAGAAGGGGACCGACACGTATAGGGTGCCGCCGGGATGGAGCAGACGCTGCACGTTGGCGGCCATCTCATGCGGCCGGAGGCAATGCTCCAGGACGCTGAGACAGAAGACGGTATTGAATCTTTCCGGCAGGACGCGGTCCACTTCGCCGAAGTCGACCGTAAGATCGATCACCCGGTCGACCCCGTCGCCGGGGGCGAGATCGACGCCGACGTATTCTCCCCGACCGTGCGGTAGCACGTTGCGGAAGGTCGACGTACGGCCATACTCGCGGCTGCCGACCTCCAGGTACGGCGGGCGGAGGAGGTCGCGGAACTTCAGGCCGAAAAGGATCTGGTTGCGGTCGCCCATGGGCAATTCGTGGCCGTGGATCCGGTCGGGGTCATCTCCATGCGTTTCTCCTCCCTGGCTGGCGAAAAAACCGTCGCTGCATGGCCATGGATCGAAGGATGGATTATACATCACCTGCGCCCGAAAACAAAGCCCTTCCGCCGCTCGGGCCGTCCTTTACTCGACCGCCGCGGTTCGCTTATAATGCGGCCATGGATGGAGAACGGGTCGATGCCGGCGTTCACGAGGAGCTGGAAGCGAATGATTGCGATTCCGCCCGGCTCCGGCAAGCTCCGGGAGGATCGGGAGCACGCCTGGCCGTGGCCATGGTCATCTGGGACTACTGGCCGGGTCATGAGGGCGGCGCCCAGCGCCAATGCCGCAAGTTGTCCCACGCCCTGGCCCAAAGAGGGATCCGCGTGGTGATCCTCACCCAGCGAACGCGCTGGTTGCGCCGGCCGCCCGTAGCGGACCACGGCACGAGGATCGTGCGCCTGGGCATGCTGGCACCCCTGGCCTCGTGCGCCTTGCGCCTCAGCCGCTGCAAGGCCCGCTGGCGACGCCGGAGCGGCGGCGACCTCCGGCGGCAGGACCATGCCCGGCGCGGGGGGGCGACGGCCCCCCTGTGGTGGCTGGCGCGCTTTTCATTCATGCGCGCGGCTCGTCGCTATATCCGGCGCCACGGCCGCGTCCTCGACCTGCTCCACGCGCACGAGTCGAACTGGATCTCCGGCTTCGCCTCCTGGCTTGGATCCCGGGCCTCCCTACCGGTCGTCTGCAAGGCGGCGACCATCCCCTGCCTGCCCTCCATCGGGGCGGGCGTGCCGACACGCGCCCGGCTGGAGCACTGGCGCCTGCGCCCGCATTTCATCGCCTTGAACGATGAAATGGCCGGCGACCTTGAGGATGCCGGGGTGGATGCCTCCAGGATCCATCGCATCGCCAACGGCGTGGAAATCCCGCCCGGGCCGGCCCCCGCCGGCAGCAACGTTCAGGTTCTGCTCGTGGCCAACTTCACCCAGAGCCATCAGGCCAAGGCCTACGACGTGCTGCTCCAGGCCTGGAGCCGCGTGGCCGCGGCGGAGCCGCAAGCGCGGCTGGAGATGATCGGCCGCGGCGATCATCGTGCCTGGCGCGACCTGGCTCGGCAGCTGGGCTGCGCGGATTCCATATCTTTCCCGGGTTTTTCCGGGATGGAAGAGCATTACAGGCGCGCGGCCATGCTGGTCCTGCCTTCGCGCCGGGAGGGGATGTCCAACGCCCTGCTGGAAGCCCAGAGCTGGGGGGTACCGGCGGTCGTTTCCGCCATTCCTGGCAACCTGGCCGTAGTGCGCCATGAGCATAATGGCCTGGTCTTTCCCCTGGATGACAGCGAGGCCCTCGCCCGCTCTATCCTGCGCCTGCTGCGCGAGCCGCTTCTGCGGGCCGAACTCGGCCGCCGGGCGCGGGAGCGAATGGCCGCCGATTTCTCGATCGATGCCATCGGCGACCAGACGATCAACCTCTACCGCCGGCTGAAAGGAACGCCGCCGCCAGGAGCTCGGCGGCCAAGCGCTGGGGAGAAATCCGGAGGAATCCTCAGTCCGGATCGTTGAAGTATCCGAGGGACTTGAGACGCCTCATGTCCTCCTCGGATAGGGCCCGGCCGGAGGGGCGCTCGGCGCGGCGGCTCTTGGCGCCGATGTTCTTCCTGAAGCCGCGCATGCGCCGGATCTCGTCCGCGCTGAATCCGGCATCCTCCGGCGCGAGAGCCTTTTGTTCCAGGGGATCCTCGTCCAGGCGGAACGCCACCGCCTGGCCGTCGGAAAAAATCAACTTGCGCGGACCGCTGATGAAGGAAAACATGGAGTGTTTCCACCCTTCGGAGAAGATCCAACCCGCTTCCCCGGCTTCCCCGCTCGGGCAGCGCAGGAGGGACCTTCCCAGAAAGCGCTTGGCGTCGGCGGCGCCGGTGGCCCAGTCGGCGATGGTCGGGAATAGGTCGATGGACTGGGCGGCGGCGGTGCAGGAAGCCAGCGACCTCCGGGGGAAGTTCATCACCAGCGGGACATGAAGTACCTCGTTGTACATGTCGGGCCCGCCGTGCCCCCACGCCCGGTGCTCGAACAGCCTCTCCCCATGGTCCGCCGTCAGGATCAGCAGCAGGTTTTCGTCCAGTCTTCTTTTCGTAAAAAGCAGATAAGTTTTTCGCAGCTGGCGATCGGCATCCAGAACGTTGTCCCGGTAGAGGTCGCGGATGCATTCCAGCTGCTCCGGACGCGGCGCCTGCAGGAATTTCCAGAAATCGGGCTCGTTGGGGAAAACGGAGCGCATCAGCTGCGGATCGCGGCCCTTCGCGTGCGCCAATTTCCACGGGGGAAGGGCGAAAGGAGTGTGCGTCTCCAAGGTGTGGACGTAGATGAAAAAGGGCTTCTCCCGGTTGCGCTCGAGAAACAGGTCGATCTCTCGCAGCAGGTCGCCTTTCTTGATGAAGCGGTGCGTCTCCTCATCCATGGGCAGGGGGAGCCGGCCGCTGACGTTGGTCAGCTCGTCCTGGCGCGCATTCCAGATCGTGTAGACGTAGTCGAATCCCCGGTGGGAATTGGAAAAGATCAGCCAGGGATTCGCCAGGAAGGCAGCGGTGACGAATCCCCTTTTCTTCAGGAACATGGGCAGCGTTTCTTCGCTGTCGCCGACCAGCGGCCGTTCGTGCCCCATGCCGGTGAGAAGAAACTTGTATTTGCCGGTGAAGATCACGGGCAGGGTGTCCGACGTCTGGGTGGCGTTCACATAGGCGCGGGGGAAAAACGTCCCTTCGCGGAAGATGGCGGCCATGGACAGATTGGCAAAGGGAATCCCGCCCAGGTCCCCCCTCAGGGCGTCGACCAGGTACAGGACGATCCTCTTCGGCGCCGGACCGGCGCCTCCCTGAGGGGAGAGCATGACGTTGGCGAAGAATCCCGGGGCGTCCCCCGAACAGACGAGGCGGACGACGCTCTCCTTGTCCTTGGCGGCGCTGCCGGGGAAATAGTCGCGGAAGTAAATCCATCCCCGGTCGCCCGCCAGACGGCCCTGAATCGGCTCGCCGTCGACGAAGATCCCGTAGCCGGCATCGCGGCCCTCCGGGTATCCGAGGAAGCCCTCCAATTTCCAGACCTCGCGCGAGCGGACGGAGAATACGATCTCGCTCCGCGGGGGCACAACGATGGTCTCCTGGATCCGGCCCTCCAGGCGCAGGGCCTTGATCTGCATCCTTCCCGGCCGGGCGCTAAGGCCCTTCTCCAGGCGCACCTGAGACACCATGCCGGAGGGCGGACCGGAGCCGTCATTGGGCCAGATCCTGAAGACGACGCGCGTGATGGGGAAACGTCCCATTTCGATGACCCGGAAATTGATCTCATCCAGGTCGAGGACCATATCCTTCTCGCCAGGAATGGAGAGAACTTCGTCGAAGACCAGGCGACGGGGCGAGGCGGCGGCGCTGCCAAGAAAAATCTGCAGCCGCGCTCCCTGGACATGAGCGGCCCGGTAGCGCAGCACCCGGAATTCCCTCAATTTCTCCCGCGTGAGGCGGAAGGCGAACTCCCGGACATCGCGCGGAGAGAGGGCCCCGGCGATCGGTTCCAGGCTCACGAAGTCCCGCCCCTCCCGCAACCCGCCGCGAGCGATTCCCGGCGTATCCGTTGCAAAGAGGTGGACGATGTCGGCCAGGCGGACAAAACCGGAACCGCCGATCACGACCTGCTTCTTCACCTGGAAGGTCGCGGAGAACGCCGCGGGGGTGGACAAGGCCAGGATGGACAGCAGGCAAATAACCTCCTTGAACCGGAGGGGAAAACGCCCTTTATCAATTTTTCTTTTCATGATCGATATGGAGCTGCACGCCGAGTTCCCTGGTTTCCTCCCCCAGCCCCATGCGCTCCAGGTTGAAGATCGGCCGCACGCGGAGCTCGAGGAAACCCTCCCGGTGCACCGGGTCCGTGAGATGCAGAAAGCGATGGCCGTTCCGGCGAAAAGAGAGCCTTTCGAGAAACTTTCCCCGCCAGTAGACGTCCAGCGTCTGGGTCTTGTCCCGCAGCCGCTTCAGCGGAGCCCCGCAAAAAAAGCCGATATCCTCCGCGCGGCCGTTGTCATCGAGATAAAGGTAGATGCCGGCCTTGGCCCCGGTCCAACGAAACGCCCGGCCGTGCTCGCTTTCCTCTTGATACAAACCGTAGTCATAGGGTGTTGCGGCCTCCAGGGCCCAGGATTGGGGGTGCAGCGCGGGAACGTTCCAGGCGTGTGAGAGGATGACCAGCGCCAGTCCGGCGGCGATCAGCAGCTTGGCGGCCGCGCCCGGCACCACGGCCTCTCCCTCGCCTTTCTCTCCCAGGCTGCAGACCAGCCAGAATGCCAGGAATGCCTGGGAAAACCAGAGGTAGTCGTTGAAGATGAAAAAGAAGAGGAACGCGGCCAGCAGCGATCGCTCCGGCCACGGCTTCGCCACGAAAACGCCGTAAAAAAACAGCAGGAACAGGAGCAGGCCGGGCAGGCCGACCGACGAAATGAGGAAAAAATACTGGCTGGCCGGGAGATGATGGAAAAAATCGGGGTAATGGGCGTGCATGGCCCAGAAAACGAAGTTTCCCACACCCACCCCGGTCAGGGGAAAGCGGCGGGCGATCTCCACGCCGTAGCCCCAGAGGACCTTGCGCTCGACCGACAGATCTCCCAGCGGAGGAAGGCCCGGCGCCTCTGATCCCGCGGACCGATCGATCATCCGCAGGTCGTGCCGGAGCCGGGTCAGGAAGTTGTTGCCGGGCTCGTAGAAGAAATGAATGTAAGAGAACAGCGCGGCCGCCATCAGCAGGGCGGTCAGCAGGAGGGAAACGATCTTTCTGCGGGCCGAGAAGATGAAGAGAAAAATGGAGAGAACCACGGCGAAGATGCCGATGCGCGTGGCCGAATTCAGGATGCCGAGCAAGGAGACGAAGAAGAAGAGCAGCCCCAGTCTCCTTGCGGCGAACCGAACGTAGAGGTACCAGGACAGGAGAAGCGCGAGGGCCGAAAGAAAGCCGAACACCGTGGCGTCGCTGGCCATGCCGCTGACGGGCGAGTGATACGGTGTCGGATCGGTCAGTCGGCGAAACAGCGAGTAGGCGATCGACACGGAGTGTCCGGAAAGGAAGGCGACCAGGATGGGGCGCGGATCGGCCAGGCGGCGCAACAGCAAGTAGTAGAGCGGGGACAGGGTGAAAAGCGCCAGCTCCACGATGGGGAAGATGATCCCGAAAGAGAGTCTCTGGCCGCCGGGGGCGACGGGCGTATCCTGGAGGAAGGCCAGGCGGGAAAGGGTCAGGTTCGACCAGCGCAGGATGACGAAAAGGAAAGAGACCGCCACCAGGCAGAGAAACGGAAGATAGAACCTGGGCAGGGCCGGCCAGGGGGCCAGGCGCTCCTTCTTGCCGGCCATGACCTCCCCCAGGGCGACACCGCAGAGAAGAAGGAGCGGAAGCAGCAGGTAATTCAGGGGGAAGCCCCTGTTCTCGAGACGGGCCAGGGCCGGCAGCAGGGGGATCAGAAAGGTAAAAACCTCCAGGTGCCGGGAAGGAAATGCGCGGCGCACGATCGCTCCCAGCAGTAGGGCGGCCAGGGGCAGCCAGCGAATACGGAAATGAACCACCAGCACGGAGAGCAGCAGAAACAGCGAGAAGGCTACCAGCAAAAAGTAGGCCCGGTTCTTCATTGGCCGCCCGTGTTCAATCCAATGGCCGGGTGGAAGGATGCTCGTGATCGCCGCGCTGTCGCTTATAGAAGGGAAGGAAATCCATGAAGGCCTGCTCGATCCTTCCCTTGTGGGCGATCCCCTCGGTGAGCTGATGCAGGAACAGCTCGATCTCCTCTTTGCGCCGCGACGTGCCGTTGCGTGCACAATAGATCTGGGAGTTGAGGGTGGGATCGGTCCCTTCCTCGGCGGTCAGAAGCTCTTCAAAGAGCTTCTCTCCCGGACGAAATCCGGTGTAGACGATCTCGATGTCCCGGTGCGGCTCGAGCCCGTTCAGGCGTATCAGATCTTCCGCCAGGTCCACGATGCGGATCGGCTCCCCCATGTCCAGGACGAAGACCTCGCCGCCGCGCCCCATGAGGGCGGCCTGGAACACCAGCAGCACCGCTTCGGAAGTAGCCATGAAATAGCGCCTCATGTCGGGATGAGTGACGGTCAGCGGGCCCCCGTTCCTGATCTGGCTCAGAAAAAGCGGGATCACTGAGCCCCGGCTCCCGAGCACGTTGCCGAAGCGGACCGACATGAAGCGGGTCCGCTCCCCGTCCAGGCTGCGGCAGATCACCTCGGCGGCCCGCTTGCTGGCCCCCAATATGCCGCTGGGATTGACGGCCTTGTCGGTGGAGATGTTGATGAATTTCCTTGACCCGACGGCCGCCGCCAGCTCGGCCAGGTTCTTCGTCCCGAAAATGTTCGTCTTGACCGCTTCTTCCGGGAAATCCTCCATCAGGGGTACATGCTTGCAGGCGGCGGCGTGAAAAACCAGGTCGGGGCGATGGGCGGTGACGATGCGCTCCAACTTCTCGCGGTCGCGGATGTCGCCCACCACCGGCAGCAAGCAGTCGGCGCGGGCCCCGAGTTGCAGGCGCAGCTCGTGCTTCAGGTTGAAGATCTCGGTCTCGTCGATCTCGTAACCGACGATGCGCTTCACCCCGAAATGGACGAGCTTGCGGACGATCTCGGAGCCGATCGTCCCGGCGGCGCCGCTGACGAACACCGTCTGCGCCGCAAAGAACTTCTTGAGTTCATCGTAGTCGATCTTGATCTCGGGGCGGCGCAGGAGGTCCTCGATGTCGATGTGGCGGAAGTCCTTCACGTGGAAGACACCGCTGTCGCATTCATCGGACTGGCGCAGCACATTGACCCGGGTGATCCCGGCCCGCCTCGCCTTCTCGTAAAGGGAGGGAACCTTACGCATCTCCTCGGGCGGCAGGACCACGAAAACGGCCTCGATGCGGTGGCTGCGGATCAACGCCGGAAGACGCTCGAAGCCCCCGGCCACCTTGATTCCCGAGATGCGGGAGCCGACCTTTCTTGGATCGTCGTCGACGATCAGAACCGGGAAGAACTGGCTGCGTCTCTCATCCAGGAGCTCGCGGATCAGCCGCTCCGTCTTGAAGTTGGCCCCGACGATCAGCGTCGGCATGCCTTCCTTTTTCCTCTGCAGCAGCTGCCGGTAGATGGCTTTCAGGAAGCGCAGGAACGTGATGCAGGAAAAGCCCAGCAGGACGGTCATCACGATCACGCCGAAGGGAATATCCCGCCCGGTTCCAAGCCAGCGCAGCGTCAAGTTCAGGAGGGAGAAGGTCAGCAGGGAGAGGATCAGCACGGCGGTCAGCTTGAAGAGCTCGATCAGCCCGCAGAACCGCCAGATGAGGGAATAGAGGCCGAACAGCGCCAGGAGGACGACGCTCACGAAGGCCATGACCGCCAGCCAGAAGAGAAACTTCCCCCGGAATTCCTCCGGGAAGATGAAGCCGAAGCGCAGGAGGAAAGAAAGGTACAGGGAGGCGGAAAAAATGGCCAAATCCGCGGCCAGGAAAAACAGGGTGCGCTTCAACGGCGTCGGGGTCAGCAGTGACTGCAACCATCCCGTTTGCCCTGGAGGAGAAACCTTGGAGTCAAGATTCAGCAATATCGTCCTCCCGCGCATAGCAATTACACCGGCGATCCCCGCTGAACTCTCACGTATCTTAGTAACACATTTCCGCCGTTTTTTCAAGTCCTTCCGCCTCGGGTTTCGCTCCGTCGCATGGGGGAGTAACCGCAAGCAGCATTCCGCCGGCCAAAGCGCAAGAGGGGGGGTGATTGGAACGGGGAAACGCTAGGTGCCCACGATCTCCCGGATGGATCGGCAGACGAATTCCAGCTCCTCGTTCTTCAAGGACGGATAAATGGGCAGGGAGATGCATCCGCGCCACGTTTTTTCAGCGCCGGGGAAGTCACCGGGCCGGAGATTGTACGTCTTCCGGTAGTAGGTCATGCGGTGCAGCGGCTTGTAATGGACCGAAGTCCCGATCCCCTTTTCGGCCAGCCGCTCGATGCAGCGGTCTCTGGAGATGGACGAGCGCTCGTTGAGAACGACCGGGAACAGGTGCCAGGCATGGTCCTCGTGGCGCGCGCGGATCCGGGGCAGGTCGAGGCCGGGCACGTCGGCCAATCGGTCCAGGTAGAAGCGGGCGCAGCGCTGTCGCTCCGCCCTCATCGCCTCGGCCCGCTCCAGCTGCGCCAGGCCGACCGCCGCGTTGATGTCCGGCATGTTGTACTTGAACCCCGGCGCCACAACGTCATACTCCCAGGAGGGTTTCTCGGCGGTGAAGCGGCTCCAGATGTCGCGGTCGATGCCGTGCAGGCGCATGACCCTCATCCTGGCGGCGTAGTCGTCGCTGGCGGTGGTCACCATCCCCCCCTCGCCGGTGGTGATCGTCTTGTTGGCATAGAAGCTGAAGCAGGCGATGTCCCCCAGGGTGCCCACCATGGCGTCTCCCTCGCGGGCGGGAAAGGCATGGGCGGCGTCCTCGATGATGCGGATGCCGTTCTCGCGGCAGACAGCGACGATTCCCGGGCCGCCGCTCCCGGCCAGCATGCCTGCCGCCTGGCCGCCGTAGTGGACCACGATCAGGGTCTTCGCCTGCGGCCGGCGCCGGACCGCCTCGCGGAGGATGTCCGGCGTCAGTAGGCACGTGCCGTATTCCACGTCCAGAAAAACCGGGTCGGCTTGCATGTAGCGTATGACCTCGGCCGTCGCCGTGAACGTCATGGTCGGGACGAGCACGCGGTCACCCGCCTCCACGCCCAGGGCCTCGAGGGCCAGGTGCAGGGCCGAGGTGCAGGAATTGACGGCGATGGCGTGGCTACAGCCCACCGCCCGAGCGAAGCGGCGCTCGAGCTCTTGGACCTTGGCGGCGCTGGTCAACCAGCCGCTCTCTATTACCTCCCGCACGTAGCGCATCTCGTTGCCGTCGAGGCTGATCCTGGCGAAAGGGATGCTCATCCCGGTTCCTCGCGGCCCCGTCACCGGCGGCCTCGAAGCACGGCCGCCGCGGTGCGCAAGATGATCTTCAGGTCTCCCATGAAGGAGCGATTATAGACGTATTCCTCGGATAGAGCAAGCTTGCGCGGGAGGATCTCCAGCAGATAGGTCCGTTCCGGATCCGCCGCGGCCGCCAGGATCTCCTCCTCGTTGCGGAAGAGAATCGAGGCCGGATCGGTCATTCCCGGCCGCACGCGATGCACCACGTGCCAGCGCTCCGGATGGACGGCCGTCCAGCGGCGAACTTCCGGCCTCGGCCCCACAACGGCCATGTCTCCCTTCAGGACGTTCCAGAACTGAGGGAGCTCGTCCATCTTCGTCCGGCGCAGGATCTGCCCCAGGGGAGTGACCCGCCCCCGTGAGCCGGGATCAAAGCGCCCGTCCTCGGCATCCGCCTCCATTCTCATCGTGCGGAACTTGAACAGGGTGAAGCTGCGGCCGTGGCGACCGACGCGCGACTGCTGGAAAATCGCCGGACCCGGCGAGGTCAGGCGCACGAGGGCGGCGATCAGCAGGAGCAGCGGGGAGAGGACCGCCAGAGCCGCCCCGGCCATGGCGACATCCACGACGCGCTTCCCCCGCCCTCCGGAAAATCGAAAACGAAGCGATTCATGCGCCTCCCCCGGGCAGCGGTGTAGCTGTCGGCAAGCCTCCATCCCAGCCGCCGGTAGAAAGCGTTCACCGCATCGTTGCCTTCGGCATCGGTGGTAAGGAACGCGCCCGGGGCGCCGCGCCGTCGGGCCTCGCCAAGCCAGGCCTCGACCAGCTCGCGGCCGATCCCCCGGCCCTGGGCGGAGGGCGCGACCGCGATGGAACTCAGCAATGCCCGCCGGCTATCGACGCCCCCGGGGGCATCCCCCCGGTAGCGGACGGCCCGCAGCAGGCGCAGGGCAATACCCGGCCGGCGGGCAAGAGCGGGCAGGCTGGCCAGGCAGAAGCTCCACCAGCACCGCTTCAGCAGGCGCTTGAAATAGCCGGCGGGCCGCAGCGGGCCGACCACGCAGCCGAGGAGGCCTCCGTCTTCGCCCGCAGCCACGTAAGCGATTCCCAGGGGATCCTCCAGGAAGGAACGATAGAACAACTTGAGAAAACCGGGCCCGAGGAAGGACAGGAAGAAGCCGGGAAAGCTGGCCAAGTGTATTTCGACGACCGGCTCCAGGTCGGATTCCCTCAAGGGGCGTATCACCGGGACACCGCTTTTTCCATGACGTCGAGCACGCGCGGCAGGCAGGCCGCGCGCGTGAGATTCCGCAGGGCGAAATGCCGCCCGGCTTCGCCGCGCCGCCGGACTTCGGCCGCGTTCATTTCCAGCACCTCCCGGATCTTGGCCGCCAGCAGCTCCGGCCGGCCGGGCGCGACCAGCCAGCCGCCGCCCGCCTTCTCCAGCACATCGGCCAGGGAGGAGCCGGGACAGGCCTGGGCGATGACCGGCCGCCCGGCCAGCCAGTAGGAAACGAGCTTGGAAGGCACCGAGGCGTACGACTGCCGGCCTTGGGTCGGCAGCAGCAGCACCTCGGCCAGCCCCAGGACCAGCGCCGTCTCGTCGCTCCTCCAGGGAGCGTGGAAGGTCACGTCCCGGCAGGCGGTTTCCTCGGCCAGGGCCCGGCAATGCTCCAGCCGGCTGCCCTCCCCCGCGATCAGCAGATGGAAGCGATCCCCGGCGGGCAGGAGGCGGACCGCCTGGATCAGGTTCTCCACCCCCGCCGCCGTGCCCACGTTGCCGCCGTAGGCGAAAATGCGCGCCCGCGGGGGGATTTCCAGCCGCTCCCGGAAGCGCGAGAGGCGCTCCGCATCGGTTTCCGGTTGGAGATCGTCCGCCCAGTTGGGCACGACGTGGATCCGCGCCCCGGCCACCCGCCGCTGTTCGCGGTAGATGGCGGCGAACCGCTCCGATATCACGATCACCGCCCGGCAGCCCCGGGCGATCACGCCATCCATCCAGCGCAGTCCCTTCCCGAGAATCGAGGTTTCGGAGAGATGCCCCTGGGCAAACAGGGACTCGGGGTACACGTCCTGGATGCTGACGACCATGGGCACGCGGCGCAGCTTGGCCGCCAGGAACACCAACCCGCCGGCAACGATCGGCCAGGTGTTGACGTAGAGGACATCGGGGCGGCGCATGAGCAGGACCGCCATGCCGCTGCTCAGCCCGAAGGTGAAATTTTCGAGAAAGCGGCTCAACAGGCGCGAACGGGAGGAGAACGTGGAAAAGCATCGCCGCACGGCAAATCCGTTCCCATTTTTTTCGCGCGCGATCAGCCGGCGCGCGAATCCCGGGTAGCCTCTTCCGGCCGGCTTGCTGGGAAAGGCCGTGACCACTGTCACCTGGTGCCCCCTGCCTGCAAGTCCCTGGGCGACGTGCAGGCTGGTCCGGCTGGAGACCACGGGCTCAGGAGGGAAAACGCAGCTGACGATCGTCACCCTCATGGATTCTCCCGTGCCACTCGCCCCGGCAAGGCGCTCCGGCCCACGAGGGGCGCCTTCCCACCCATGCCCCGTCGCTCCAGGCGTCCGCTCACTCCCTTCCTCCTGCCTCCCGGGCCCGCCGATAAACGGCCAGGGTGTCTCCCGCCGTCCTCTCCCAGGAAAAGCGCCGCAGATTGGCCAGCCCTTTTTGGCGAAGCTCCTCGCGCAGCCGCGGCTCGCCGGCCAGGCGGGCCACCTTCTCCTCCATATCCGACACGGAGCGGGGATCGAAAAAAAGCGCCGCGTCCCCGGCGATCTCCGGAAGAGAGCCCGCGCGCGAGCAGGCCAGGGGCGCCCCCGCTTGCTGCGCTTCCAGCACCGGCAGGCCAAATCCCTCGTACTCGGAGGGCAGGACGACGGCATCGGCCCGAGAAAGCAGCGGCAGAACATGCTCGGCGGGCACATGGCCCGTGGCGATGACTCCCGCCGGGAAGCCCCTCCGCTGGACATCCGCGGCGGGGCGGCCGATCAACAGCAGCCTATGCGGGAACCTGTCCTTCAGGCGGGCGAAGGCCTGGAGCAGCCGGCCGATGTTCTTGTGCACGGCACCACCGGCAAAGGCTGCCAGGTAAGGAAGGGTGACACCGTAGCGCTCCAGGATCGTGCCGGCGGCCTCCCGCGCCCCTCCGGCATCGCCCCGCCGGGGGCCGAGGTAGGTGACGGTCACCTTGCCGGCCGGGAGCCCCAGCCCGGCGCATAGCGCGTCCTTGGAGAAGTTCGACAGGGTGATGACCTCCTCGGCCCTGCGGGCGGAGCGGCGGGAAAAAAAGCCAAGCACGAGACGCTTTCCGAGCGGCAGCGTGTGCCCGACGGCCTTGTAGTTGAGGTCAGGGAGGGTAACGACCGCCGGGCATGGGGGGTGCAACGGGCCGACGTATCCAAGCGAATGCACCACATCCACGCCGTGTCCTTTCAGCCAGCGCGGCAGGTGCAGCTGCTCGAAGAGATACCGCTGCCCGCGACGGACCGCCGTCACCGGACAGGCCACGCGCAAGAAGTTGTTCGCCCGGGGAAGCGGCCAGTCGGCGCACTCGCGGTTCATGAAGAGGAAGAACTCGTCCCGGGAGTCGACCCGAGCCAAGCCTTGCAAAAGCCCCGAGGCGTACGTCTCGGTGCCGCCGACGATGCCCGGCAGCAGGTACAGCAGGTTGATCCCGATGCGCACTGCGGTTCAGTCCCCGTGATCACGGATGGCCACCGCCCTGGCCACCATGTGCCGCCATTGGCCGAAGATCGATTCCAGGCCGTATGCGCCCCGGTAGATCTCCTGGCCCTTGCGCGCCGTGGCCTCCCACGTCCCCTGCGCCAGGGCCCGCTGCACCCTCCGCGCAAGATCGGCCGAATCCCCGGCATTGATGGCCCCCTGGTCGCAGGCCTTCTCGACGCCCTCCATCTGCGGGTACAGGCAAGCCAGGCATTTCCCCGAAGACAAGGCATTAACGCAGCGGTTCTTGATCCCGGCGCCGCCGATATCGGGGATGACGACGATCCGGGCATGCTGGATGCGGCCGTCTCCGCCCTCGAGCTGGGGCGCATAGGTCACCTGCGAGAACAATCCACTGCCGAGGATTCTCCGGGCATCTGCGGCCGCTGCCCGGCCCACCACGCGTACCCGGGTAATTCCGAGCCAGCCCTGCTCGCCGGCCGCGGCCAGGAAGGCCCGGGCGCCGCGGGCGATGGAACCGATGCCCAGGTCCCCCCATACCAGAAGGTCCCACCCGTTCGGCGCCGTAGCCGTCAGGCCCGGATTCAGCAGGTCGGCATTGGCAACCACCTCGAAGCGGGCCCGCGGGTTGATCGTTTCCAGCCAGACCCGGTCGCGCTGGGTGACGACGTGGGTCAGCAGCGCCAGGTGAAAAAAGCTCCGCTCGTAGCGGCGAGCCAGGACGCTTTGCACAAGGTAGCGGGCGGCCTCCGCCCGGGACCGGGAACCCGAAAGGTGGCTGTGGAACATCTTGGACATGCAGTCGTGCGGGCTGATGATGGCGTTGCCCCCGAAGCGCGCCAGGAACGGCGCCAGGGCGATATCGTCGAAAACCAGCAGATGCTCGGGGCGGCTCCAATCCAGCTTGTCCAGCAGCAGCGACAGGGGGGACTGCTCGAGCTGCAGCCCCCATTGGAAGCGCCCGGAAAGTAATGCCCGCATCCGGCCCGGCCGCGGCCCGAGCCGCAGCCAGTGGCAGGTGACCGACCGGGACCCCCAGTAGCCGACGAAGGCAGCCGCCAGCTCGTCCTCGCTGCCGGGAGCGGCGAAGCTTACCACCTCCACGGCGGTGGCGGCGGCCAGGGCCTGGATCCCGCACAGGGTTTTGCCGGTCGCCCCCGAAAAGGGAGGGACGGGGGGGTGCGCGGCGACCCAGATGATTCGTGGCAGCGGGCTTTCAGCCGTCGGCAAGCGGTACCCCTACCTTGTTCAGCATCTCGCGCAATCGTTGTTCCCAGGAGCAGCGCCGGGCATAGTCGCGCAGGGCGTCCTTGGCGGCGGCCGGCGTCCCCAGCGCCGCCTCCACGCCGGCGACGAAACCGTCGAGATCCCTGGCTAGGGCGATCGGCAGCGATTCGCTCTCCAGCTCCCGCCAGTACGAGGACACGGTCGGCAGCCCCGCCGCCAGGTACTCGTACACCTTGATGGGCGAGACGCCTCGGACCAGGTCGTTGTCGCTGAAAGGCACCAATCCCACGTCGCAGCCGGCCAGCAGCGCCGGGATCGAATCGTAGGGCAGCGGGCCCGGGAGATGGAGATTGACCGGGCATGCGCTCAGCGGCGGCATCCTCCGCGACCAGGGACCGGCGACAACGAACTGCACCGTCGGCAGGCGCCGGGCCAGCGCCAAGACCAAGTCCAGGTCGAACCAGGCGGCGACGGCGCCCACGTAGACCGCGCGCGGCCGGGGAATAGCGGCCAAAAACGGCGGCTCCGGGGCAGCGGCATGCCGGAAGCGCTCGAAGTCCACGCCGTTGGGGATCACGGTGATATCCGGGCGCAGGCCGCGGTAGAGGTCGCGGACATACTGCGTGCAGGTGAAGACCCCGTCGGCCGCCGCCAGGGTTTCCCTCATCAGCGGGTGGTCGTTGCGGTAGCCCATGGCGAACCCGGAATAATTGTCGAAGACGCGCACGACGAGCTTACGGTGCGGGACCGCCCTGCGGTAGAGCCAATCCTCGTTGCCGTGCAGCCAGAGCAGGTCCACCTGCTCCATCCCCTCGCGGCGCAGAATGGCGGGCAATCCCGGAACATACAGGGCATGGGCGAAACGGCGGAACGGCCAGGCGAAGCGAACCCGGCGCGGCAGCCAGTGGCTCAGGCCGTAGTTGGTCAGGTTCTCCTCGATGCGCCGGCCGCGGCTGCGCCACAGCTGCACGTAATCCAGGCCGATTCCGGGATTGCGGGCCAGGGTGCGCCAGAAGGTGAAGCTGGCCGACAGCAGGATGACCCTCCAGCCATAGCGGGCGAAAACCTGGGCGTACTGGTAGCCGCCGAAGCGCCGGAATGGATGAAAGAGGTGGGGATCCGAGATCACCACGCTGCGCTGTCCGTTCTTCATCACCGCTCTCGCTCTTCAGTGTTGTCGTTCATCCAGGGACGGGGAAAACGAAAACATGAACCACCGCCTCAGGAGCAGGTATACTATACCATAATACAGGGCGTACTCATAAAGCGGATGGCCAAGGGTACCCCCTTGGAACCAGAGGAAGAACACCAGGAAAAAAACGCTGCTGAGAAAGGACATCATGAAGTCGCAGCGCTTCCTGGAGAGGACGAAAAGCAGTCCAGCCGCCAGACCCAGCAGGGCCTGGGCCAGCAGGCCTCCCGCCCGGCCCAGGGCAACGATCATGTCCTTGCTGGCCGTGGAGAAGCCATTGGGCCATATCCCATAGGGCCAGACGATGCGGCCGTAATGCTCCGTGACCTGCTCGGAGCTCGGAGCGATCCCCCAGGCGGAGAGGCGGCGGTGCAGCAGCGGCGAAAAAGGGGAGAGCCACGTCGGCGGCAGTCGCCAATGGGCGTAGACCTTGTCGAAGGTAGGGACGGCCGCCGACCAGTAAAAAAAGGCCTCACTGAGGATGGTGGCCAGCTCGGGGCGAAGGGCCCTGAGCTTCTCCTGGAGGCGGGGCTCCAGGGTGACCGCGTCGCGATTGAGCAGGATAACGGCTTCATACTGATCGGCCCCCTCGGGACTGCGCATCATGGAGATCAAGGCCAAAGCGACGAAAAGTAAAAGCGCGGCCGCCGGAGCGAGCACCCTCCAGCTGAACCGGCGCGGCACGACCGGCGCCCGTCTCAAGGGACGCTGCAGCAGCCACCAGGGCACCATTACGAGGAGGTCGAAAATGTAGTTGCGGCCGCCCAGTCCCAGGGCCGTCATGATCGGGACACCCAGGCCGACGAACAAGCCCGCCAGGCGCTTGAGGGGATGGATGCGCTCGTAATAGAGCAGCGTAAGCCCCAGGGCCATCAAGGCGCAGGGCGCCAGTAGGTTCCCCGGGTAGGCGAACAGCGTGGGCTGGCGCTGGGCGAATCCCTGGCGGATGGCGACCAGGTCCAGCTCGCGGTAGGGGATGGAAAGGAACAGGTCCAGGGCGATGAACCCGCCGCCCAGCAGTCCCAGCCAGCGGGCCGCGGGCAGAAGGCGCAGGGCGGAAAACACCCGGCCTTTTCTCTCGGCGGCTCCCGGCCGGAAACAACTTCCGGCGGCCTGCGCCACCGCCATGAAAACGAGCATGGCCAGAATACCGCCCGCGAAATAAACCATGCTGCCTCTGGCCACGAGGGGATCGGCCAGGGAGACGATCCCCGCTCCGAACAGCGTGCCGACGAAGGCGACGGGGAACAGCAGGCCGGCGACGGGACTGCTCATCCAGAAACTCGGATTGAAAAACCCCCGGGACGGGGCCAAGTCCGGGGGGGCATCGCCCCGGTGGGCGCGGATTTCTTCGGCTGCCGTCAACGGCGCATCCATGACCGTTCCCCGAGAGCGGCCTTGATCTCCGAGATGCGTATCTCCTTGACCAGGACCAGCCCCAGCAGGTAGCAGACGACGCCGGTGAACAGACAGGCCAGCAGGGCCTTCATGCCCGACCAGGGCAGAACCGCCTGGACCAGCATGACCATCCCGGCCATGAAAGCGGAGGAGGCCGCGATCCTGGCCAGGGAGCGGCCGGGGAAATCCCAGGTGAAGTAGCGCCGGGAGAGGAGGACCATCAGGGCCAGCAGCAGGACATAGCTGAACAGGGTGATGAAGGCCGCGGCCATGAAGCCGTAGCGGGGGATCAGCAGCACGTTGAGCCCCACGTTGACGATCCCCGCCGTCACGACCGAAACCATGATCAGGCGGGTCTTCTTGTGGAAGAAGAGCCCAATCTGGTACCGTTGCTGCAGCCCGAAGAAGAACACGCCCAGGATTACGATCGGGATGATCCGCGCCCCGTCGTGATAGCCGCTCCCGGTCAGGACGGCTATCAGCGGCCGGGCCAGGATGCCCAGCCCGACGGCGGCGGGGAGGGCGACCATGAGGTAGAAGCGGGTCAGGCTGGTGGCGAGCTCGCGGCTCTTCTGCTCGCCCTCCTTTTCCCAAACGTGGAAGGCGATGGAACCCGACGTCAGGGCGAAGAGGGTGGCGATCAGCATGACGGTACGATCGGCGATGTCGTAACTCGCCGAGTAGATGCCGACTTCCTGGCTGCTGCGTGAAAATTCAAGGATATAGCGGTCGGACAGGTAGATGATCCGCGATGAGAGGTTGCCGATGACCAGCGGCAGCCCGAAACCGACCATCTGCAGGCCCAGGGGCCAGGACACGTGCCGGGAGGTGAAGGAAACGTCTCCCACCGCCCGCTTCCAGGTGAACGGCAGCGCGAACAGCATGCCCAGGATGGAGCCCCAGAGCATGCCCTCGATGCCCAGGTGGAAACCCAGGACCAGCAGCAGGCCGAAACCGATCCCGGCCAAGCTGCGCCAGATGGCGATGCCGCTGAACAGCGTGATCCGCTGCTTGGCCCGGAAAAACTCGGGCAGGACGAGAAAAATGGACTGGCCGACGAACAGCGCCACCCCCACCTTCATCAACGCCGCCAGTCCCGGGCTCAGGGCGGAGCGGGCGACGATCAGGATGGCCACGAAGAGGAGGGTGAAGAACAAAAGGATCAGGAAGGCGATGAGCAGGACGGTGGCGTGGATCTCGGCCAGGGTGCCCTCCTTCTCGCAGGCGGGATAGAAGCGGACGATGGAGGTGGAGAACAGGCCGAGGAACGTGGTGAACACGCTGACCGTGCCCACGACCAGTACGTAATTCCCGTAGTCGGCCGGAGGGAACAGGTGGGTCAGGATGGGGATGCTGAAGAAACCCACCAGGGCAGGGACGACCTGCGCCGGCAGGTACTGCGTCATACCCGTGACGATGGAGCGCTTCATTGTCCCCGCGGCGGATCCTGGAGGGCGAAGCGGGAAGGCGAGTTAAAATCGGCGATTTCCAGGAATCCATCCTGCAGCCGCGCGCGCAGGGCGAATTTCCTCTCGCTCCTGCGCTGCAGCATGCGCAGATACCGGGATGCCTGCGGACCTTCCTGCAGCCGGGGGGAAAAGCACGCCGCTCCCCCCGTGGCGATGGGGAAAAACCTCGCCCGCTCGCATTCCCCGGCGGCGGACACCGTCACCTCGGCCACCAGGCCGTCGCGCCAGGACCGGGAGGCATAGGTGAAGACGAGATTGCCCAGGGAGTAGATGATCAGTTTTCCCCGGTACGTTTCGATGGGCTTGGGAACGTGGCTGTGGCTGCCGACGATCAAATCGGCGCCATGGTCGATCAGCCGGTGCGCCAGGGCGATCGAGTTCCGGTGCACGCGGGCGGTGTTCTCGACGTCGAAGTGGGGCGCGACGACCAGGAAATCGCACTTCTGCCTCATGGCGGCGATATCTTCCAGGACCATGGGCTCGAACAGGGGCAGGATCCCCGGCTGATCCCTCTTGGCCAGGCTGATGAAGAACGAATTGCAGATGGCGGTGTAGGCCAGGAATCCCAGGCGCAGGCCCCGGATCGTGACCACTTCGCCCGCCCGCGCGGACAGGACATCCATCCCGCCGCCGACCGGCAGGACGCCCTGCTCGCGCAGGACCTGCAGCGTTTCCCGGAATCCGCCCTCGCCGGCATCGAAGGAATGGTTGTTGGCGATGGAGACCACGCGGATGTTTCCGGCCGCCAGCGTCCGGGCATACTCCGGCCGGCTGCGGAACGAGCCGACGTGCCGTCCGCCGCGGCTCAGTGGGGTTTCCAGGTTGACGAAGCCGATGTCGGCGCCGCGGAAGAAGGACCCGATCCCCCGCAGCGGCAGGCCGGGATCGGCATCGGACTCAATCTCCGGGCAGGGATTGCGCCAGGATCCCCCGTATTCCTCCAGCAGGATCTCGCGGATCTCCTGGCAATGGAAGTCGTCACCGGCCGCCCGGAACGGCAGCATGGCGCCGAGCCGCCGCAGCAGCCGCTTCGGCAGGGGCGGTCGCCTGCGCCGCACCAGCAGGGCGATTTGCCCGCGCGCGGGAGAGAAATTGACGTCGCCGCCGAGGGCGATGCGGACGCTCATCCCCTGCTCCCGCCCATCTTATCGCTTGCCCCTGTTCTGCCAGTAGAAGCCGGGATCATCGATGCCCAGCACCTCGCGGATGCCGCCGAGTACCGCCTGGTAGTGGTCCAGGCCGAAATCGAGGTTGGTCTCGATGGCCAGAGGCCCTTCGGGGGTCAGGGCGATGTCCCAGCCCAGGTAGGTGAATTGCGGCATCTTGTCCGCGGCGGCCCTGACGAAGCTCTCGACCTCGGGCCAGCGCCCGATGGTCGTCCCCGCGAACACGTGGCCCGTGTCGGGATGGCGGGCGAAGCGTTCCCCCGACTCGGTGGAGGCGACCGCGCCCAGCGCGCCGCCGGAGGCGTCGACCTTCACGACGATGTTGTCCTGGGCGCTGTTGTCGACTTCCCGCCCACCGCGGCCGATGCGCAGCGTCGAGAGCAGGACCCTGGCCCCCTGGCCGCGGTTCTCGCTGAGAACGCGGAAGGTGTTCACCGAGCGGGGATAGATCGCGGAAAGTTGCGGATCCTGCTCCAGGCCGGGCTGGATGATGAAATCGTTGCCGCGGCCGATGCCGTACAGGAATTCCGCGGCGAACATCTCCCCGCGGGCGTCGGTGTAGCGGTTGTCTTCCTGGAGACGGAAGACATGGATCCCGTAGCCCCCCAGGCCGTCTCCGGGCTTGACGAACAGCTTGCGCGGCCGGCTCTCGCGTATGGCGGCGGCGAGGCGGCCGAAGTCGGTCTCCTCCAGGTCCTCGGTGAAAAGTCGGCCGCCGATGAGCTTGGCGAGCGTCGGCGGCTGGGCGATTCCCAGACTGCGGAAGAACTGTTCGGTGATGATCTTGTCGGTCAGCAGCACCTGATACTTTTTCGAATCGTAGTGGGGCAGGAAAAGCTGGTAGAAGAAGAATTCCGGGACAAAGCCGATCAACTCCAACTCCGAGAGCGGGCGGTCGCGGCGGTAAAGGTTGTAGCGCAGATAGTGCAGCGGCTGGCAGCGCCAGAAGGAGCGGCAAAGGAGGATTTCCCTGCGCATCTGTCCCCGGGGCTTGCGTTCCCGGCAGCGGGCGAACCTCTCCCGGGCCTGGATCATGCGCTTATATCTCTGGCCGAAAAAAAAGCGGTGGCGCAACTCCTTGAGGCGCATGCCCAGGAGCGATTGTTTGAAGTCGGCGATCCGCTCGCTAACAGCCATTTTTCACGCTCCGCTTCGCTTCCCGGCTTGGACGACCGATCCCGCCGCGGCGGCCGGCAGCAACGGGCCGATGCGTCATTATAATATGCCCAGCCGCGTCTGCCAAGCCCCGGCGCCGGCTGCCGGGACGGACAGGACGATGCGGATGCCCGGCCCGGAGACACCGTACCCTTCGCTGATGCGCGCCGGCAGGATCCGGAAGGAGGCGGGCGGCAAATTCCGGTCGAAGCGGACCTCGAGAAGATCGTTCGTCCCATGCAGGCGCAGGATGACGGCGCCGCGCCCGCCGCCCCTTTTTTCCTCCATCTCCCCAAAAAAGATGAAATTGAATTGCAGCAGCTTCGCCTGTCCGCCCGGCGCGGGGACGTACGCGTCTTCGATCTCCAGGTGGTCGTCGTGAATGCGTATCGCACGCCCGATCCGCGTGCCGTCCGGGAGGCGCGCCTCGCCGCTTAGCCTTCCGGGTTGGACGCTCAGGGCGGCGGAGAGGGGCTCGCCGCCCCAGGCGAAGCGGCCGCGCCAGACGGCCTGTTCGCCCATGTCGCAGCGGATCCCGCTGTGGCCCTGGGAGAGGACGTCGCTCATCCGCTCCTCGCTGGCGACATTGTAGCGGAAGACTCCGGCCTCGGTCATCACCGCTCGCCCGTCCAGGCGGATGACCGGGGCCAGGAGGTCGGAATGGGCATGGGCGAAGCCGGGAGGCAGGCCGAACTCCCCGCCGCGCATCCACGCCGTCCAGCGCCCGTCGCGGTTGCGGCGGCTGACGCGCCCGAAGCGGCCGCCGGCATCGACGAACGATTCCCCCGGGGCGGGGAGCGGCGCAGCGGCGGGAGGCGCGGCGCCGAACCGCCCGCAAAGCAAGGCGCTCAGCGGAGTCGCCTCCCCGCCAGCGGCGGTGAAGAACAATTCTCTTCCCAGCTCCAACCAATTCCTATCCTCCTGAAAGCAGGGCTCGAAGGGAAAGGCGTGCTCGTCGCTGAGGTCGCCCAGGGGCGGCAAACTTTCCTCCGGACCCAACAGATCGCTGAACCAGCACACCATCGAGCGGCTGCGATCAAGAACCGCGGCGGGCAGCTCGCGCCCCGAAGCGCCCGCGAACAGCTTCAGCAGCAAAAGGAATTCGAGGACCAGGCGGCCGTAGGCCAGGCTCCCCTCTTTCGGCGCCCCGGCCGGCGAAACGAGATCGTCGACGCAGGCCGACAGTTCCCCCGCCAACGCGGCCTCTCTCCGGCCGCCGGCGCGGGTCCTGAGCCAATGGTGCATCAGCAGGGCGCACAGGGAGCCCAGGCGATGGTTGTTGGCCGGGACATGGCGCCGGGGCCGCAGTACGGCGGCATGCTCGCGCAGCCCGGTGGCGATCCGGCGGCGAATGCCTTCGGCAACCGATCCCTCCACCCCGTCAAGGAGGACGAAGACGAACATCCAGGCCACCATGCGCTGGGCGACGTGGACGTTTCCCACCCAGGCGACGCCGGCGCCCGGGGGGAACGCCCGACTCCATGATTCCAGGCCCTCCGACACGGCGCGCAGGCAGTCCTGCCTTCCCGTGAGGCGGTACAGCAGGCAGAGCTCGACGAAGGGGTAGTGCTTGTGCAGCTCGAAGGCGTCCTTCACGTCGCCGAAAATCCTGAAATCGCCATAGCGGTGCGAAAGGAAGGGCGGCAGAAGCGGATAGCGCCGGCCGCTGCCCGGATGAACCCGCCAGCCCTGCCGCGCCAAATCGAAGGGGCGTGTAAAAATCTCCACCCGGCCCTGCAGGTAATTCTCCGCGCGGCGCTTGAGGAGCTCGAACGCTCCGGGGAACCGCGCCGCCCACTCCCTCCAGGACTCCCCCGGCATCGGCCGCGGCAGGGGGTGCAGCCTCGAAGTGCGGCTTCCCATTCGGAGGCGGAGGCGTTGCCAGCGCGAACCAAGGAGCCCGAGACGGCTCAGGGGCAGCAGGCGGTCGAAGCGCCGCAGCAGACCGCCCCAGGTCACGCGCCGCAGCGCCGGACGCGGGTCGGCGTACAGGCAGAGGCGGATCGCCAGGTTGAAGACGCCCAGGAGCGCATCGCGGCGCAACAGCCACCGGCAGGCCCGGAAGCGACGCAGGCGCAGGTGGGCCAGCAGCAGCAGGTTGCCCAGGAATATCCGCGGGGAGAGGGCCACGGGGATGGAACCCTCGAGGCCGGCCGGGGTCGCGCCGCCCAGCAAGCGATGGAGCAGGAGGCGCTGGCCGAGCGTCTTCTTCTTGAAGTGGAGCATCGGCCGCTGGGCCTGGAGCAGCTCCTCCTCCCCGGCGCGCATGGCCCAGAGGAATCCTTCCGCCACCGAGCGGCGCAGGAGGGCGAGACCGGCCTCCGTCCGGGACACGACCAGCGACCAGGCAAGATCCGACTCCGCGCCGAAGCGCTCCAGCCAGGCA
Organism: Candidatus Aminicenantota bacterium; assembly: GCA_016934475.1. Taxonomy (GTDB): domain Bacteria; phylum Acidobacteriota; class Aminicenantia; order UBA2199; family UBA2199; genus UBA2199. The sequence goes on along the minus strand of JAFGST010000053.1, from coordinate 429 downwards.
TCCCCGCAGCTGACGTCGGCCGCCTCGCCCGTCTGGTCGGGACACAAGGCGCAGCGCCCGCACATGTGGGAAAAGAGGATCTTGTCCTTGTCCAGGCGCAGGATCCGGCCATCCTTCAGGGTGGCGGTCGCGCTTCTCCCATCGCGGAAGCGTAGCCCGATCAGGGCTTCCGGGTCGGCGCCCTGCTTCCTGATCTGATCGCCCACTCCGGAGGGGAGGAACGTCAGGCCGCAGAACAGGGAGATCCGGACAAGGACGCGGCTTTTCAAGGCGGGCATCCTTTCCTGCAGGAGCTGCAGGCCGTAGGCCTGGCAGGGCAGCCCGATCGCCAGGACCGGCCGGTCCGGCGGTGCGTCCCGGAAAACGCGGTTGGCGAAGCTCGGGATGTACAGCGAATCCCCCTCCGCGCCCCGAAAGGACCCGCGGTCG
>JAFGST010000052.1 GCA_016934475.1 Candidatus Aminicenantota bacterium | reverse complement strand
GTGGACGGCGGGTAGCCGGCCATCGGTTCCCGGAGGCGTCAGCGCTCCGGGAAAAAGTGGAGGCGATTGGCGCGAGAGCCTGCCAGCGGGCTTGATCTGTCTATTGGTAGATTTTAGACAGCAGTGGTGTTAGCAAGAGACTCAACGAACCAACAGTGTCAGTGAACGTGTCGGCAATCCCATGATTGTAGGCGGTCTGCCTTCTGCCATCCGCCGTACGCCGTGTACCGTACGCCCTACACCGGGTATCAGCTCATTTTTTCCTTATTTTTTTAACCACTTGTCGAGCCAGCCGATGACCGTCTCGTGCCACAAGATGGAGTTGTGCGGCTTGAGCACCCAATGGTTCTCGTCCGGGAAGTAGAGGAACTGGCTGGGAACGCCCCGACGCTGCAGCGCGGTGAATGTCGACATTCCCTGTGTCTCCACCACGCGGAAATCGAGCGCGCCGTGGATGACGAGCATGGGCGTCTTCCAGTTCTTGACCAAGTTCACGGGATTGTGCTCCTCGTAGCCCTCGGGATTCTCCCAGGGCGTCCCCATGTGGTCCCATTCCGGGAACCAGAGTTCCTCGGTGTCGAAATAGGCCAGACGCTCGTCGAGGTTGCCGTCGTGGCACACCAGGCAGCGAAAGCCGTCGGGCCACGCGCCGGCGATCCAGTTGATCATAAATCCGCCGAAGGAGGCGCCCAGGGCGCCGACCCGCCCGCCGTCGAGCCAGGGATACCGTTCGAGCGCCGCCGCCAGGCCTTTCTGCAGGTCCTCGAGGGGCTTGCCGCCCCAGTCACCGCGGATCGAGTCGGTGAAGGCCTGGCCGTAGCCGGTCGACCCGTGAAAATCGACCATGACCACGCCGTAGCCCGCCCCCGCGTAGGCCTGGGGATTCCAGCGGTAGTGGAAATGGTTGCCAAACGAGCCCTGCGGGCCGCCGTGGATGAGGAAGGCCACAGGGTATTTTTTCGCAGGATCGAAGCCCACGGGCATGACGACGTAGCCGTACACCGTTTCGCCGTTCCAGCCCTTGAAGGTGAACTGCTCGAATTCACCCATGCGCGCGGCCGCGACCTTTGCGGCGTTGATGCGCGTCACGGGCCGCAGCCCACCCCCCCCGGCCCGGATCGACCACAGCTCGACCGGCGACTTGAGATGGTCCAGGCCGAAGACGATGCGGCCGCCGCCAACCGGGGCGGCCGAGGATACGTTGCCTTCCTTGACCAGCGTCTTGACGGCGCCCGTGCGGCCATCGATGGTGAACAGGGATTGCTGGCCGATGTTCCCAGCCGTGGCATAAAGCATCCTGCCGTCGGGCGACCAGCACAGCAACGAGGGCGAACGGTCCCAGCCCGGAGTCAGTTCCCTCGCCTCTCCGCCCGGCCAGGAGCGCAGCATGATCCGGTAGCGGTCGGCCTCGTAGCCCGGCCGCTCCATGGCCAGGTAGGCCAGGAACCGTCCATCCGGAGAAAATGCAGGCTGTGTGTCGCTGGCCTGGTTCCCTTCGGTCAGGTTGCGCGGCGCGGCCGAGCCGTCGACCGGGACGAAGAAAAGGTCGAGGTTCGTTGACCAGGCCTCCTGGCGCCCGGCGTCGCGGGCGGTGAAAACCAGGCCCTTGCCGTCGGGAGTGAAGGCGAATTCCTCGGCGCCGCCGAACGGCTTTGAGGGGGCATCGGCGTCCATGGCGGGCATGAGGTCGCGCGCCTTACCGCCGGCAACAGGCATGACGAATACATGGGAGCGCCGCCCGTCCTTCCAGCTGTCCCAATGGCGGATGAAGAGCCGATCGTATACGCGGCCCGTTGCCTTGCGGGCCCCGTACTCGTCGAGCTTCTTCTTCGTCTCGCTGGGGCAGAGGCCGGGAAAGACCTCCAGGCTGAAGGCCAGGTTCCGGCCGTCGGGGGACACGACCAGGTTGGCGACATCCAGGAGTAGGCAGCTCACCGGCTCGGCCTCGCCGCCGTCACGGCGGATACGCCATACCTGGCTGGAGCCTGAGCGCGTGGAGAGGAAGAATATCGTTTCCCCGTCGGGGGACCAGCGGGGATTGAAATCGGCGGCGGGGTGGCTCGTCAGGCGACGCAGGGTCCGGCCCTCGATGTCGGTACACCACAGGTCGGTGCGGCCGCGGTTCGCCTCGATGTCGGTCGCCCTCAGGGTGAAGACGATCCAGCGGCCGTCGGGGGACACGGCGGGCTCCGATATCCGGTCCATGGCCAGCATGTCATGAACGGAGAACGGATGGGACTCCGCTTCGGCCGGCGCCGGCGTCGCGGCCCACGCGGCCAGAAAGGTCAGAAAGATCATCACGAAGGCTCTCTTTTGCATGGTTCCTCCTGAATCGGATCGCTAGGAGCAAATACTATGACTGCCAGCACGAAATGTCAATTTCCGGCGACGATTTTCCTCCGGCGGCTCTTCGCGGGCCATGGCGGCCCGCCGACCGGGCATCCACGAGGCAATCCCATTCCACTGCATCAGGAAACCGGCTCTCTCCTTCCTCGGCGACACCTTACTGGTTCCGATAAGTAGCGTTTTAGCAACTAATAAAATTAGATAGGTAGCGTGATCGCTACTCATTCTGTTGGCCTGATGAGGACAATCCATGCAAATAATTCAATCCCTGCGGCCATCTACGTATCCAATTCCATTTCCAGGGTCTTTGGCATCGCAATTGCTTCATTGAAGAGATGAAGGAGCGAAATTGCCAATCGTGAAAGCGGCATTCTCGTGCTGGGACGAACGCATCGCCCCAGTCTTCGACGTGGCCCGGCAGGTCCATGTCGTCGAAGTCGAGGCGGGACGCATCCTCAATCAGCACCGGGAAGAACTGGACATGGAGCTGCCCTTGCAGAAGGCGCTCTGGCTGTCCGAGCTCGGCGTCGGCATCCTGGTTTGCGGCGCCATCTCCAGGCCGCTGCAGGCGATGGTGATCTCGGCGGGGATCCAGGTGATCCCTTTCATCTCCGGCGACCTGAGCGACGTGATCCAGGCTTGGAGCTTGGGAAAGTTTCCCGCCAGCCGCTTCTTCATGCCCGGCTGCTGGGGGCACGGACGCCGCTCCGCCGGATTGGGCGCGCTGTTTCAGGAGGAAATGACAATGAATGGACAAGGACAAGGAAGAGGCGGCTTCGGCGGCGGCCGAGGACAGGGCCGAGGCGGCATGGGACGGGGGCGCGGTGGACAGGGCCGCGGCCGCATGGACGGCCCCCTGGCCGCGGGGGCGGTCGGCAGCTGCGTCTGCCCGAAATGCGGGCAGCGGTTGGCGCACGAGCGCGGCGTCCCCTGCGTGCAGCGCCAGTGCCCGCAGTGTGGCACATCGATGATCAGGGAATGAAATGGAAAATCATTGTGATACATTTTTATAGGAGGTGACTATGCCAAGAGGAGACAGGACTGGGCCCAATGGAATGGGGCCCATGACCGGCCGCGCTGCCGGCTATTGCGCGGGCTACGGCATGCCCGGCTATGCCAACCCGGCGTTCGGACGCGGCTTCGGTTTCGGCAGAGGACGCGGCGCCTGGGGCCGCGGCTTCGGCGGCGGCGGCCGGGGCTGGCGCAACATGTATTACGCCACGGGAATGCCCGGATGGGCGCGCTTCGGCGCCGCGGCACCTTTCACCGCCGTGGACCCCGAAGCGGAGAAGCAGGCGCTGAAAAACCAGGCCGACGCCATGCAGAGCGAGCTGGAGGCCATCCGCAAGCGCCTCGAGGAGCTGGAGAAAGAGGAAAGCCCGAAATAAGGGCATGCACGGCGGAGGAGCGCCAACGCCCCTCCGCCGGCATCCGCAGCAAAGCAGGAGAAACACCATGACCAAGATCGGGATCATCATCTGCGCCCGCTACAAGGACTGCGGCGGTGGCAAGTGCTTCCGGGCCCTGCGCGAGAGGGTCGGCGCCTTCGCCGCCTATCCCCCCGGAGAGGAGGTGGAGGTCGTCGGCTACTCGACGTGTGGCGGCTGCCCGGGCGGCAACGTGGAATACGTGCCGGCCGAATTCAAGAAGAACGGCGCCACGGTCGTCCACCTGGCCACCGGCCTGGTGGTCGGTTATCCTCCCTGCCCCAATCTCCGCCGCTTCAAGGCCTTCATCGAGGCCGCCTTCGGCCTGCCGGTGGTTATCGGTACCCACCCCATCCCGCAGAAATACATGGATGTCCATGCCAGGTTGCCCTTCTGGAAGGAGAGCCGCATGGAGGAACTGGCCGGGGCCTTGATGGAGGAAGATCCGAAAATCAAGACCGCGTACAACTGATTCAACCAAGGAGAACAAGTATGAAAATTGCATTTTCAACCTCGGGCCACGACCTCGACGCGCCGATTGACGTTCGCTTCGGCCGGGCCCCCAAGTTCCTGATTTACGACTTGGAGAGCGGGAACTTCACCGTGATTGACAACCAGCAGAACCTGAATGCCTCCCAAGGCGCCGGCATCCAGTCGGCCGAAACCGTGGCCCGCTCGGGGGCCAAGGCCCTGGTCAGCGGCCACTGCGGCCCCAACGCCTTCCGCGTACTCAAGGCCGCCGGCGTCAAGATCTACAACTCGGATGCCGCCACGGTCGCCGAGGCCCTGGAGAAGTTCAAGGCCGGCGAACTGAAGGAGGCCGGAGGCGCCGACGTCCAGGGCCATTGGTAAACCGACCTCACCATGCGCCTACGGGATAAGATCAACCTGATCGTCGACCTGCTGCTGACGCTGAGCCTGGCCCTGATCGCTGGTATCGGCCTATTGATCAAGTATACGCTGCCGCCGGGCAGGGAGAGGATCCTTAAATTCGGCGACAACCTGGACATGGTTTTTCTGGGGCTTGACCGGCATCAATGGGGAAAAATCCACCTCGCCGTCGGCTACGTCATGTTGGGGTTTCTCGTGCTCCACATCGTGCTGCACTGGAAAACGCTCCTCTGCCTGGTGCGCAAGGCGGTACCCTCAACAGGGCGGCGCCGCGTCCTGTGGAGCGTGACGGGGATTCTCAGCTTTCTTCTCCTGCTGTCGGCTTTCATTGTTTCCCCGGCGCGGCTGGAAACCGGAGACTTCCTCCATCGCAACCTCCGTTCACGAATCGAGGATTCGCGAGGTGCAGCGGATCGGCGTGGCACTCTGGTCCAAGAGGATGAAGCGGCGGTTCATGCCGAGCGGCGGGAAGCCGAAGGCAACCATGCCAAGGGCAGAACCGGTACAGGAGGGGGATTTTCCAGTCTGGGGCAACAGAGCGCAGGCCGCCGCGGCCACCTGCGCGGCGAGGAAGATCATGGATTGCTCAATGGCCGAATGACGCTGGGAGAGGCGGCGGTTCGTTTCGGCATCACGATCGCGGAGGCGAAACGGCGACTGGAACTTCCGGCCGATACCGCTGCTGGCGAAACTCTGGGGCGGCTGCGCCGAGCATACGGCTTCACCATGCAGGAAGTGCGCGAGCGCCTGGAAAAGGAGCGCTGAGGAACCGATGCCATCCGTCAGACAAAATCGCCAGGGCCGGGAAGGATCGGCCGTCACCCTTCGCCCCATCGGCTTCATCCGCAGCGAACACGAGGATCCCGAACGCACTCCCATCCAGCCGGCGTACGCCGAAGGCTGCCGGGGGCGGGTCGAAGTGTTCCCAGAATTCGCCGCCGGGCTGCGCGACTTGGAGGGGTTTTCCCATGTCTTTCTGATCTACCATTTTCATCGCGCCGGCGCCGCAAAGTTGTCCGTGAAGCCGTTCCTGCAGGACGTGGAGCGGGGCGTGTTCGCCACCCGCGCGCCCTGCCGCCCCAATCCCCTTGGCCTGAGCATAGTCAGGCTGCTTCAGCGCGACGGACCGGTGCTGCACATCGAGGGAGTGGACATTCTCGACGGCACACCGCTTTTCGACATCAAGCCCTATTCCTCGCGTTTCGACCGCATTTTCGCCTGCCGCAACGGCTGGCAGGACGAAGTGGACGAAGCAACGGCGAAAGTCAGAGGAAAAAGAAAGATGAAATCGGGGAGGTGAAGAAATGCCGGGATTTGACGGAACGGGACCTCGCGGAAAGGGTCCCATGAGCGGCAAGGGGGGCGGCTTCTGCTTGTTGAACATTCCGGATTCCGATGCCGAGCCGCAGCGCGGCTTTACCGGGCTGGCGGGAAAACCGGTATCGCTCACTTACGGCTCGTTTCAACAGGAACGCGCCCAGCTTCGCGAACGGCTGCTCGTCATCGAGGCGGAGCTCCAGGAGCTGAAAGAGCGCCTGGCGAACCTGGAAGCCGAAGGCGGCAAATGATCCTGGCCATCGCCTCGGGCAAGGGCGGCACCGGCAAGACCACGCTGGCCGTGAACCTGGCCCGCGCCTGCGGCTTCCCCCTGCAGCTGCTCGACTGCGATGTCGAGGAGCCCAATGCCCACCTCTTCCTCCCCGGAGGAACCGCAACCGAGGAAACCGTGACCATCCGGGTCCCGGAGGTGGACGAGTCCCTCTGTGACGGCTGCGGCGAGTGCAGCCGCTTTTGCGCCTACCACGCCATCGTTTCCACCGGCGCCAAGGCGCTGGTGTTTCCCGAGATGTGCCACGGCTGCGGTGGCTGCATCAAGGTCTGCCCCCGCCGGGCGATCCGCGAAGTGCCCCGGCGCATAGGCACGGTGGAAAAAAGGCAGGCGGGCAACGTCTCGCTGGTCACGGGGCGCCTGGACGTCGGATCGGTCCTGGCGCCAGCGCTCATCCGCGCCGTCAAGGCGCGCCGCGATCTCTCGCGGGCCGCCGTCATCGACGCCCCACCCGGCACCTCGTGCCCAGTCATCACGGCCGTGCGCGGCGCCGATTATGTCCTGCTGGTCACCGAGCCCACCCCCTTCGGCCTTCACGACCTGCGCCTGGCGGTGGACACGGTTCGCGAGATCGCCCTGCCCTTCGCCGTCGTGCTGAATCGCGCCGGCAGCGGCGATGACCGCGTCCAGCGCTACTGCACCGACGCCGGCGTGCCGATCCTGCTGGAGATCCCCGATGACCGGCGCATTGCCGAGGCCTATTCCCGGGGCCGACTGCTCGTCGAAGAGCTTCCCGAGTACCGGGAGCGCTTCGCCGCCTTGGCGCGGCAACTGCTCTTAAGCGAATCGTCTGGGGGAGGATGAACCATGCCAACGTATGAATACGAATGCGAGACCTGCGGCTGGACGTTCGAGAAAATGCAGCCCATCACCGCCGAGCCGCTCAGAAAATGCCCGAAGTGCAAAGGACGGATCCACCGCGTCATCAGCGGCGGCGGCGGATTCATCATGAAGGGCGGCTCGACCCACGAAGGCGAAGCCTGCTCGCTGCAGCGGACGGGACGCACCTGCTGCGGCCGCAGCGAGCCCTGCGGCGAACCCTCCTGCGGGAACGGTGAATGAAGGAACTGGTCGTCATCAGCGGCAAGGGCGGCACGGGCAAGACCAGCCTCGCCGCCTCGCTCGCCGTTCTGGCCGGAAACGCCGTCGTGGCCGACTGCGACGTGGACGCCGCTGACCTGCACCTGGTCCTGGCCCCGAGCCTTCGCGAGAGGCACGATTTCCTCAGCGGCAACGAGGCGGTCATCCGCGCGCAAGACTGCACGGGATGCGGCACCTGCGCCGAGCTTTGCCGCTTCGACGCCATCGGCAAGGAAATCCGGGCCGACGGCGCCCCCGTCTTCCGGGTGGACCCCATCGCCTGCGAGGGCTGCGGCGTGTGCGTCCGCTTCTGCCCCGAGCGGGCTATCGATTTCCCCAAGAGCCTCTGCGGCGAATGGATGATCTCGGACACGCGCTGCGGTCCCATGGTCCATGCCCGGTTGAAGGCCGCCGCGGAAAACTCGGGAAAACTAGTCTCCCTGGTTCGGCGCGAGGCGCGACGCATCGCCGAGGAAGAGGGGCGGCCGCAGATCGTCGTCGACGGACCGCCGGGGATCGGTTGCCCGGTGATCGCCTCGCTCAGCGGCGCCTCGCTGGTTCTGGTGGTGACCGAGCCGACCGTCTCCGGCGAGCACGACCTGGAACGGGTGCTGGCCCTGGCCCGGCACTTCGACATGCCGGCGGCGGTGTGCGTGAACAAGTGGGACCTGAATCCCGCCATGGCCGAGCGCATCGAAGGGCGGGCCGCGGCGGCCGGGGCAAAGATCTCCGGCCGCGTGCGCTACGACCCCGGAGTGACCGCGGCCCAGCTGCAGGAACTGACGGTGGTCGAGACCGCGGCGCCCTGCGTTGACGACATCCGGCAAATATGGGATCATCTGCAGCTTTAGGAGATGAACATGGCAGCCCATAAGCAAAAAACCACAACGCAAGGTGAAATCGCCAGAGCGACGCCCTGCAACAACTGCGGCGACAAGGAGTGCTCCGCCGCCACGAAGAAAAAGGGGGAGAGCGAGCAGGATTTCGCCGAACGGCGCCAGCTCGAATCCCGCCTCTGCCGCATCCGCCGCAAGATCGTGGTCCTGTCCGGGAAGGGCGGCGTCGGCAAGAGCACGGTGGCGGTCAACATGGCCGCGGCGCTGCAGGCGGCCGGCATGCGCGTCGGGCTTCTCGACGTCGACATCCACGGCCCAAGCATCCCCACTATGCTGGGGCTGGAGGGGACTTCACTGCAGAGCGGCGCTGACGGGCTGCTGCCCGCCGTTGCCGACGGATTGAAGGTCATGTCGCTGGGTTTCCTGCTTCCCGATCCCGACCAGGCGGTGATCTGGCGCGGCCCCCTGAAGATGGGCGCCATCAAGCAGTTCCTCAAGGACGTCGCCTGGGGGGAGCTCGATTTCCTGATCATCGATTCGCCGCCGGGAACGGGCGACGAGCCGCTCTCGGTCTGCCAGCTGATCGGCCGCCTCGACGGCGCCATGGTCGTCACCACGCCGCAGAAGGTGGCGGCGATCGACGTGCGCAAGTCGATCACCTTCTGCCGCCAGCTCGGCGTCCCCGTGCTCGGCG
>JAFGST010000051.1 GCA_016934475.1 Candidatus Aminicenantota bacterium | reverse complement strand
GTCGTCGCCGGGGACCACGGGGAAGCGTTCGGGGAGCACAAGGAGTTCGGCCACGGCATCTTCTGCTACGAGGAAAGCCTGAGGGTTCCCCTGCTGCTGCACTGCCCCGCCCGCTTCGCCAAGCGCCGGACCATCGACCGCCGGGTCAACCTGGCCGACGTCCTGCCGACCCTCCTCCATTACCTGGAGATCGACTGCCCGGAAGCGGTCCAGGGGAAGAGCTTCCATAACCTGATCGCCGGCGAAAAGGAGGAGCGGCCGCGCGACGTGTACTTCGAGAGCCGCTTCGGTATGGAGAGCAACAACTGGGCCCCGATCTCGGGATGGATCCGCGGCAGCCACAAGTACATCGCCTCGCTCGAGCCCGAGCTGTACGACCTGGAAAAGGACCCGGGCGAGTCCGACAACCTGCTGCGGCGCCAGGGCGTCCTGGCCCGCGAACTGGACCGGGGGCTGCGCCGGCGCATCCTCGAGCTCTCCGCCGGGGGGCGGACGGAACGACGCGCGCTCAGCGCCGACGACCTCGCCAGCCTGAAAACGCTGGGATACATCTCGGCCGCGTCGGCCAGGTCCAGGGAAATGATCGACGCCAAGCAGGGCATCGAGCTTTATGCCCGGATCGAGCAGCTGAAGGAACAGGCCAAGGCCGGGAACACGGCGCCGGTGGAGGAGGAACTCGGGCGCCTGCGCGACGCCCATCCCGGGGTGCAGCTGCCCGGCTTCTACGAACTGGAATTCAGCCTCAGGAAAAGGGCCGGCCGCATGGACGAGGCGCTGGCGACCCTGGAGAAGGCCATTGCCGCTTTCCCCGACCAGGAGTTGTTCAAGATGATGCTGGCGGCCGAGCTCCACGCCCGGGGGGAGCTCGAGCGGGCGCGGGGATTGTGCCGGGAGATCCTGGGCAGGAATCCGCGCTTCGCCGCCGCCCTGATCCTGCTGGGGGACATGTCGCGGGCGCAGGAGCAGCGCGTGCAGGCCGCTGCCTGCTACCGCCAAGCCCTGGAGATCGAGCCGCAGAACACGCGCCTGCGGAAGCTCCTCTCCGACCTGGAATCCGGGGCCCCCGTCTCCAGGGACGAACGCCTCGCCGGGCTGGAGAGGCGGGCCCGGGCCCTGGTCGCGGAAAACCGGCTGAACGAGGCCCGGGACGTCCTGGAGGAGATCCTGAAGCTGGCCCCGGAACGTGCCGGCGCCCATGTCGATCTCGGGACCATCGCCAGCCGCTCCGGCGACTTCGCCGGCGCGCTGGGCCATTTCCAGGAGGTCGTGCGCCTGGATCCCAACCATGCCCTGGCGCACTGCAACATGGGGATCGCCCTTTTCAACCTCTACCGGAGGGACATGGACCCCGTCCGCCTGCAACGGGCCCTGGAGAGCTTCGACCGCGCCGTGGGCCTGGACCCGCGCCTGGGCATCGCCTTCGACGGACGCGGGGCCGTTCTCATGGCCCTGGGGGAGAACGACCGCGCCGCCGGGGACTTCGCCAGGGTGATCGAATTGGATCCCGGGGCGCTGAACGCTCATTTCAACCTCGCATACGCCCTGATCAACGCCGGGCACAGGGACGAGGCCTGGGCCGTGCTGATTCGTTTCAAGGAGGAGCACTACTCCAAGCTTTCCGCCGGCGACCGCAACGAGCTCGATCGACTGCTCGCCGAGATCCAGTAACGGTCCGTCGACAAGCGGATCCTGGCGTCGGGTGCGGTCGGTCACGTGCCGTCGTGAAGCCTGGTGTTCTATGGGGAGGTGTCTTGGTTCCAAAAAATATGCTTCTCTTCGCTGATCTTTCCCCCAGTGAGTTAATCGACGGCTTCGATGGACAGGCGGTACTTTCCTTTTCGGGGAAGATGGAATGTTACTTCATTTCCATCATAATGTTTTCCATTGTCAGACTCAGCGTGGAATTCGTTGCAACCATGGATCGGCACCAGCCGATCGTTGATGAAGAGCCGAAAATCGCTTTTTTTCAATCCCCGCACCAGCTTCCCCTGGTCGGAGACGCGAACGATCAGCTCGATATTGCTCACATTGATGAATTCCTTGAATACGTCCTGGCCGCACAGGCGGGGAAAGGCGGATAGGGCAAGGCACAGCAGCGCGCAGGAAACGAACATGTGTTTGCGGATATGGGGCATGGGCTACTCCGATTTCAGCTCCGCCAGCAGCTTCCTGGCTTCCTCCTCGTTCTTGATTCCATGCTTGAGCGAGGTCTCCAGGTGGCGACGGGCAAGTAAGCGTTCGCCGGACCGCATGTGGATGCGGCCCAGCATGAAATGGGCCTCGGCGTCGAAAGGGATCGAAACCAGCAGTTGCTCGAACAATTCCCTGGCCTGCGCAAGACTGTTCTTCTCAAAATACAGGGTGGCGAGCGATCGCATGGCCTCGATGGCCTCGCTTCTCTCCCTGACGTCCACAAAAACCTTTATTCTCTCGGTCTCCTCAAACTCCAGCGCATCCTTCTCATCCATTCCCTTCTCAGCATTGCGTATCACGATCCACCACTCCCGCTCCGCATGATCCACGTCGCCCAGCTTCCAATAGGCCGCGCCCAGGTTGTTGTGATACTTGTTGGACTTGGGAGCGAGATTCAATGCTTGCTGATAATAGTCGCGGGCTTCTTCAAATTGGCCCATTTCGAAAAGAATATTCCCGGCCAGGTTCAACGCCCAGGATTGATGCAGTGGTTCAACGGATTCGCCCAGGCGAATGGCACATAGACAGTGGTGCAGGCTCTCTGGGATCAAGTTATGCAGGCAATAGACCAGAGCGACGTTGTAGTGAAGGATGAAGCTCCGATCGTCGAGGTACAAGGCCCTCTCCCAGATTTTCAGGGCATTCTCCACGTCGCCACGCGCAAGGGCGCTCTGGGCAGACGCATTCAAGTCCAAGACGATCGTCGCGATGGATTCGTGGCATAAGCGGACGATCGTGCGGCGCGAGCGGGCAAACTCCACCACTTTCTGCGTGTCTCGTGAATGAATGGACGTGCCCATTGCCCGGGCCAGCAAGAAATTCTCGCTTTCCAACCGGGTCAGCGCTTGGGATACGAGCTGTTCGTCTTCTTGCCGAGAATAGAGGTCCACCATCTGCACCAGGATTTCTGCGAGAGGGTATCCCTGCCCGGCCGCGGCGGCCATCATTTTTAGAGATGATCTCCATTCCCCGTTTTCCTTGAAAAGCAATCCCTTCAGGAATGGCAGCAATCCCGGATTGTCGCTAATGAACTTTTTGGGAAGCCGTTTGTCGAATTCCCCCAATGAATATTTGGGGGAGGCGTTGATCCATTCCCATGCGGTGGTCATTTCACCCGCCTGCAGATGGGAAATGCCCAGGAGCAACCTCGCCAATGGGTTGCCGGGCTTGTCGGCGAGCGCTCGTTTCAGGTGCCGGATCGCTTCTTGGAAATTGCCCCGCCGAAGATCAATATAGCCCAGAATATCATGGATTCCGTCTCGCTCAGGGAAGTGATCCAGGATGTCAACGTAGGATCGCTCGGCCTCCTCAAGGTATTGCCAGTCAAGTTCCCGGGCAGCGTTCCGAAACGATTCATCTAGATCCCTCGGCTTCTCAGAAACCGATGGAAACAGGATAATGGAAGCCAGAAATATCAGGGAAAAGGAAGCAAAATGCTTTGGCTCCTTCTTTCCAATCATCAACCACTCTTTGTGCGCCGTCGGGCCTGGTGCATGATCCGTTCCGGAGCGTTGCTCGTCCGCGGGTGCCTCCGTTCTCCGCGCGCGTCGATCCGGTGCGGGTACATACCCGATAGGATCATCGCGATTTCCTTCAGCCCATCGTCTTCACGTGGCATGGGAACGACCCCCAGCGCTCCGTGGCGCTTTCAATGTGTTAAAATAAATATACGATATCTCCTTCCACTTGGTTATATCTGTTCATCCCATCGTTTCCGACACTCAATCCACCCATTGCCTTCCGAATCGCTTCTTTTCACGACGGCAACCTGCAAGCTCCAGCGTGGATACTGCCCCTGGGCGAAAATCAGGGCCGCACTGGATTTTCTTTGAAAAGTAGAGTATATTCAATCATTACAATGACTGTTTGGCAATGCAGGTTATGCCATGCTTGATGAATCACTGCTCGATCCCGTGGATAGGGAGGCGAATGGCCGGCGCTGGCTGTTGCTGCCGATCTCGCTTCTCGTGCATCTGGCGGCCATCGCCGCCATCGTGGTCGTTCCCCTGCTGCTGGCCGAGGAGCGGCTTCCGGCGGTCAAGGTGACCAACGTCCTGGTCATGGCCCCGCCCCTGCCGACGCCGCCGCCGCCACCGCCGCCGCCGCTGGGACGGCGCCGGGGTTCCCGGACGCCGCCGGAGGCCGCCGAGAGGAAGGAAACGCCCTCGCCCCGGCTCTTCGGCAAGCTGGTCGCGCCCATCGAGGTCCCGGTGACGATCGAGGAGGAAGAGGGCAGCGATTTCGGCGTCGAGGGCGGCGTTCCCTGGGGCGTCCTCGGCGGCGTCGAGGGCGGCGTGGAGGGCGGCGTCGTCGGCGGCGTGCTGGGCGGCGTGCTGGGCGGCGAGCTGTCCAACGACCGGCCCTTCTTCGTCAGCGGCAAGAACGTCCCCAAGCTGATCCGCCAGGTGAAGCCGGAGTATCCGCCGGAGGCCTTCGCCATTCGCCTGCAGGCCGTGGTGGTCGTGGAGGCCATGACCGATATCTACGGCCGAGTCAGCCGCGCGCGCATCATCAGCGGCCACCCTGTCTTCCACGCCTCGGCGCTGGCCGCCGTCCGCCAGTGGCTCTACGAGCCCTACATCGTCGACGGCGTGCCGCGGCCGATCTACTTCACCGTCTCCATCACCTTCGGGCTGACATCGCAGTAGAAGGGGAAGAGAAAGGTAAAAGGAAAAAGGTAAAAGGTAAAAGGTAAAAGTATTAAAAAGGCAATGAGATCGTCACGTTGCCGTTACCGTTTACCTTCTACCGTCTACTGTCTGCCGTCCAGCGTCCACCGAGTGCTTGCCTCTCATCACTCATTACTTATCACTAATTACTATAGTTCGCAAGCCTCTTGCTAACACGATCACTACCACTAACACTGGACTTTCTCCTCCAATGCCTCCCCTATGGCCGTAGCCAGGAAATCCGCCAGGGGGGCGACCGTCCGCCGCACCGGCGCCGAGAGGCGCTTTCCCGGCAGCAGGTTGCGCGGCTGGACTCCCACCAGGACGACCTGGCAGGGGATGGACTTGCGCAGGAAGCGCATCAGCAGCTTCAGGGGCAGGTGGTGGCTGGTCATGTCGCCGACGGCGATCTGGCGCTCCTCGGCCACGAAGGCCGTCCCCGGCTTCAGGCCGTGGTCGACGGCATCCAGGATCACGACGTGACTGGGGGCGAAGCGGCGCACCGCGCCGGTGAAGTTCTCCGGCGCCTCCCCGCCGCTGGCCACGCGGATGCGGGCGGCGGCGCCCAGCTTCCTGGCCAGGGCCCGGGCCAGGACCGTTCCCACGCGGTCGTCGCTCTTCCAGTCGGTGCCGATGCCGAGGACGAAGACGCGCTCCGCTCCCTGCAGCTTTTCGCGCAGGCGCTGGGCGAAATCATCGTAACCGGGAAGCATGGGCGGGAGCGGCGCGGCTCGGGACACCGCGATTACTTGTACTCGATCTTGAGGTGGCGGCGGCTGAAGGCGGCGATCTCGTACTCGCTGTCCATGTGGTAGGCCTTGGTGGGGCAGGAGTCGACGCACTGGGCGCAGTGGATGCAGCGGTCGTTGTGCAGGAGCATCTTGAACTTCTTCTCGGTCTCGGAAACGCGGATGATCTCGATGGCCTCGGCCGGGCAGTCGTTGACGCAGATCATGCAGCCGATGCACTTGGGCGGGTCGAACACCACGTTGCCGCGGAAATCCTTGGGCACCGGCTCCTTCTCGAAGGGGTACTTGACCGTGACCGGCCTCTTGAAGAGATGCCGCAGCAGCTCCGGGAGAAAAATGGCGGGTTTGATGCTCATGATAGGTTCCCTTTGATGATGATGACGATGAACAGTTGCAGCACGGCCAGCGGCGCCAGCCAGCGCCAGGAGAAACTGATCATCTGGTCGATGCGGATGCGGCTCAGGGCGGCGCGCATGGCGGCCAGCAGGAAGATGATGAAGCAGGTCTTGACCACGAACCAGGCCAGCCCCGGGAGCAGGCCGCCCGGGAAGCCGCCCAGGAACACGGCGGCGACCAGCCCGGCGCCCACCACCATCTCGATGTCGCCCAGCAGCCGGAAGAAGGCCAGCTTCTTGCCCGAGTACTCGGTGAACTGGCCGCCGACGATCTCCGTCTCGGCGTGGGGGATGTCGAAGGGCACCCGCTCCAGCTTGGCCTGCAGGGCGATGACGGCGATGAGGAAGCCGATGAGGTTGACCAGCATCAGCAGCGGCCGGCTCTGGTAGAAGACGGCGATCTCCACGATGCGCCAGGAGTCGGCGAGCACGGCGGGGGAGAGCAGGGCCAGCAGCAGCGGGATCTCGTAGCCGAACAGCATGGTCAGCACGCGCACGCCGCCGATGGCCGAGAAGTAGTTGGCCGAGTGCCAGCCGGCCAGGAAGAAGATCAGCGTCGGCAGGCTCAGTAGGTAGATTACCACGATCAGGTCGCCGGGGAAGGAGTTGAAGGTGGGCGCCGTGCCGTAGTGCCAGACCGGCAGGTAGAGGGCCGCGGTGCAGACGATGGCCAGGGCGAAGACGGGCAGGGCCGAGAACATGCGCTTGTCGGCCTTTTCCGGGACGATGTCCTCCTTGGCGAAGAGCTTGATGATGTCGGCCACCGGCTGCAGGATGCCGGAGCGGCCGGTGTGCAGCGGGCCGATGCGGTTCTGCATGCGGGCGTACAGTTTGCGGTCGAACCACTCGCAGAACGTGGAATAGACCAGCAGGAAGATCAGACCCGGGTAGACCAGGATGTAGAGGATCGGTTTTAAAATGGCCATGCTGCTTCCCTTTTCTTGAGGTCGATTTTCTTGTAATGCTCGTTCGCCATGGCCCGCAGCCGGCTGAAGGCCAGGACCTCGCTGCGGCCGCTGCGCGCGTCATCCAGCTGCACCAGGCGCTCGGCGCAGCAGATGCAGGGGTCGATGGCGGCGAAGATCAGCGGGATGTCGGCGATGAAGCCGTTCTTG
>JAFGST010000050.1 GCA_016934475.1 Candidatus Aminicenantota bacterium | reverse complement strand
TGTCCGCCAAATGTCGCGAGGCCTCGTCCGGATTGTAGATGTCCTGGAGGATGAAGCGCACCGAGGCGCCGGCGATTTTTCCTTCCAACTCCTGGATGTGCCGCGAGGTGGGGGGGATGCCGGGAAGCAGCTCGACAGTGCCCAGAAGCCGGAGGCCATAGCGCTTCAGCAGGTAGTCGTAGTTCTTGTGGTACTCGATGACCACCGCCCCCTTGAGGGCGGCTAGGCGCTTGCCCCATTCCTCGAGCTTGACATTCAGCCGGGCGGTGAAATCGGCCAGGTTGTTGCGGTAGTAGGAAGCGCCGGCCTCGTCCAGCTCGCTGAGTTTCGCTGCGATGGCCTCGGCCAGGGGCAGCAGGTTGTTCGGGTCCAGGTAGTAGTGGGGGTTGCCGTCGGGGTGGATATCTCCGTGGGCGCGCGAGACGCTGTCCGGCACGTCGATCAGCTTCGCGAAGCGCGACAGGTCGAGCAAGCCCCGCGAGCCGACATTAATCCTGGGATTGCTGGCCTGGCCCAGCAGCGGCGGCAGCCAGCCGATCTCGAGCTGGGCGCCGTTGATGATCAGCAGGTCGGCGCGGCGCAGCTTGGCGATGAAAGAAGGCTTGGCCATGATCGTGTGTGGGTCCCACTGGCCGCCGGCCATGGCATGGACCCTGACACGCTCCCCGCCGATATGCTCGGTCAGGTTGGCGATGTACGGGTAGGTGGCCACTACTTGCAGACGCTCCGCCCGTATGGGCAGGGCCAGGGCGCAAGCGGCCAGTATGAAAAAGAAGTTCTTTCGTTTCATGGGCGATTCTCCTTGGGTCAGAATGCGTGGGCGCCGTGGGCGCCGATGGTGATGTTCACCTGCAGCGCGAGCTCATGGACCGGGCGGCGCAGCCATTGGCCGCCGGCCTGCTCGTGGCGGCTGCGGTCGAACGTGTACTGCAGGCGCAGGCGCGAGAATTCGGTCGGATTCCACTCGCCCATGGCCGTGTAGCGGGTCAGGTTCTCCGGCAGGGGCTGCCCGATTTCGCCGAGGCGCAGGCCGTTCTTCCATATCCAGTCCAGGCGGGCCCCCAGGCGCAGGCGCTTGCTCAGGCGGCCGACGGCCTGGGCGTACATCCCCGCCTGGCGGCCGCGCTGCTCCAGGCGGGTCCAGCCGCCCGTCGTGTCATGCTCATAGTGATCTCCGCTGCTGGCCCGGCCCATCACCTCGGCCTGCAGCGCCAGGTAGCGGATGGAATCAAACAGGTACTTGAGGGTCAGGTCGGCCCCGAATACGTTGCTCCTGCCGGCGAAGGCCGTTGCGCCGTTCTCCTCCTCCGTGGCGGCGTCCCGCCGCGAGCGGCCGGAAGCATTGGAAAGGCCGGCCAGGACGGTGAGGTTGCCCAGGTCGAAGGAGGTCTTGGCCGTGGCCACCACCAGGCCGGGGCCGCGGACGCCGGCCACGGAGACGCCGTCGAGCTCGAAGCCCTCGCGGCCGAAGCTCATGCCGTTGTCGCCCTGGAGCACCTCGACGGCGAGCTGCAGGAAAATATCGAGCGGCGCCACCCAGGCCAGGCGCGCTCCCAGCTCCCCCAGGCCGCCGCCGCCGAAAAAGGCCGATAGCACCAGGGGCGCCGAGGCGAAGTCCCAGTAATGGGCGTGCTGGCCGTTGATGCGGCCGAAATGGCTGAGGAACCGGCCGCCCTTCACCTGCAAGCCGGCCGGCAGGCGGCGCGTCACGAAATAGGCCTCCTCGATGTCGAATCCGTCGGGCGAGACGTGGAACACGGCGAAAAGATCGAAATAGGGATCGACCACCGAGGCCAGGGTGAGCTCGGCGTAGTTGAGGTTGAAGCCCTGCTCGATGTTCGTCTCGTCGATCTCGGCCGCCCGCCCGGCCGGCCCGGTGTGGGAGAAGCCGGGAAGCGCCAGAGAGGCGAACAGGGCGTCGTCGCGGTCGCGGGCGACGAACGAGCTGTCGAGGATCAGCGAGATGTCGGGGACGAACTTGGCCTGGGCAAAAGGATTGCTGGTCCTTTCCTGGCCATGAAGCCCTGCTGCGCCGGCCAGCCATAGTATGAAAAGTAATATCAGTGCATGCTTTCCCTTCATTTTTTCTCCTTGCTCTTTGGATTGTCTGAACCATCGTTGGCGCGATGGTCAGTCCGGAAGTTTTTAGGAGAAATGAGGCGGGGGGGCCCGGGAGCGCTTTAGCGCAGGCAGGTGGAAGAGAACGGGAAAGGAATCGGCGGCCTTCGGCAGGCGCAGGCAGATGAAGATGACCAGGAACAGGAATAGGATGACGGCCAGCGCGATGTTGGACTGCTGGAATTGGCAGGCCGGGCAATCCGGCTGCTTCTCCAGGATGGAATCGGTATGGAAAAAATTGATGAAGGCGACGAAAGCGAAAAAATAAAGCAGATAGACGAAAAAAGCCTTACGTGCGCCGTACATTTTCATGAGACCGAATTATAAGGCATAAGCTTCGTTCATGTCAATCGCCATGGGTGTCGTCACCGCGGCGGCTGTTGTAGACCGTGCCTTGCCCGCTTTTGTACATCTCCAGAGCCTCGACCGCCTCGGCGCGCAGGAACTCGCCCGCCACCGTGATGCCGCGCCGCATGA
>JAFGST010000049.1 GCA_016934475.1 Candidatus Aminicenantota bacterium | reverse complement strand
TAAGTCCCAACCGCTTCAAACTGCCTCATGAGCCTGATGAACAAAGGATTTTACTGGAAATCTAACTTTTTTCTTAGGACAAGAGTGGTTTCGAATTACGAATCACGAATATCGAATCACGATTCACCCTCGTCCGCGTCAATCTCGCCGGCGGCGACGACGACATCGCCGTCGTGGAAGACGGCGAGCTGGCCGGGGGTGACGGCGCGCACCGGGTCCTTGAAGCGCGCGCGGATGTGGCCCGCAGCCACCTCGGTGATCTCCGCCTCGTGCCCGGACGGCTCGTAGCGCACCTTTACGGCGAACTTCTCGCCGGCATGGAGCGGCCGCCAGAAGACCGGGTCACGGGCGAGCAGGCGATCGGAGAACAATTCCTTCTCGTCGCCCAGGGTGACGGTGTTGGCGGCCGGATCACAACCGACCACGTAGAGGCGGCGGCCGGCGGCGTGGCCCGTGCCGCGGCGCTGGCCGATGGTGAAGTGCAGGGCGCCCTCGTGGCGCCCGATCCTCTCGCCGGCCGTATTTACAAGATCGCCGGCAGCGAAGCCGCCCGGGATATGGCGGTGGAGAAAGGCGGCCAGGGGCTCACCCTGAAGAAAGCAGACATCCTGGCTTTCACTCCGGGTGGCCAGCGGCAGGGCGGAGACCATCTCCCGCACTTCCTCCACGGACAGGCCCGCCAGGGGGAACTCCGTCTTCTCCAGCGCGATTGGGCCGATTGTTGCCAGGAAGTAGACCTGGGACTTGCCGCGCTCGGCCGGCTCGCGCAGGAACCAGCGATTACCCAGGCGGACCTTGTCCGCGTAGTGCCCGGTGGCGAAGGGGCCGCCTGGGGCAAAACGCAACGCCTGCTCCATCAACAGAGCGAACTTGACGTCGCGGTTGCATAGGACGCAGGGATTGGGGGTCAGACCCCGGCGGTAGGCGTCGACAAAACGGTCCACGACCTTCCGCCGGAAGGCCTCTTCCAGGTCAACGGCCCGCCAGGGCACGCCGATGGCCCGGGCCAGTCCGGCGATGCGCCCGAGCCTCTCCTCTTCGCCCGGCAATCCCAGGCGCATGGTCAGCGCGCGCACCTGGCGCCCCCCCTCGCGCAGCCGCAGCGCGGCGGCGGCGGAATCCTTGCCGCCGCTGAAGGCGACGGTCACGACCTCACGGTTCATTGCCGCCCGCCAGGGGAAAGGTTTCCTCGAGAAAACCGCGCGCCTGGCGGAAGTCCTGGCTCAGGAAGATGCGGCGCTTCCAGGCGCGGGAACCGGGGCGGCCCACGACCAGGAAGCGGGTGAAGGCCTTGAGCTTGCCCAGGCGCTGGCGCTCGGGGTAGTGCTCCTCGATCAACGCCCCCAGCCGGCGGACAAACATCCCCAGGTCGTCCTCTGATGTCCCCACGCCAGAGATCTCCCGGAAGATGAACGGATTGGCTACGGCGCCGCGGCCGATCAGGACGCCGTCGACGGTCTGCAGCTTCTCCAGGGCGAAGTCCGGGGTCATGATGTCGCCGTTGCCCAGCAGCGGGATGCGCAGTCCCTCCTTGATGGCCGCCGCCAGATCCCAGCGGGCGCTGCCCGCGTAGCCGTCGCTCTGGAGTCGGAAGTGGACGGCCACGGCGTCGGCACCTTCCTGCTCGATGATCCTCGTGGTCTCCATGACGTTGAGCGCGTGAAAGCCCAGGCGCACCTTTACCGTCAGCGGCAGCCTCGTGGCGCGGCGCACGGCGGCCACCACCGCCGCCAAGCGCGGCAGGTCCCGCAGCAGCCCCGAGCCGGCCCCCGAGCGCACCACCTTGGGCACCGGGCAGCCCATGTTGAGGTCGATGCCGGCGTAGCCGGTATCGCCGGCGACGATGGCGGCGGCCTCGGCCAAGCCACCGGGATCGGCCCCGAACAGCTGGATGAACTGCGGCGCGCGCGACGGGAAGCCGGCGATCATCTCCAGGGTGCGGCGGTTGCGCCGGCGCAGCCCCTCGGCGGCGATCATCTCCGAGACCAGCAGGCCGCAGCCGCCGGTCTCGTCGGTCAGCTGGCGCAGGACGCGGTCGGTCAGCCCGGCCATGGGCGCCAGGACCGTGGGCTGTTCGAGGGATAATGAGCCGATCCGCAACATAAAACGATTATACCACGGCATAGGTGCGATTGGGTTCGACGTTCGATGTTCGAAGTTCGACGTTAAGGAAGAAGACGAACTCGGCGGACGGCATATGGCGCAAGGTGAAAAAGTACTGGTAGGACTTTAACTCCAAATCCCAAGCTCCAAAACACAAACAAATTCCAAGCACCAATGACCCAATGACCAAAACAAAGAGAAGAACCTTACGGTGTCTTCGTTTGGGTAATTTGAATTTGGAATTTGATTCTTCTCTCGTCACGCGTCACGCGTCACGGATTCAAAATACCTGGTCAAGATCTCAAATTGGGGATCCGCCAGCACCTGCAAGTGACCGCGGATGTGGCGAAGGGTGCGCGGGATGTAGCGGGCATAGGCCGGGTGCCGGCGCTCGAACATTTGAAAAGCGAACGTGCCCAGGGCCTTGACATTGCGCTGCAGGGCGGTCAGGCGCAGCTGGCGGAGCTCGCCGTCGTCTCCCCAGGCGGCGAGGTTGGGGAAGAGCCGCCCCGGCCATGCGCCCAGGTCGAGATAGGAGTCGAAGGCCAGCGAGACCAGGTCGTAGAAGCGGGGGGCGACGAGCGAGTCCTGGAAGTCGACCATCACGATCTCGCGCTTCCGGACCAGCAGATTGCGCGAGTGGAAGTCGCGGTGGGCGAAGGTATCCTCGGCATGAACGGCCCCGGCCAGAAGGTGCAGCGCTGACCGCAGGGCGTGGGCTTCCACGCCCCGGACGGGGTGGCGCGGAGAAAAGTGCGCCAGGAAAAAATCCATCTCCCATTTCCGCCTCGCCTCATCGAGCCGGGCCGGAGCCAGCTCCTGGGGAACGGCGGCCAGCCGCCCCAGGATCTCCCGGCAGCGCTCCAGCCAGCGCCCGCGCTGCAGGCGGTCGGCACCGCGCCAGGCCCGCTGCAGAAGCATATCGCCCAGGTCCTCCAAAAGAACCACCCGGTCGTCCAGCACCTCGTGGATGCGCGGCACGCGCAGACCGTAGCGACGGTAGACCTCCTGGAGAGCGCAGAACCGCCGCACGTCCTCCGGCGCCGGCGCGGGATAGACCATGGCCACGAGGGATCCCCGCCCGCGGCGGATGCGCACGAAGCTCCGCCGCGAGGCCTCGGCGTGGATCTTCCGCCACTCGGCGCCGGGGCGTCGGGCGAGGAATTCAGCCAGCGATGCGGGCAGTGCGATGGCCTTGGACATGGACATTCACCCCGGCAAATTATCGCACATGTGCCCGACGGGGACAAAAAAAAGCACCGCTGTAACCTTTTTGCCAGAACGCGGTATACCCATTATAATGAAGCAGACCGAGGCATGCACACGATGATCCCCGACGATGAGCAGGCAATGAGCCGGGTGCGGGAGGGCCAGGTCGAGATGCTGGCCATCCTCTTCGAGCGCCACCATGTCAGCCTTTTCAACTTCTTCCTGCGTCTGACCGCCGAGCGCTCCCTGAGCGAGGACCTGGTGCAGGACGTGTTCCTGCGCATCCTCAAGTACCGCCGGACCTACCGCGGCGACGGCAAATTTACCACCTGGATGTACCAGATCGCCCGCAACGCCCACATCGACCACGTGCGCGCCCGCCACCCGGAAATGCCCATCGAGGAGGTCTGGGAGCAGGAGGCCAGCCTCTTGCCGCGGCCGGAGCAGAAAATCGAGAGCGAGCAAGAGGCCGACCTGCTGGTCCGGGCCCTGGAGAAGCTGCCGCTGCGCAAGCGCGAGGTGCTGCTGCTCTCCCGCTTCCAGAACCTGAAATACCAGGAGATCGCCGGCCTGCTCGCCTGCAGCGTCGAGTCGGTGAAGGTGCAGGTGCACCGCTCGCTCAAGGAGTTGCGCCGGCACTACCTCGAGCTGCAAGGAGGAACCCCATGAACTGCCAGGAAGCCAAGCGCAGAATGCCCGACCTGCTCCAGGACGGCCTGTCCGGGGAGGAGGGCCGCCGGCTGCGGGAGCACCTGAACGCCTGCCCCGCCTGCTGGCGGGAGTGGCAGGAGCTGCACGAGACGTGGACGCGCCTGGGCCTCCTGCCCGAGGCCCAGCCCAGCCCCGAGCTCCGCCGCGGCTTCTACCGCCTCCTGGAGGCGGGCCGCCACGAGACGTCGGCCGCAGGCAGATGGCGGCGCTGGATCCCCGACCTGCGCCTAATCCCACCGGCCATGCGCCTGGCTGCCGCCCTCCTGGTCGTCGTGATCGGCTTCGGCGCCGGTTTCCTCGCCGGCGGCCGCAAGCACGGAGACCCGGAAGCGATCACGCGCCTCCGGGGCGAAGTCAGCCGCCTGCAGCACCAGGCGTCGCTCTCGCTGCTCAGCCAGTCCTCGGCCGCCGCCCGGCTGCAGGGGCTTTCCCTGACCACGCGGCTGCAGGATCCCGACCAGCGGCTTCTGCAGCGCCTGCTGGACATCCTGGATAACGATCCCAGCGTCAACGTGCGCCTTTCGGCCGTCGACGCCCTTTATCTCTTTGCCGAGCACGAAGAGGTGCGCTCGGCCCTGGCCGCCTCGCTGGCGCGCCAGACCTCACCGCTGGTGCAGATCGCCCTGATCGACCTGATGGTCTCGCTCAAGGAGAAGCGCGCCGCCTCGGCGCTCAGGAAGCTGCTGGCGGACGAGGAGGCCGTTGCCGAAGTGCGCCAGAGGGCCCGCTCGGGGATCGAGCAGATCCTGTGAGCCGGCAATGAAAAAAGGATTATTTTCCCTGGCCGCTGTAACCATCGCCGCGCCAGCCGGTATCCCCTCCCAGAACGCCCAAACGGGCGAGGAGGCAAAATGAAGAAGATCCTGCTGGGACTGCTCGCGGCATCCCTGCTCCCGGCCCTGGCGCCGGGCCGTGAGTCCTACCGCCTGGAGAAGCGCGACACCATCGCCCGCGTCTTCCAGTTCAGTTCCCCGGAAAAGGCGAAGACCGTGAAGATCGACAACGTTTTCGGCTCCATCACCGTCCGCGGAGGCCCCCTTCGCGAAGCGCGGCTGGAAGCCAAGAAGCTCCTGCGCGCCGACAGTCGGGAGGACCTGCAGAAGGCCGAGCGTGATGTGTCGCTGAAAATGGAGGAAAAGGACAATGTTCTCGAGATCTACGTCGACGGCCCGTTCCGCTGCCGCAACGGCTCGACCAACTGGACCGGCATCGACTACGTCGTCGCCTACGATTTCAGCGTCGAGGTTCCCGAGCACAGCCACCTGATCCTGAAGACCGTCAACGACGGCGACATCCTGGTGCAAGACGTCCGCGGCGAGTGCAAGGTCCGCAACGTCAACGGTTCCATCGAGCTCCAGGATATCGCGGGCCCGGTGAGCGGCAAGACGGTCAACGGCCGCGTGCGCGCCTCTTTTCGGGAGAATCCCCCTTCCGCGTGCGCGTTCAGCACCATCAACGGCGACCTGGAGATTCGCTTCGCCCCCGAACTGGCCGCCGACTTCCAGGTGAAAACCTTACACGGCGAGGTTTACAGCGATTTCCCGGTCCGCTATCTCGCGGCCAAGCCGGGAACGGCCAGCCGGGAGAAGGGGCGCTACGTCTACCGCAGCCACGGCTTCCAGGGCGTGCGCGTCGGCCGGGGCGGCCCCGAGATCACCCTGGAGACGCTGAACGGCGACATCATCATCGCCGGCAAGAAAAAATGAATCCAAGGAGAAAAAACATGAAAAACGTAAACAGAGTTTTGTTCGTTCTGCTGGTCCTGGGCCTGGTCGCGCCGACACTCTGCGCCCAGGAGGCTGCGGACCGCGTCGTCGTCCCCCTTAGCGATCCGGGCAAGCCCGGGATCGTCAAGGCGCACCTGATCAACGGCGCCATCACCGTCACCGGCTACGGCGGCAAGGAGGTCATCGTCGAAGCCCGCCCGCGCGGCAAGGTCGTTCCCGCCGAGGAGAAATCGTCGAGCAAGCACCCGGGCATGAAGCGGCTGCGGGTCTCCGGCGGCGGCCTGCAAGTGGAGGAGCGCCAGAACCTCGTGGAGATCGAAGTCCCGGCATGGAAAGCCGACGTCGACCTAGTCATCCAGGTGCCGGTGGCGACCTCGCTGCAGCTGCACTCGGTCAACAACGGCGGCATCCAGGTGGAGAACATCAGCGGCGAGATCGAGGTGGAAAACGTCAACGGCTCCATCACCCTAACCCGCATCAGCGGCTCGGTCGTGGCCCAGACGGTAAACGGCAACGTCACCGCCGCCTTCCTGCGCCTCGAAGGCCAGAAGCCGCTTTCGCTGGTCACGCTCAACGGCGATGTCGACCTCACCCTGCCGGCCAGCACCAAGGCCGATCTCAAGATGCGCATCGACAACAACGGCGAGATTTACAGCGACTTCGAACTCCAACTCCAGGAGAAGACCGACCGCAGCGTCAGGGACGAGCGCGAAAAGGGCGGCCGCTTCCGGGTGACCATCGATCGCAGCGTCCAGGGCTCCATCAACGGCGGCGGCCGGGAGATCACCCTGAAGACCTTCAACGGTGACATCCTGCTGCGCAAGGCGAAATAGACGAACGATCAGTGTTAGAGATACGTGGTAGCGTTAGGAACAGCACTAGAACGATCTGGTGCTGTTCCTGTTTTCCAATAAGCAGCCAGTGATTCATGCCGCCAAAGATCGAGCCGTTGGGATTACGAATCACGAATTAGATCGATCTCTTTTGCTGTTACTTGTCACGCGTTGCGCGTCACGACAAACTGTTTCTAGGCCGCTGCCGTCCGCCGAGCTCCTTCTAGCACTTGCCCCAGACGTGGTCCGGGTGGCGCCTTTCGTATTCGCGTGCCGAGGCCTTGGTAACCTGGTGCCAGGGCCGGCCGAGCTTGGCGCCGACGATCCCGGCCAGGGCGCAGCGGCAGAGGGTCGGATCGACCTCGCGCCGCAGCGTCTCGAAGACCTCGTAGGGATCGCGGCTCAGGAACTCATCTCGGCTGAAAATGCCGATTGCGTTCAACTTTTTCTCCGTCACCCGGCCAATGTTGAGCAGGGAACAAAGGGAATTTGCTTGCCTCATGCCGCACCTCCCCTTTCTCAGGAGGCGATGCTTCTGAAAAACACGATCGCCACATAGATGCCGGCGGCCACCAGCAGCCATTGGAAGGCGTAGGATTGCAGTCCTCCCGCCTTATGCAGCCGTGCCCTGACCTTGTCGCGCATCAACTTGAAGGTTAGCAACAATGGCGCGCCGCCCATCAGCGCGAAGAGAACGCCGCAGACCAGCCAGCCCCAGGCCAGGCCGCCGCCGGGAGGGGCGAAGGCGAACTCCAGGAAATTCCAGCCCAGGGAGAGGAACAGGGCCGGCCAGGCCAGGGGCATCAGGTTCACTTCGCCGTCTTTCTCGGCGAGGAACAGGTTGAGGAACAGGCAGGCCATGCCCAGCATGACCGAGACGGGCATCACCCATACCCAGGGGGGGGCGGGATGGGCGATGGCGTAGGGGCCGCCGGAGGCGACCATGCCGCCCAGGCGCATGATCGGGCGCATGGCGTGGTAGAGAAGACTGATGCAGAACGCCACGCCGAAGATGGTGAAGAAGAACAGGAAACGGCGCTTCCAGCCCATGGCGCCGCGGCCGGGAGCGATCCCGGCGGCCCCCTTCATGCCCTGGATGGAGAATCGCTCAAAGTCCATGGAAACCTCCCGGCTCCGGCCCGCGGCGGCCGCTGGAACAATTGTAGCACGGCATAGTTGCAAAAAAAAAGGCGGCCGGGTATCATCCTTCTTTCAGGGACCGCAAATCACGCGTGGAGGTCTACCGATGTTCAAGGATCATCCCCGGGGATTGTTCGTCGCCTTCTTCGCCAACATGGGCGAGCGTTTCGGCTTCTACACCATGATGGCCATCCTGGTCCTGTTCCTGCAGGCCAAGTACAACCTCTCGGCCGAGGCGGCCAGCAGCTACTACAGCTGGTTCTACTACGCCATCTACGCCCTGGCGCTGTTCGGCGGCATCCTGGCCGACAGCACCAACAAGTACAAGCTGGTCATCCTGCTCGGCATCGTGATCATGTTCGCCGGCTACGCGGTCATCGCCATCCCGGGGATGCCCCTGTACCTGACCGTGATCGGCCTGTTCGTCATCGCCTTCGGCAACGGGCTCTTCAAGGGCAATCTGCAGGCGGTGGTCGGGCAGCTGTACGACGACCCGAGATATTCCAAGCTGCGCGACACGGCCTTCATGATCTTCTACATGGGCATCAACGTCGGCGCCTTCTTCGCCCCCTTCGCCGCCAACGGCATCCGCAACTGGTTCCTGCGCACGCAGGGCTTCGCCCACGACGGCAGCCTGCCGGCCATGTGCCACGCCTACCTGGACGGCCGCAT
>JAFGST010000048.1 GCA_016934475.1 Candidatus Aminicenantota bacterium | reverse complement strand
GGCGATTGGCGCGAGAGCCTGCCAGCCCCAAAACCCTTTACCGTGCTTGCAGTCTGTCCAAAAAACGATTTATTTCGGACAGCAGTGGTGATAGTGTTAGTGTTAGTAAACGCAAAGTACTGTTCTTTTTACTAAAACCTTAAAGCGAGTGTTTTCTTCTTACTTTTACCTTTTACCTTTTTCCTTTAGTTCTTGGTTTTGAAGCATTTCCCGGTAATAGGCGCAGCTTTGCCGCAGCTCCTCGTGGCTGCCGGCGCCCACCAGCCCCTTTTCGTTGAAGCAGAGGATGCGGTCGGCCTGGCGGATGGTGCTCAGGCGGTGGGCGATGATGAACAGCGTCTTGCCCCGCACCATCTCGGGCAGCGCGGCGAAGATCGAGGCCTCGGTCCGCGAGTCCAGTGCCGAGGTCGGCTCGTCGAGGATCACGATGTCGGGCTCCTTGACCAGGGCCCGGGCGATGGCCAGGCGCTGCTTCTGCCCCTCGGAGAAGTTGACGCCGCGCTCGCCCACCAGCGAATGGTAGCCGTCGGGCAGGGAGGCGATGAAGTCGTGGATGCCGGCGGCGCGGGCGGCTTTCTCGACTTCGGCCTCTCCGGCGTCGGGGTCGCCGTAGCGCAGGTTGTCGGCGATCGTCCCCTTGAGCAGGGTCGGCGACTGCGGCACGTAGCCGATGCGCCGGCGCAGCGAGCGCAACTCGTATTCGGGCGCCGGACGGCCGTCGACGAGGATCTCCCCCTTCTGCGGCCGGTAGAACTGCAGCAGCAGGCTGACCAGGGTGGTCTTGCCCACGCCGCTGGGCCCGACGATGGCCACGTGCTCGCCGGCCCCGACCGCGAACGAGACATCTTCCAATACCGTCTCCTTGCCGTTGTAGGAGAAGCCGACTTTCCGAAACTCAATCTCGCCGTGCAAACGCTCGACCTTTTCTCCCTTCTCCTCGCCCTCCTCGGGAACGACGTCGAACAGGGCCGAGACCCGCTCCAGCGAGGCCATGGCGTTCTGCATCTGGAAGTTGGCCGTGGCCAGGAACTGGGCCGGCCCGTAGACGAAGCCGACGTAGGACTGGAAGGCCAGCAGCGAACCCACGCTCCACTCGCCGCGGATGATCAGGATGGCGCCGCCGGCCAGGACGATTAAATGGGCCAGGTCGGGGCCGAAGCCGATGGCCAGGTTGGCCAGCGAGCCGAAGACGTTCTGCTCCATGCCCAGCTGGAACGAAGCCCGCAGTTTTCCCGTCAAGGAGTCCAGCGTCCGCTTCTCGGTGGCGAATGCCTTGATCAGCGAGGTCTGGGAGAGGGATTCCTGCACCGACTGGTATACCTCGGCATGGCGCTCCATGCCGTGGTGGCTCAGGACGCGCATCTTGCGGCCGAAGAAGCGGACGGCGGCGAACATCAGCGGCAGTACCACCAGTACGGCCAGCGCCAGGCGCCAGTTCAGGTAGACCAGGAAGACGGCGCCGCCTACGAAGCGGACCGACTGGGTGAAGACGTGGACGACGGTGGAGGAGAAGAACCAGCGCACGCCGCCGACGTCGCCCAGCAGGCGCGACATCAGGTAGCCGGTCTCCTTCTCGTCGAAGAAGGCCTTGGGCAGGCGCAGGGTGCGGTCGAAGAGGGCCCGCTGGATCTCCAGCAGCACCTCCTGCTCGAAGCGGGTGAAATAATATCCCTGGAGCATGCCGAAGAGGATGCCGGCGGCCTTGATCCCGGCCAGCAGCAGGACAACGCCCAGCAGCAGTCGCAGCTGTTTTCCCAGGATCACCTTGTCGATCAGGAAGCGGGTGATCATCGGCCCCGGGAAGGCCAGCAGCGAGGTCAGCAGGATGAGCAGCGCCCCCAGCGCACCCTTTTTCCAATGGCGCTTGATGATGGGGATGAGGTTCTTCAGCGTCTCGCGGGTCTTTTTCTTGTCTCCTGTGCCCCGGCGGATCTTGTCTTCGGGCGGCTTCCGCCCCCACGCGCCCTTCAGGTAAGCGAACCAGGAGTTCATTGGAGGTTATTATAGATTAATATCAGTGTCAGGGACAGTGTCAGTGTCAGCAAGAACGAAAAACAAGCCAAGTGGTAGTGTTAGTGATAGTCAGAGAGAAGAGCATTTCTTGTTCTTTCTCATCATGCATACCGCATCACGCATAACGATAAATACCATTGCTCGTAATTGCAATCGGTTGACGGTTGACGGTAAACGGTTTACGGTCAAAAAAGGCAATATTATTAGGATTTAAATTCTAAATCCCAAGCACCAAATTCCAAATTGATAACTACATCTGTTGCCAACATGGAAAATGGAACATGGAACCTTCGGCTTCGTGGCATCCCCTCGCCTCTCGCCTCTCACCCAGTACCCGTTTTTTCCCCTTGCCCTAAACCATTTGACATTTTTTCGGCCTTGCACTAAACTGCCCCTTAACGATTCTTGCCGAAGATCAAAAGATTGGGGAAATCGGTTGATCGCAAATGAATGAGTTCGATTTTCGAATAAACTACGCCAGGGCCCGGGAAGTTTCCACTTGCCTTAACGGCGATAATGCCATCCTCTATAATGCAGACAACGGCAGGGAAAAGGTCATCAATCCATCGGCCTCTCTCATTTGGCAAAAACTGGACGGTGGGACCAATATCGAGGCCATCACCCGCTCTCTGCTGGAAAATTATAAAGGGGCTTCCCACGAAGAAGTTCAGCGGGATGTTTGCGCTTTCCTGGGTGAATTGCTGGAAAGCAAATTCATCGAGGCAGCGCCGGATGGCTTCCGGCGGTTCGCCCCCGAAGAATATACCGAGATCGCGGACCGGCCGGGCGATTTCGATATCTCCCTGACCGGAAAGTGCAATCTCCATTGCGACTATTGTTTTTACGCCCACGAAATGAAAGACCGCCCCGATCTTTCCACAATGGAATGGTTGACTTTTTTTGACGAGTTGGGCCTGCTGGGAGTGCGCACCCTGACCCTGAGTGGCGGCGAGGTCTTTGTCCGCAAGGAGCTATTCGAGCTGATGGATTATATCATCGACAAGCGCATGCGCTTCTCGATCCTGAGCAACGGCACGCTGATC
>JAFGST010000047.1 GCA_016934475.1 Candidatus Aminicenantota bacterium | reverse complement strand
CGGGATCATCTTCATGTTGATGACGAAGACGGCCACCAAGGCGCCGACGATCAGCAACTGCGACCACTGGGCCGGGGTGCGCAGGAAGGTTTTTCTCTCCTTGCGCAGCAGGGGCAGGACGTCGTTTCCCAGGCGCCAGGGACGCCAGCGCGAAGCGTAGGTTCCGCGACCACCGCGGCTCAGCTTGTCGAACAGCCGCAGGTAGACCCGGCGCCGCAGCCAGGAGACCAGGGCCAGTAGGGCGCCGGCCAGGGCGGCGAACAGGGCCAGCCCTTTTCCGTAGGCCAGCCAGCGTCCGTCGGCGACATGGCTCATGGCGCGGGCCAGCCAGGCGAAGGGGAAATAGTAGAACACGTCCAGGTCGAGCGATCCCATGTAGCGCAGCACGTTGTCGATCTCGCCGGGATCCAGAAAGCGCTCGGGGCGGAGCAGGCGCAGGAACACCACGATCGTGGAGATGAGGATGATGGAGAAGACCGAGAGCACCGGCTGCAGGCGCCGCACCGAGAAGAAGGCCGGGATGACCAGGCCGAGCAGAATGCCCGCCAGCACGCCGCAGGCGACGAACAGGAAAAAGGCCAGCACGACCTGAAGCACCTGCAGCGCCCCGGGGGCGAACCAGCGGCAATAGAAGAACAGCACCGGCAGGGAGAAGAATACGACCATCGCCGAGCTGGTGGCGGCCACCTCCAGCATTTTCCAGTGGAAGGCGCTGCGCAGCGGCATGGGGGTGGTGAACAGGAACTGCAGGTCGCGCGAGATGAAGAAAAGGTCGAGCGAGGTCAGCAGCGCCGACAGGAGCAACATGGAGAAAAGGGTCATGAAGATCATCATCAGCAGCTTCTCGGCCAGGAACAGCTTGAACACGCGGGGGAACTCCTCCACCCCGGCCAGGTAGGCGAACATCTGGTTGAAGAAGAAGGCCAGCACCAGGGTGAAGAACAGCCCGAGCAGAAGCAGCAGGGCGAATTTCTTCTTTTCGCCGCGCGCCAGGGCGTTGCGCAGCTGACGCAGCTTAAGCTTCAGCAGGCTCTTCATGGCGCAGCACGGTCTGGAAGTAGAATTCCTCCAGGGTCTCCTTTCCGGCCATGGCCATCAGCTCTTCCAGGCCGCCCTGGACGAGGATGCGGCCGTCGACGATCACGCCGATGCGCCGGCATACCTCCTGGGCCAGCGAGAGGATGTGCGTGGCGAAGAGGACGGCCGTGCCGTTGCGGGCGACCTCGCCCAGGTACTTCTTGAATTTTCTGCCCACCAGCGGGTCGATGGACACCAGCGGTTCGTCGAGCAGCAGCAGGCGCGGCTTGACCACCAGGGCCTGCGCGATGAGCAGCTTCTGCCGCGTCCCGGCCGAGTAGTTCTCCACCAGCTCGCGGCGGTATTCCTCGAACTCGAAATACTTGAAAAAGAAATCGATCTTCTCCTTGCGCTCGGCATAGGGGATTTTGTACAGGTCGGCGAAAAAATGGAGATGCTCCTCCCCGCTCAGCTTGTAGTATAGGAACGGCTGGTCGGGAACGTAGGCGATGCGCCGCTTCAGGTCGTGCCGCTCGCGGTGGTAGGGCTGGCCGTCGATCATGATGACGCCGCCGTCGGCGGACAGCAGGCCGGCCAGGATCTTCAGGGTAGTGGTCTTGCCCGCGCCGTTCGGTCCCAGCAGGCCGTAAATCTCGCCGGCGGCCAGGGAAAAGGTTACGTCTTTCAGCGCCTCCCGCTTGCCGAACGATTTCCGCATTCCCGAGATTTCCAGCATGAGGGCATTCTATCACAAGACGAGGTTCGATGTTCTCCGTTCGACGTTGAGTAACTCGGCAGACGGCGCACGGCGGAGGGCGGACGGGAAGAAAAATGCTCGTCGCTTTGCGGTTGCCGTAAACCGTACGCCGTATGCCTTCCGCCGAGACCCTTCTCTATGATCTACTTCTCGGTATGCGTCCACACCCCGTCCCAGTCCGCCGGCGGATGCTCCTGCAGGTAGCGGCAGCGCCGGTCGAAGACCTGGGAGGGCGGATCGCCGGCCAGGGCGTGGAAGATGTCCGTGGCAGCGGAAAAGCCGCCGGCGAAGTACAACCGGAGGCCTCGGGCAAAACGCTCCAGGATCTCGAGCCTCTCTCCGGGCGTCCCTTCTCTTTCGCCGACAACCTCGAAGATTTCCTCCGGCTGCTGCTTGCCCTTGACGCGAACGCGGTCGAGCCGGCGCAGGAGAAGCTCCCCTGAAGCCATGCGGGCGGCCAGGGAGCCGCAGACGATTTTCGTCCCGTACTGCTTGTTGACGCCCTCGAGGCGCGAGGCCAGGTTGACGGCGTCGCCGATGACCGTGTACGCGAACCTCTGGCGCGAGCCGATGTTGCCCACGATGACCTCGCCGCTGTTGATGCCGATGCGCAGTCCCAGCCTCGGCAGGCCAGCGGCCGCCAGTTCGGCGTTCAGCGCCTGGAGCTCCTCCTGGCAGCGCAAGGCGGCGCGCAGGGCTCGGGTCGCCTGGTCGGCGCAATCCAGCGGCGCCCCCCACAGGGCCATGATGGCGTCGCCCTCGTACTTGTCGATGTATCCGCCGTTTTCCATGATGACGGCGTTCATCCGCTCCAGGTAGCGGTTGAGGAGTTTGACCACTTCCTCCGGCGGCAGTTGCTCCGATATGGTGGTGAATCCGGCCAGGTCGGAGAAGAACACCGTCACCCGCTTTCTCTCGCCGCCCAGGTTGAGGCCGCGCGGGTTCTTCAGGATCTCGGCCAGCAGCGAATCGGACATGTAGCCCTTGAAGGCGCCCTCGATGAACTTCTTCTCGCGGTGCATGCGCTGGTAGCGGAGGTAGGCGTCGCTGCCGGAGCAGGCCGCCATGCCGACCAGAAGAGGCAGCAAGTCGAGATCGAGCCCCGCGTGGAACAGCAGGGCGTTCCCGGAAGTGGCAAGCAGCATGGCGGCCAGCGCCAGCAGCAACTGGCGCTGGATCGTGGCCATGCCGGGCAGGAGGGCATTCAGCAGGGCGACGGCCAGCAGGACCAGCAGCCATTGCCAGGCCCGGGGCACGGCGCGGATGAAATCACGCTCCAGGAAGTTGGCCAGGGCGGTGGCGTGGAGCTCGAAGCCGGCACCGAGGGGATCGACGGGGGTCGCGCGGTTGTCCAGCAGGGCCAGCGCCGTGGCCCCGATGACGACGACGCGGTCCCTGAACGCCGCCGCCGGCACGACGGCCTCTTCCCCCGCCTCGCGCCGCACCTGCGACTGGATCACCTGGGCGATGCCGTACCTGGCAAAACCGCCCTTGCGGTAGAACTTCAGGTTCATCCCCCCGTCGGCGGCGAAGGGGACCTCCTCCGGGGAAAGGGTCGGATCGGCAAAACGGGCCACGGCCAGGGAGAACGACGGGAAGACGTGGCCGCCGTGGCGTACGAAATGGCACAGGCGCCGGAAGACATGGTCGGAGTCCGGGGAGGCGGCCGCATTGCCGCCGCCCCGCAGCACCGCAGTAATCTCCGGGAGCGGCATCGTCACCTTCCCCTCGCGGGCCGGAACGACGTCCAGCGGCGGCGGCTGCGCCAGGGCGAAGCGGCCGCTGACGGCCCCTGCTCCCTCCTGGTCCAGGAAGAAAAAGGGCATGAAGACGTTCCCCGCCCTTTTCACGGAGGCGGCCAGCCATTCGTCCTCGCCGCCGTAAAGCCCGGGTTCGCTGAAGACCATGTCCAGGGCGATGGCTCGGGCGCCGGCCCCGGCGAGGTAATCCACGGCGCGGGCATACAGGCTGCGCGGCCACGGCCAGGAGATATTGAACTGGCGGCTGTAGAAGTCGATGCTCTCCTGGTCGATCTCGACGAGCGCTACCGGGGCCGCGACCGGGCCGGCGAAGAGACGGGCCTTCTGGTCATAGATGCTTTTTTCGAAGAGGGCGGAGGCGATGCTGCCCGCAAGGAAGGTGAACGCGGCGATCAGCGCGGTCGACGGCCCGAAGCGCTTCAAGTTCAGCGGCGGGACAGGGCCCGCTCGAAGCGGGCGGTGCGGGCGGAGCCGTTTCGGCCCCCGGCGCCGCGGTCGACGCCGCTGGCCACGTAGGCGATGCGCTTGGAGGCCGAGGGATGGGCCGAGAAAGCCCGGACCTTCTTTTTTTCCCCGGCCTTCACCTTTTCGAGCATGGACAGCAGGGCGCCGGGATCGTATCCGGCGGCGGCCAGCAGCTCCAGGGCGCCCAGGTCGGCCCTTTTCTCCTGGCCCCGGGAATATCCCTTCTGCAGCAGGGTGCCGCTGATGTCCAGCACCGACTCCTGGAACACCCCCATGACCCGGCCGCCCGAGCCCATGGCCTCGTCGGCGGCGAACGTGCCCAGCGCCTTCAGGCGTTGCGACTTGATCGCCTTCAGGGGGTCCTTGGCCACGACATGCTGGATCTCGTGGGCCAGGACCGCCGCCAGCTCATCTTCGTTGGCCGTCATGGCGACGATGCCGCGGGTAAGGAAGACGATGCCGCCGGGGGCGGAAAAGGCGTTGGCCTCCGGCGTGTCCAGCACGGCAAAGTGGTAGCCGCCGTAGATCTCGGGGCGCTGCGACCTCCAGGCCAAGGTCCGGCCCACCAGGTTCAGGTAGCGGGTGGCCTCGCGGCTCTTCCACAGCGGGTACTCGGCCAGGATGCGGGCCGCGACCGCGCGCCCGATAAAGTACTCCTCTTCCTCGGTGATCTTGTGGGCGGCTCCGGAGACCAGGTCCAGGCCCTTCTTGGCCTTGCTGAGCTTGCTCAGGCTGACGGGCGGCTTCCAGGAGAATAGGAGGACGCACAGGGCGATCGGCAGCAGCCTTTTCACTGGAGTCTCCCCTGGCGGATGAAGCGCGCCACCTCGGCGGCGGCGGGATTCCAGTCCATGACCCATTCCAGGTCGGCGAAATTGTATCCCTTGCTGCCGCGCAGCTTCTTTTCGTTGCCCTCATTGAAGCCCTTGGCGGCCAGGGCGAGCTCCTCGGCGCTGGCGCCCTTCCGGCCGGGCGCGATCGTGCCCAGGCTGGCCCGGGCCTCGCTCACCGCCGTTTGGTGGACATAGCCCATGACGCTGCCGGCGCCGCGCACCCGGTACCAGCTGCCGTGGGTCTCGAGCAGTTCCAGCCGGTCCCCTTTCTTCACGGCGAGCACCCCGGCCGAGAGGAAATCGGGCTTGGCCAGCAGGTTGGCGCGCAAGACCTGCACTTGCAGCATCTTCGCCGCCAGCCCGAAGGCCGCAAGCAGGAGAAGGAGCGCCCCTGCCGTTCTTTTCATCTCCGCACCTCGTTGCCCGCGCCCGATGGCGGGAAACACAGTATACTGCAGGCGGCCGGGATTTTCAACCTCCGGCGCCGGGGCGTCAGAAATAGAAGCGGCGCAGCTGGCGCTCCATCTCCTTCAGCTCCCTGGCCAGGGCATCCTTGTTCTGCAGGGCGATCTCGGTGGCGACGGCGTTCAGCAGCACGGCCAGGGCGGAGATGGAGGTGGTGAAGAGGATGTTCTCGCGCGGGACCTTCAGCACCAGCGAAGCGAAGCGCGCCAGCGGCGAGAACTCGTTGTCGCTGAGCAGCACGATGCGCAGACCCCGCTGCTGGGCCAACTGGGCGAACTCGATCGTGCATTTCGAATAGGGGAAAAAGGAGGAAAAGATGACCAGCTCGTCCTTTTCCATGGCGAAGATCATTTCCTCGACCGGCACGTGCCCCTCGGTCAGGCTGTGGGTCTCCTTGTGGATCTGGCTGAAGGTGTAGGCGATCAGGTCGGAGAAGATCGAGGAGATGCCCACGCCGTAGGTGTAGACGCGCCGGGCCTCGCTCAGCCAGCGCACCAGCTTCAGGAAGGTCTCCTCGCCGACCGAGTTCAGCAGGAGGTTGATGTTCTTCACGTCCTGGCGGGCGGCCTGGACCAGCGGCTTCCGGCCGCCCAGGTCGGCCGGCAGGGAGAAAAAGCGCTCCAGGGGATTGACGATGCTGTGCAGCTGCTCGCGCCGCACCTGGATCTTGAAATCGTGAAAACCCTTGCAGGACAGCTTGCGCGTCAGCCGGGTGATGGACGCCGTGGAGACTCCCGCCCTCTCGGCGATGCCCTCGATGGAGAGCAGGGGGATCTCGGCCCAGTTGTCGAGAAGGACACCGGCCAGGCGCTTCTGCGTTCGCGAGAAGCCGGCCATGCCCTTCGTGATTTCCGCGCGCAGGTTTCGTTTCATGGTTCTCTCCCCGGCCCCGCCGCGGTCCGGCGGGACCTGTGGACGGCACAAGGGTCCCCTCCCCGCCTTGCGGCCTGGAGGGGACCCGCGATCCTCAGAAATTGAGCCGGAAGCCGAACTGGAAGATCCCCGGATTGAGCTTGCGCGTGATCTTGCCGAAAGAGGAGGTGTCGAACTGCGCGCCCTTGGCCAGGGTGGTGCCGTTGTTGGTCACATTGTAGGCGTCGACGAAGACCGTCGCCGTGGTCGCGTCGCCGGCGCCGAGCTGGAACCTCTTCTCCAGGCCGAGGTTCAGGGTCCAGAACGCGGGCAGGCGGTCGTCGCCGAATTTCTTGTCGGGCTCGTAGACGTCGAAGTAGCTCGCTCCCTTGATCTTCTTGCTGGAGTCGGCGTAATTGGCCAGCACGTAGCCTTCCTGGGCGGTCAGGGCCAGCGAAAGGTTAAGGCCCCAAGGCAATTGGTAGAGGCCGGCCAACTTGAACTGCCATCGCGAGTTCAGGTAGACGTCGGACGACTCGCGCACCGAGCGCGGGGCAAAGGCGGCGCCGTTCCAATAGTCGAAGTTGGTCATGTTGAAGGTCTCCTCCTCGAAGAGGAAGCGCTTCCAATCCTGGTAGATGAACGAGGCGTCGGCCATCCAGCGCCGGGAGAATTTCTTGGTCAGCGCCAGCTGCACGGCGGTGTAGCGGTTGTAGTTCTTCTTGTAGTTGGTGAAGTAGGTGCCCTCGGGAACCTCATAGCGGTTCCAGTAGTCGACCGCCTTGCCGTTCACCGTCTCCGTCCCCGCCTTGTACCAGTTGGCCTTGGTCTCGATCGAGCCGTCGGCCATGATCCCGACCTGGCGCAGCAGGTTGTGTTGCTTGCGGTAGATGCCGGTGAGCGACACGGCCAGGTCCTCGGCCAGCTGCTTCTCGAAGCTCAGCGTCAGCTCGTCGAGCAGGGGCGAGCTGTAGTTCGAATCGTGGCGGGCGTTGACACGGCCGGTGGCGTAGTCGATGTTGGTGCAGTAGTTGGCGTAGACGTAGGCGAAGCCGTAGTAGGAATCGAGCTCGTTGTAGGTGGGGATGCCGTCGCCGTCGTCGTACCAGTAGACGTCGACCTCGCGGATCGGCATCAGGTCGTAGGCCAGCTCGTTGCCCACGCGCGAGCCGTAGCGGGCCGCGGAGAGCTTGACGACGTTCTTGCCGTCCCCGGCGATGTCGTAGGTCAGGGAGAGGCGCGGCGACCAGGTCTTGAAGCTGGGCACCTTGAATTCCTGGACAGTCAGCGGCCCGAGCCACTCGGGAAAGAGCTCGAGGCCGTCATGGGCCGAATCGATCGTGTCCACCCACGTGTAGCCGGGCAGTTCGGTCCGGTTGATGCGCGCCGCCTGCAGGTCGTAGCGCAGCCCGAGGTTGAGGGTCAGGCGCTTGAGCGAGAAGGTATCGGAGAGGTACCCCGACAGGCGGTTGAAGAAAAAGTCGATCTTGTTGTCCGGCGTGAGCCACAGCCCGTAGGAGGAGGTGAAGTCGCCGTAGTACTTGACGTACAGGGTGCGCTGGTTCGGCCAGATGGTTTCCGAGACGGTGTCGGCGGTCGTGTAGTCGACCCCGAAACGGATCTCGTGGTCGCCGCCCAGGACATTCTCCAGGAACAGGTTGCCTTCCAGCTGGGCGTTCATCTGGTCGCGGTTGGTCAGGAAGTGGGTGTCGGAGCCGCTGAGGCGGATGAAGGAGCGGGCATAGCGCACGCGCTCGTTCCCCACCTCGTGGCCGCTGACGGGATCGCGCTCGGAGCCGCGCGGATCGAGGTAATAGGCGTTGTTGACGAAGCCGATCTTGGCGTTCAGCATCAGGTCGCCCAGGATATGCTGCAGGGAGCCGAACCAGTAGTAGTTGGGCCCGGTCTGGTCGCGCAGGGACTCGCGGGTTTGCTCGGCCTGCGAGTAGCGGGGGCGTCCGTCGTAGAGCTTGTTGTCATAGGAGAGGTGGAACTCGGCCGAGGTGTTGCCGAACTGGGCGTTGAACTTGCCGTAGCCGTGGTTCAGCAGGATGGCGGCCTCTTCGCCGTTCATCGAGCGGGCGTGGATGTCCTGGATGCTCCAGGCGCCGAACCACCACAGCCTGTCCTTGCGGATCGGCCCGCCGACGCTGGCGCCGTACTGGTACAGGCGGTTGATGCCCGGGGTCACGTAGTCGCTGATGGGCGGCGACTCGGGGGCGTCCTGCTTCTGCTCCCAGGCCTTGTCTTCGGCGTACAGGTGCAGGTCGCCGCTCATGCGGTTGCCCCCGCGCTTGGAGACGAAGTTGATCTGCACGCCTCCGGTCTGGGCGGTGATGTCGCTGGCCCCGGTGGTGATCTGCAGCTCCTCGAAGTTGTTCACGTCGAGGTAGGACGTCGAGGTTCCCACCTCGGCCAGGTCGCTGGTGTCGATGCCGTCGACGCTCCAGCCGGTGTCGCCGTAGCTCGAGCCCCCGGCGTTAGGATGGGACTGCTGCCCCGACTCGGAGCCGCCGACGTCGGCCGTGTCGCTCATCACCCCGGGCGCCATGCTGATCACCGACCACGGGTTGCGCGAGCTGGGAAGGGACTGCAGGGCTTCCTTCGTGACGTTCAGGCCGACCGAGGTGCGCCGGGTGTCCACCACGCCGACCTTGGCCGTGACCACGACCTCTTCCTTGATGGTTGTCGTCTCCATGGGGACGGTCAGGGTGATGTTCTTGCCGGCGTAGAGGCGGAT
>JAFGST010000046.1 GCA_016934475.1 Candidatus Aminicenantota bacterium | reverse complement strand
CGTCCGCGTCATCCAGGTCCTGCCCGCGGGGGCCTCGCCCCACACCTTCGACCTGACCCCGGGCAAGGTCCGCGAGCTGCAGGAGGCGGCGATCATCTTCAAGATCGGCATCATGGACGACTGGATCGATGCCGTCGCCGAGAGCCTGCCCGAGGTGGCCGTCGTCACGCTGCGGAAGAACGTCCCCCTGAGGCCCTTCCCCGGGGGGGGGCACGGCCATGGAGCCGTCGATCCGCACTACTGGCTGAGCGCCGCCAACGGCGCGCGGATGGCGCGCACCGTCGCCGAGACCCTGGCCGCGGCATATCCCGGCCGCGCCGCCGTCTACGAGAAGAACGGCCGCGCCGTGGCCGCCGAGCTGACGGACCTGCACGGGGAGTTGCAGCGGGAGCTGTCGGGCCTGCGCGACAGGAGAATGGTCGTCTTTCACGACGCCTGGCGCTATTTTGCCGCCGCCTACGGCCTGGAGATCGCGGCGGTCTTCCAGTCCTCGCCCGGGCGCGAGCCCACGCCGCGCGATATCCGCGAGCTCTACGCCCTGGCTGGGAAATACCGCCTGCGCACGATATTCACCGAGCCGCAGCTGCCGACCGCCGCCATCGAGCCCATGATGGCCGACCTGGGGCTCGAGGCGGTGATCATCGACCCCCTGGGCGGCTCGGCGGCGGGCGATTCGTACGCCGCGCTGCTGCGGCGCAACGCCCGCGCCATCCGTCGCGCCTTGGAGCACTGAGCCGTGGATCCCGTCTTGGAAGTGAAAAATCTGACGGTGCGCTTTACGTCGGGGATCGCCCTGAACCGGGTCAGCTTCACCATCGAGAAGCAGGGAATCATCGCCGTGATCGGGCCCAACGGCTCGGGCAAGACCACCCTGCTCAAGGCGATCCTGGGCCTGGTCCCCTACCAGGGGGAGATCCGTGTCTTCTCCCTGCCGGTGCGCCAGGTGCTGTCGCAGCTGGGCTACGTTCCCCAGCGCTTCTCGTTCGACGCCTCCTTCCCGCTGACCGTCGAGGAGTTCATCAGCCTGACCTGCCGCTCCCCGGAAAGGCTGCCCGTCGGCAGGGTGCTGGAGACGGTGGGCATGACCGCGTTCAAGGGCAAGCTGATCGGCGAGCTCTCCGGCGGGCAGCTGCAGCGCGTCCTGCTGGCGCACGCCCTGCTGCACCGCCCGCGCATCCTCTTCCTGGACGAGGCCACCAGCGGCATCGACATCGAGGGATTGAGCGATTTCTACTCCACCATCTACCGCCTGAACCGCGAGCACGGCGTGACCATCCTGATGGTCTCCCACGAGCTGAGCATGGTCTACAAGTACGCCGACCGCATCCTCTGCCTGAACCGCGACCTGGTCTCGCACGGGGAGACCCGCGAGACCCTGAGCCGCGAGGTGCTGAAAAAGCTGTACGGCGAGGCGGTGGACTTCCAGGCGCACAGCCACGCCGGGAGCGGGGCCGACGTCCATGATTGAGATGCTGCAACTGCCCTTCATGCAGCGGGCCTTGCTGACCGGCCTGCTGCTGGGCCTGCTGCTGGCGGCGCTGGGCATCTTCGTCTCGCTGAAGCGCATGTCCTTCTACAGCGACGGCATGGCCCATGCCGCGCTGGCCGGCGCCGCCATCGGCCTGCTCACCCGTAGCGATCCCCTGCTGGCGGCGCTGGTCTTCGGCGCCCTGCTGGCGGTACTGATCTTTTTCCTGGAGAGGAAGAGCAACCTGCCCATCGACTCGATCATCGGCATCATGTTCACCTCGGGAATGGCGCTGGGCATCGTGCTGATCAGCTTCCGCCAGGGCTACCAGCCCGAGCTGCTGTCGTTCCTTTTCGGGAACATCCTGGCCATCCGCGGGCGGGACCTGGCGCTGATCGCCGTAGTCGCCCTGCCGCTCCTGGGCTTCATCTACCTGCAGCGGCGCAAGCTGACCCTGCTGGCCCTCGACCGCGAAATGGCCCACATGGCCGGCTTCAACCCCGACGCCTACCAGCTCCTGCTCTACGTCTTCCTGGCCCTGGCCCTGGTGCTGGGGCTGCGGGTGCTGGGGGTGGTGCTCGTCAGCGCCGTGCTGATCATCCCGGTCTCGACGGCGCGGCTGCTCTGCCGCTCCTTCAAGGCGCTCGCCCGCTGGACCTTCCTGCTCTCCGAGGTCACCGTCATCGGCGGCCTCCTCCTCGCCTACCGCTTCGACCTTCCCGCTTCCGGGGTCATCGTCCTGCTGGGCACGGCGCTCTTCGCCCTGGCCTTCGCCTGGAACGCCCTCCGCCGCCGGAGGCAAAGATCTCCCGCGTTTCCAGATGAACCAAAAGGATGAATGGCAGCAAAATAGATTTTTTGCTGTGTTTGTTTGGATCTGGGATAAATAATGGCTCCTCAGGAGGGACTTGAACCCCCAACCTAATGGTTAACAGCCATCCGCTCTGCCATTGAGCTACTGAGGAACCCGAGAAGAATTATAACATTCGAAGGAAAATGTGTCAATTTATTGTCTGGGAGAGCAACCGTTTTTTTCACTTTTGCCTTTTTCCTTTTACCTTTTTCCTTTTTCGCTCTATTATGGCTATGGCCTTTTGCCGATTTTCTGGTATAATCCGTCTTTCAGGGACGAGGATCCATGAATCGCGGCAATCCCAGCCAAAAGGTGCAGCCAACATGAGACTGGTCGACTACCTGGACAGGGAACTGATCTTCCTGGACCTGCAGGCGCCTTCGAAGGAGGAGGCCATCAGGGAGATGGTCCGGCGCATGAAGGAGAAGCAGGCGATCCGGGATGAGCACTCCGTGCTGGAGGAAATCTTCAGCCGGGAGTCGCGCGGCGGCACGTCGCTGGGCAACGGGGTGGCCATTCCCCACGCGCGGGTGAAATCGATCGACCGGATCAGCATGGCCATGGCCAGGCTGTCCGAAGGCGTGAAGTTTTCC
Organism: Candidatus Aminicenantota bacterium; assembly: GCA_016934475.1. Lineage (GTDB taxonomy): Bacteria > Acidobacteriota > Aminicenantia > UBA2199 > UBA2199 > UBA2199. The sequence continues at coordinate 13,634 of JAFGST010000046.1, read as the reverse complement.
GGAGAAGACCGCCAGCCGGTGCGCATCGTCTTCATCCTGATCACCCCCCTGGAGAAGCTGAACGAGTACCTGAAGGTCCTCGCCGGATTGGCGAAATTCCTGAAGGAAAGAAAGATCCTGAAGCGCCTTCTGGCGGTCGATTCGGCCGAAGGCGCATGGGACCTGTTCGACTCGCTGGAGCCCCGGAGCGAGTAAGTAAATCCGCGGGACCGCGGCGCTCCCCCGCCCCGCCATGCCGCCTTTGGTAAATCACGGCGAATCCCTTATAATAACGCCATGGCCGCCGAATACAAGAAACTCAGCCTGAAGCCCAACGAGGAGGGCCGGCTCCTCAAGGGCGAGTTCTGGGCCTACGACAACGAGATCCGCGGTGGCCTGAAGGGCTTCCGGCCCGGCGAACTCTGCCGGCTCCATTCCTCCGACGGCATGTACGTGGCCACCGGCTACGTCAATCCCGCCTCGACCATCGCCTTCCGCCTGCTGAGCTACGATCCCGACGCCGTGATCGACCGCGATTTCCTATGCCTACGCATCCGCGAGGCCGACGAACAGCGCCGGGCGCTGCGCCCGGAAAATGCCTATTACCGGATGGTCTACGGCGAGGCCGACATGCTGCCCGGGCTGGTCGTCGACCGCTTCGACGACCATCTTATCGTCCAGATCACCACCGCCGGCATGGAGAACTTCAAGGACGACGTCTTCGCCATCCTGAGCGAGATGCATCCCGGCGCCGTCTTGGTCGAGAAGTCCCTGGCCGCCCCCCGGGAGAAGGAGGGGCTGCCGCTCATCAACCGCGTGGTCACCCCGAACCGGGGCTCGGAGAAAACGATCGTCGTCAACGGGCTGAAGTTCAAGGTCGACTTTCTCAAGAGCCAAAAGACCGGCTTTTTTCTCGACCAGCGCGACAACTACCTGCTCCTGGCGGACATTTCCCGGGACAAGGAGGTCGTGGACGCCTTTTCCTACGCCGGCGCCTGGGGGCTGCACGCCCGCCGCTTCGGCGCCCGGCACGTCGAGTTCATCGAGGTCTCCGGCGAATACATGAACCAGGCCCGGGAGAACGCCGCCCTGAACGGCTTCGCCGAGACCGACTTCTCTTTCTCGCAGGACGACGCCATCGGCAGGCTCAAGGAGATGAGCAAGGCCGGCGCGCAGAGGGACATCGTCATCCTCGACCCCCCCGCTTTCGTCAAGTCGCGGGCCAAGCTGAAGGAGGCCCGGCGCGGCTACAAGGAGATCAACCTGCGGGCGCTGAAGATGCTCCGCCCGGGCGGCTGCCTGATCAGCTGCTCCTGCTCTCATTTCCTGGGCAAGGACGATTTCATCGCCGTGATCCAGGAGGCCGCCCTCGACGCCGGCCGCCGCCTCAAGCTGGTCGAGTTTCGCGGCCAGCCCTACGACCATGCCGTGCTGCTCCCCCTCTTCCAGTCGGAATACCTGAAATGCGGGCTGTTCCATGTGTATTGAAATGAAAGAATGTCATGATGCAGGGGCGGGTTTCGCCCCGCAGGGAGCGCCCGCCCAGGAATGAGGAAATGACCGTACGAACGGATGACCGGTCCTCGCCCCGCCACGTCTTCGGCCCGGTGCCCTCGCGGCGCTTGGGGGTATCACTGGGGGTGGACGTCATCCCCTTCAAGACCTGCAGCCTCGACTGCCTCTACTGCGAGTGCGGGCGCACGACCGACCACACCATCGAGCGGCGGCGTTTCTTCCCCCCGCGCCGCCTGCTGCGGGAGCTCCGCGCCGTCCTGGCCGCCACGCCGCGCCTCGACCACGTCACCTTCTCCGGCTCCGGCGAGCCGACATTGAGCTCGGACCTCGGGCTCTTCATCACGGCGATCAAGAGGATGAGCGCGGTGCCGCTGGCCGTGCTGACCAACGGCACCCTGCTCTACCGCGCCGACGTCCGCCGCGAGCTGCTCGGCGCCGACGTCGTCCTGCCCTCGCTCGACGCCGCGCGGCCCGAAAGCTTCTCCCGCATCAACCAGCCCGCGCCGGGGCTGGATGTCGCGGCCGTCATCGCCGGCATGGAGGCGTTCCGCCGGGAATACCCCGGCCGCATCTGGCTGGAGGTGTTCATCCTCAAGGGGATCAACGACGCCGCCGCCGACGTCGAGGCCTTGGGCGAAGCCTTGGGGCGCATCCGTCCCGACAAGGTGCAGCTGAACACGCTCGACCGTCCGCCGGCCTATCCCGGCGTCGAGTCGGCCGACTTCGCCCTCCTGGAACGGATCCGCCGCCAATGGCGGGACCTGCCGGTGGAGATCATCAAGCGCGCCCATCGCCGCGAGGAGATCGCCGCCTTCAGCTCCAACCTGGAGAACAGCCTGCTGAACACCATCCGCCGCCGGCCGCTGACCATCGACGACCTGGCGGCGCTGACCGCCAAGGACGAGGATGAGCTGCGCCGCTACCTGGAGGTCCTGGAAGGGGAGAAAAAGATCCGGCCGGTCATCGAGGGCGGGAAAATTTTTTATCGGCCCTTTTTCAGTGACAGTGACAGTGGCAGTGTCAGTGGCAGTGTCAGTGACAGCAAGAAGTGAATAGACGATTTCGTGGTGTTGGAGATGGTGTCGGTGGTAACTAAAAAGCGCTTTTTCGTAGCCGTCTTTTGGCAATTTTTCTTGCAAACACTAGCACTGAGTTCTATCTCGCGATTGATTCAGCACGGCACGAACACGTTCTTCGTTTTGGTCATTGGGATATTGGTGCTTGGTGCTTGTTTGTGATTTGCTGCTTGTGATTTGGAATTTTGTTTTGCCTCGTCACCCGTCACTTGTCACGCGTTACGTGTCACGTATTACGCGTCACGAAGGTTCATCCTCGGCTGCGTTGACTTGGCGGGGGAAAAGAATTACAATCGCCCCATGAAAGAAACGATCCACGGCACCACCGTGTTGTGCGTCCGCCAGGGCGGCAAGGTGGTCATGGGCGCCGACGGGCAGGTGACTTTCCAGGCCACCGTTTTGAAGCACGGGGCGCGCAAGATCCGCCGCCTCTACAACGAGCGCATCCTGGCCGGCTTCGCCGGCGCCACCTCGGACGCCTTCTCGCTTTTCCAGCGCTTCGAGGCCAAGCTGGAGGAATACAACGGCAACATCTCGCGGGCCGCGGTCGAGCTTTCAAAGGATTGGCGCACCGACAAGGTGCTGCGCCGCCTGGAGGCCATGCTCATCGTGGCCAACGAGGAGAAGATGTACATCTTGTCGGGCACCGGCGACATCATCGAGCCCGACGAGAACGTCCTGGCCATCGGCTCCGGCGGCCCCTACGCCCAGGCCGCCGCCCTGGCCCTGAGCCGCGAGACGCAGCTGGACGCGCGCTCCGTCGTCGAGAAGTCATTGGCCATCGCCGCCGCCATCTGCGTCTACACCAACACGCGCTTCACCATCGAGGAGCTGTGAGCATGGCCGACTCGGTCAGCGCCCGGGGCGACGAACTGACGCCGCGCCAGGTAGTCCGCGAGCTGGATCGCTACATCATCGGCCAGGACAAGGCCAAGAAGTCGGTGAGCATCGCCCTGCGCAACCGCTTCCGCCGCCAGAAGCTGCCGGCCGACCTGGCCGACGACATCATCCCCAAGAACATCCTGATGATCGGCCCCACCGGCGTCGGCAAGACCGAGATCGCCCGCCGGCTGGCCAAGCTGACCCGCTCACCCTTTCTCAAGGTGGAGGCCTCGAAGTTCACCGAGGTCGGCTACGTGGGCCGCGACGTGGAATCGCTGGTGCGCGACCTGGTGCGCATCGCCGTCGACCTGGTCAAGGACGAAAAGATGGCCGAGAACGACGAGAAGGCCCGCCAGCTCACCGAGGAGAGGATCCTGGCCATCCTGCTGCCGCCGCCCAAGAACTCCCGCGAGCCATCCGCCGAAGCGGCGGAGGAGTCCGAGCGCTTCGCCCGCAGCCGCGAGAAGCTGCGCAAGCTCCTGCGCGAGGGAAAGCTGAACGACCGCATCGTCGAGGTGGAAGTCAAGGCCAATCCCTTCACCCCGCTGGAGATCTTCTCCTCCTCCGGGGTCGAGGAGATCGGCATCCAGATCAGCGAGATGGTCCCCAACCTGCTCGGCCAACGGGGGAGCAAGAAGCGCAAGATGACCCTGGAGGAGGCCTTCGAGCACATGCTGCGCGAGGAGCAGAACCGGCTGCTGGACATGGACCAGGTGGCCAAGGTGGCCATCGCCCGCAGCGAGCAGATGGGCATCGTCTTCCTGGACGAGATCGACAAGATCGCCGGCCGCGAAAGCGGCGGCCACGGGCCCATGGTCTCGCGCGAGGGCGTGCAGCGCGACCTGCTGCCGATCATCGAGGGCACCACGGTCAACACCAAGTACGGCATGGTCAAGACCGACCACATCCTGTTCATCGGCGCCGGGGCCTTCCACGTGTCCAAGCCCTGCGACATGATCCCCGAGCTGCAGGGGCGCTTTCCCATCCGCGTCGAGCTGGAGTCGCTCAACCGGGCCGATTTCATCCGCATCCTCACCGAGCCGCAGAACGCCCTGGTCAAGCAATACCAGAACCTGCTCGGTACCGAGGGCTTGGAGGTCACCTTCTCCACGGATGCCATCGAGGAGATCGCCACCATGGCCGTGGAGCTCAATGAATCGGCCGAGAACATCGGCGCCCGCCGGCTGCACACCATCATGGAAAAGGTCATGGAGGACATCTCCTTCGAGGCCTCCGACCTGGAGCACGGCCAGGTGCGCATCGACCGGGAGTACGTCAGCCGCAAGGTGCGCGACATCGTCCGGGACGGCGACCTGAGCAAATACATCCTGTGAGGCACATGAAACCGACCCTTGTTTTGCTTCTGGCCCTCGGCGCGTCGCTGGCCTTCTGCGGCAAGAAAGGCCCGCTGGTCCTTGAACCCGCCAAGTCCCCCCTGGCGGTGGTCGATCTCCAGCTGTGCCAGGTCGGCCACGACATCGAGGTCACCTGGAAATACCCCGCGCTGCTCTCCGACAAAAAGACCCCGCTGCAGTCCGCCCAGGTGCGCGGCGTGCTGATCCACCACCTGTCCAAGCCCTTCCCTCCCGACTCCTTCGCCAAGAAGAGCAAGGTCGTGGCCAAGCCCAGGTCCGCCGAGCTGGTCGCCAGGCCGGACGGGACTTTCTCCTTCGCCCTGCCCTTCAAGACCAAGCAGCTCCAGGGCAAGGAACACGCCATGGCCGTGGCCTACCAGTACGGCCGGACGCGCTCTGCCCTGAGCGCCGTGGCCAGGATCACGACGCGCACGCCGCCCGAGGCGGTACGCGACCTAAAGGCGGGCCGCGAGGGCAAGGTCGTGGTCCTGACCTGGACCCGCCCCGCCGCGGACAGCGAGGGGCGGCCGCTGCCGTCCCTCCTCGGCTACAGGGTCTACCGTCGCATCCTGGCGGCCGGCGCTCCCCCGCCGTTCATGCCCCTGCGCGCCGCTCCCGTGCGCGGGGAATACTGCGAGGATCACGACACCGGCGCAGACGGAGAGTACGAGTACAGGGTGTCCAGCCTGCTGGCCGCGAACGTCGAGAGCGCACCCTCCAACACCGCGGCCCTGGGCATCGTGGACACCTTTCCCCCCGATACTCCAGCCAACCTGGTCTCCTTCCTGGCCAAGGACCACGTGTTCCTGACCTGGGAGGCCGTGCGCGACCGCGATCTCGACCATTACGTCGTTTACCGCAAGACCCAGCGCGAGGAGGACTTCCAGGTTCTCGACGCCGCCGTGGGCGACAATTTTTACCGCGACCGCCGGGTGTCCCGCGGCCAGGTGTACATCTACGCGGTGACGGCCGTCGACAAGAAAGGCAACGAGAGCGAGCTCGGCCGCCCCGCGCGCCAAGCGTTCGAATGAGCGGCGCCGGGCGCCCCCTTTCGCAGCGGGACGCCAAATCCGCGGTCGCCCTGGTCGAGTGCCCCGACTACGACGAGCGGCGCGTGCTGGCGGCGTTGCGCCGCGGCGTGGATCTGCTGGGCGGCATCCGGCGCTTCGCCGCGCCCGGCGAGAAAATCCTGCTCAAGCCCAATATGCTCGTGGGCGCCCCCGCCCACAAGCACGTCACCACCCATCCCGCCGTGCTCAAGGCCGCCGGTCTCCTGTTCCAGGAGGCCGGCGCCAGGATCGGCTACGGCGACTCCCCCGGCTTCGGGAGCCCGGCGGCGGCGGCGGCCAAGTCGGGGCTGGCGGCGGCGGCCGGCGAGATCGGCATGGAGCTTGCCGATTTCGGCCCCGCCGCGCAGGTCAGTTTCGCCGAGGCCTTGATCGCCAAGCAACTCGTCCTGGCCAGGGCGGTCCTCGAGGCCGACGCCGTGGTCAACCTGGCCAAGATGAAGACGCACGGTTTCCTGCGCCTCACCGGCGCCGTCAAGAACCTGTTCGGCTGCGTTCCCGGCGTGCGCAAGGCGGAATACCATGTGAAAATGCCCCGCATCGAGCACTTCTCCGCCATGCTGGCCGACGTCGCCCGCTTCGTGAACGCCCGCCTGCACGTGATGGACGGCATCGTGGCTATGGAGGGCAATGGGCCGGGATCGGGAACGCCGCGGCCCATGAAGGCCCTGCTGCTGTCGAGCGATCCCGTGGCCCTGGACGCGGTCTTCTGCCTCCTGGTCCGCATGCCGCCGTCATGCCTGCCGACCCTGGCCGCCGCTGCCGAGGGCGGCCTGGGAACCTGGGAGACGGAATCCATCGAGATCCGCGGCGACGATCCCGGGCGCCTGGCCTGCCCGGAATTCCAGGTCGTCCGGCGGCCGCCCGTGCCTTTCGACCGCTCGTTCCCCTATTATCTCAAGCACTGGATCACGCCGCGGCCGGTCATCGATCCCCGCCTGTGCCTGAAATGCGGGGTGTGCACCGAGGTCTGTCCGCTACAGCCCAAGGCCGTCGCGCCGCCCCCGGGCAGCGAAGGAGCCCTGCCGGCCTACGACTACCGGCGCTGCATCCGCTGCTATTGCTGCCAGGAGATGTGCCCCCACGGGGCCATCGCCATCCGCAGGCCCCTGCTGAGCCGCTTCATCCACCGCTGAGGCTGCGATGTTTCTTCATTTTCTTCCGCCCTGTTAAAGCGTTCAGACCGATCCCAGGCTCGAACGATCCTTCCGGCTCCCGTCCAGGGCCCGGCGCATGGCCCGCGTGTGCTCCGGGGTGGTTCCGCAGCAGCCGCCGATCACCGCCGCGCCGGCGGCGCGCAGCTCCAGGGCCTTGCGCGCCATGAACTCCGGTGTCTCCGGGTAGTGGACCTCCCCCCGGCGCAGCTCGGGCAGGCCGGCGTTGGCCTGGATGACCAGGGGCCGGCGGCTCCACTTCCTGAATTCGCGGGCGATGGCGACCATCTGCTCGCTGCCGTTGCCGCAGTTGGACCCGACCAGGTCGGCCCCGGCCTTCTCGAGCTCCGAGCAGGCGGTCTCGATCGTTACTCCCATGACGGTGAAGAATCCCCGGGGCGTGGGCTCGAAGGTCATGGTGGCCATGACCGGCGCCGTCGGCGAAAGGCTGCGGGCCGCCTGCACCGCCAGCCGCGCCTCGCGGATGTCGCTCATGGTCTCGATGCAGAAGGCGTCGATTCCGGCGCTCCACAGCGCCTGCATCTGGCTGCGGAAGCTCTCCGCCATCTCTTCCTCCTCCGTGTCGCCGTAGGGGCGCAGCAGGCGGCCGCAGGGTCCGCAAGAGGCCGCCACGTAGGCCCGGTCGCCCACCGCCCGCCGCGCGGCGCGCACGGCGGCCTCGTTGATCTCCGCGCTCCGATCGGCCAGGCCGCAGCGGGCCAGTTTCAGCGGCGAGGCGCCGAAGGTGTTGGTCTGAACGATGTCGGCGCCGGCTTCGAGATAGCTGCGGGCGATCCCCTCCAGCAGCTCGGGCCGGGAGAGGTTGAGGCTCTCGGGCACGGCTCCCCTCTCCAGTCCCCCCGCCATCAGGAGCGTGCCCATGGCGCCGTCGGCCAGCAGGACCTCCCCCCGGGCCAGGCGCTCGAGGAGGGTCGCCATCAGGGGCTCCCGGCGGCGAGCTCCTTGACCTTCTCGACCGCCTGGGCGCAGTCGTAGCCGTAGGCGTCGGCACCGATCTCGCCGGCGAACTCGCGCGACAGGGGGGCGCCGCCGACGATGGTCTTGACGCGCCCGGACAGGTTCTCCCTTTGCAGCAGGTCCACGACCTCCTTCATCACCGGCATGGTGGTGGTCAGCAGCGCCGACATGCCGATGACCCGGGCGTCGTGGCTGCGGGCCGCCTCAACGAAGGCCGCCGCCGCCACGTCGTTGCCCAGGTCGATCACCTCGAATCCGGCTCCCCGCAGCATGATGCCGACCAGGTTCTTGCCGATGTCGTGCAGGTCGCCCTGGACCGAGCCGATTACCACCCGCCCCCGGCTCGGGACGCCGGCGCGGCTGAGGAGGGGCCGGAGCACCTCCATGCCGGCGGTCATGGCCCGGGCCGCCAGCAGGACATCGGGCAGGAACAGGTCGTGGACGCGGAACTTCTCCCCCACGACGTTCATGCCGGCAATCAGCCCGTCGTCCAGCACCGCCTTGGGCGCGATCCCGGCCTCCAGGGCCTCGCCGACCAGGCGCGGCACGGCGGCGTCGTCGCCCTCCTCGAGGCGCTGCGCAATTTGCTTCAGAATGTCCATGACATCCTCCGTTTCTAGGCCTGCCCGGTCCGCTCCCTTTCCCGACAGAGCTGGCTGCGGCACTGGGCGCAAAATGGATACACGGGGTCGATGCGGTGCATGGCGGCCGGCCCGGCCGCCAGCACGCCGGAGATCGACTTGAGCGGCGTCATCAGGAAGCTTTCGTTCAGGCGCAGGCCGATGCTCTCGGGCCTGAGGAGAGCGAACAGCGCTTCCTGGCCGCTGATGTGCCAGCCGCAGTAGCCCGGGCTGTACAGGTAGGCGCGCCACGGCTCGCTTCCCGGCGGCCGCGGCGCCTGGGCCCCGGCCCACTCCTCCGCGAGGCGCCCGGCATTGTCGGCGGCGAGGGAGGCCATGGCGTCCAGGATCGCCCCCTGGGCGAAATCCCCTTCGGCGAACAAGCGGCGGATCGCCTCGCTGACCGGCTCTCCCAGGGTGAAGGCGAAGAGGTGAAGCCGCCGGGCCTGGGGAAAGATCCCCTCCAGCGGGGTACGCGGGGCGTTGCGCCCTCGACCGCGGAATACGGCGGCGAATTCGCCGGGCGTCACCGGCCGGCTGAGTCCTTGCGGGCGGGCAAGCTCCCGGAACGTTTCCCGGGCCCGCCTCAGAAGCTCTAGCGACCTCGCCGAGGGCCGGCCGCCGGGCTTCATCCCCAGGGCGCCATGGACCGCATCTTCCTCCGGCTGCAGCCGCTCCAGCGGGAAATCCATCATGGATCGACCGGGCGGTCCGGGAGCCTGTCCATTCCGGCCCGGCGCGCCTCGCTCTCCATCAGAACCTCCAGTTCCCTCTTACTCTCGCGGGGGAGGCGTGTCGGCCCCCATGCTCGGATCAGCCGTTCCACCTCGGCGTGGGCCCGCTGTCCAAGCGTCCGGCAGCCGTCCTCTCGCCAGCGCGAGAGATTGCAGCGGTCGATGACCGGCCCGGGAAAATAATGCTCGGCCTTCAGGTGGCGGCGCGTGTGCCCGGCGATCAGCAGGTGCTGGTCGCGCAAGAGTTCCTCAAAGAGCGGCCGGGCCGGAAAATCCTCGTGGGGCTCGATGCCGCGCGCCAGGCGCAGGACCATGCCGCAGATCTCGTTGTCCAGGACCAGCTTTTCCAGGCTCTGGCAGCTCTCGAAGTCGAGCATGCCGGGCCCGGAAACGCTGTTGATCCCGGAAAGCGCGGCCAGGGTCGCGCCCATGGAGGTCTCCAGCCCGGCCTGGGCGTCGAGGAGCTTGGCGTCGCTCAGCGAGATGTAGGCCTGGGTGGGCAGGCCGAGGTGCTTGCCGATCTCGCTGGCGGCGCAATCGATCATCTGGGTCTCCACCGCCCCCATCGGCGTGGTCTCGTAGCGCACGTCGAAGGCCGCCGGCGACCCTCCCCAGAGCATCGGCGCGCCGGGCCGGGCGCACTGGGCTAGGACGACGCCGCTCAGCGTCTCGGCCGCGTGCTGCACCAGACTGCCCACCAGGGTCACCGGGGCCATGAAGCCGGAGAGCGGCATGGAGATGAATTCGACGGGGATGCCGGCGACGGCGCAGTCGATCACGTTCTGCGACGTGACCTCGCTCCACTTCAGCGGCGAGGTCGGGCAGCAGGAGAAGACGGCCAGCGGCCGGTCGCGGAGCTCCTTCTCGCCTCCGCGCACCGCGAGCTGCATGTCGCGCATCACCTGGAAGGACTCGATGGTGAACGTTCCGGTGACCACCGGCTTCTCGCCGTAGAGCAGGCTCAGGAACAGGCGGTAGCTGTCGGAGATCCGCTCCGCCACGTCGGCGGGGATGAATGCCGTGCTCTGGGCGGCAATGTGCTCCAGCCCGGCAAGCAGCTGCGCGAAGCGGACGTAATCGGCCGTGTCGGGCTTGCGGATCTCCTGCGTAAGGTGGTCCAGGACGTGCAGGGCGGCCGAACCCGGCGTGAAATGGACGTTGTCTCCGGAGAAGTCGTGGGTTTCTTCGCCCAGCACGCCGAAAAGCTTGAAGCCTCCGGGCGCCGTGGACAGGGTGCGGTCCACCAGCCCGGCCGGGTACAGGACCTGGCTCCGGCCCAGGTCCACCTTGGCGCCGTGATCGGCCAGCAGCGCGAGCGCGCGCGGGTTCTGCACCTTGGTCCCCAGGGTGGCCAGTATTTCGCGGGCCTCACCGAGGATTCGCTCGATCAGTTCATCGCTGAGCAGCCTCAGCCGAGGTCTCAGGGCCATGGCCGTGCCTCCTTTTTCCCATTCATCGGCGGCGGCCACGCATCGCGCACCGGCGCCCGCGAGGGAAAATTATAGTGAAAGCGCCGGGGGCTGTCAACGGAGGTCCGGTTCAAAGCTGCCCGCGCGGGCGATGCGTCCTAGTTCGTGCAGGAAGCGATCGACCTCAGACTCGTCATTGTACAGGCAAATGCCGGCGCGCACGGCGCCGCCCTTGTCCCCGAGCCCGAGAAAGCGCATGGCCTCCCAGGCGTAGTAGTCCCCGTCCCAGACCTGGATGCCTGCGGCGCCGAGCCTCCGGGCGACGTCTCCGGCCGCGATCCCGCTCAGGTTGAAGCAGGCCGTCGGCGTGCGCTGGTCCAGGCGGCCGGGATCGGCGATGCCGTAGAGGCGGAGCCCTTCCATCCCGAGAAGACCGTCCATGAGCCTCCGGAAGAGCCGCGACTCATGCTCCATGACGGCTGCCAGGGCCTGCGGCAGCCGTTGCCGCCGCCCCGAGCCGTTCCGCGCGGGATCGCCGATGGCGGAGAGAAAATCGACCGCGGCCGCCACGCCGGCAATCGCCTCGTGGCTCTTGGTGCCCGTCTCGAAGCCGTCGGGGATGGCCGCGCGGGACGGCCGCACCTTGTAGGGCCGCAGGCGCTCCAGCGCCTCGCGCTTCCCGTACAGAACGCCGGAGTGCGGGCCGTAGAACTTGTAGGGCGAGCAGGCCAGGAAATCGCAGTCCAGCCGCTGGACGTCGATGGGCCGGTGCGGCGCGTAGTGGACGGCGTCGACGAACGTCAGCGCCCCCGCCTGCTTCGCGGCGGCGATGATCCGCGGCATGTCGTTGATGGTGCCGAAGGCGTTGGACGCGGCGCCCACGGCGACCAGACGGGTCCTTTCGTTGATCCGCCGCTCCAGCCCGCTCAGGTCCAGCGTGCAGTCGTCCGGGATGAACTCGAGCCAGCGCACGACGACGCCCCTTTCCTCGAGATGGAGCCAGGGGGCGATGTTGGCGTCATGGTCCAGCCGCGTGACCACGATCTCGTCACCGGGCCCCAGGTCCCGCCCCAGCGCCCGGGCAAGGTGCAGGGTGAGGGTGGTCATGTTGGCGCCGAAGACGATCTCGTCGGGCGAGCGGGCGTTGAGAAAATCGGCCATGGCCCTCCGGCCTTCGGCGACGGCCTCGTCGCTGCGCCTTGAGGCGGCGAACGGGCCGTGCTCGTTGGCGTTGGACTCGCGGTAGTAGGATCCGACGGCGTCGATCACGGCCTGGGGCACCTGCGTGCCCCCCGGACCGTCAAAAAAGACCGCTCCCGACGCCAGGGAGGGGAAGGCGGCACGGATACTCTCGACAGGATATTCCATGGTTACTCCTCGTTTCGCTCCGGTATCACGGCCACGGCGCTCATCGCTCCCCGCGGCCGGGAATCGGGCGTGATCCCTTCGGGGACAGGGCGAAATTCCTCTGGGCGATGGCGGCGATCGATTCGCCGATGCTGATCGAGGCCGTGGCCGCCGGCGACGGCGCGTTCAGCACGTGCACCATACGCTCGGCCTCGCGGATGCGGAAGTCGTCGACCAGCACGCCGTTCACCTCCAGCGCCTGGGCACGCACGCCCGCGCCCTCGGGCTCGAGGTCGGGGGCCGCGATCTCGGGAATAAGGCGCCGCAGAGCGCGCACGAAGGCCCCCTTGGAGAAGGAGCGGTAGAACTCCCCCAGGCCCATCTTCCAGTATTTCAGGGCCATGATCCAGAACCCGGGGTACAGGGCATACTGCCCCGCATCGCGCAGGGAAAAGCTGGCCTTGTCGTAGCCGTGGCGCTTGAACGCCAGGACGGCGTTGGGGCCCGCCTCCACGCCGCCGCCGATCATGCGCGTGAAATGAACCCCCAGGAAGGGGAAGCGCATGTCGGGGACCGGATAGACCAGGTTGCGCACCAGTCCGCGGCGCTCCGGGACCAGGGTGAAGTATTCGCCGCGGAAGGGGATGATCTGCAGGCCGGGCCTGACCCCGCACAGGCGGGCGACGCGGTCGGACTGCAGCCCGGCGCAGTTGACCAGGTTACGGCAGCGAAAGGTGCCGGCGGGCGATTCCAGGATCAGCTCCCCGCCGCGGCGCCGGCAGGCGGTGACCCGGAAACCCAGGCGGATCTCGCCGTCCCCCGCGCGGATGACCTCCGCGTATTTTCCGCAGACCTGGGCGAAATCGACGATGCCGGTCTCCCCCACCCACAGCCCGGCGACGCCGGCCACGTGGGGCTCGTATTCCTTCATTTCCTCGGGACCCAGGCGGCGCAGCTTCTTCAGCCCGTTGGCCAGGCCCTTCTTTTCCAGGGCCTCGAGGGCGGCGACCTCGTGCCTGCGCGTGGCCACCACCAGCTTGCCGCAGGCCTCGTGGGCGATGCCCTGCTCGGCACAGAAGCGGTAGAGGGCGTCGCGGCCGCTCACGCAGTTCCTGGCCTTGAGCGAACCCGGCTTGTAGTACAGGCCCGAATGGATCACGCCGCTGTTGTTGCCGGTCTGGTGGGCGGCCAGCCTGTCCTCGGCCTCAAGGACGACGACCGAGCTCACCCCCGAGCGGACCAGGGCCATGGCGCTGGCCAGGCCGACGATGCCGCCGCCGATGATCCCCACGTCGTAGATGCGTTCGCCCATCAGGAGCCTCCGGTTTGTTTTCCGCCTGCATGGCCTATGGAAAAGGGAATATAGCAGAAGCCTCCGGTCGAGTCAATGACGTGTCGGCGCACGGCATACGGCGCAAGGAAGAATAAATTCCAAATCACAAGCACCAAATCACAAACAAACACCAAGCACCAATTACCCAATGACCCAAACGAAAAAAAAAGCAATTTGACGAACGG
>JAFGST010000045.1 GCA_016934475.1 Candidatus Aminicenantota bacterium | reverse complement strand
GAGGGCGCGGTCGATCTCCGGGCACAGCAGGGCCGGTTCGGCGAACCGGCCTCCCCTCTGCTCGAGGAGGATGACGTCGCGGTCGTCAAGAAGCGGGGATCTGCGGAAAAATTCCGTTCGAAACAGCGTGCTGCCGCCCGGTCCCCCTGCCATGTAGATCACCGGATCCGGCCGCGGGGACGAACCCCGGCTTTTCAGGACGACAAAGGGAAGCCGGATCGTCCGGTGGGTCGGAGCCGCGGGGCGGCGCTCCGGGACGATGAGATATCCGGTTTCGAGTCCAGCGCTTTTCTCAACGATGGCTGCGCGAATTTCACCCCATTCGATCCGGGGAACGGCGGGCCGTTTCCCTCCTTGGCCGGCGAGGAGCAGGAGAAAAACGGCCGTGCTGAGGGAGCAGATGGGCTTCATGGGCACCTCCTCGAAGTGACAGGCCAATATCCTGGAATACTGAGCGACCGGCGGTGAGGTTACATGAAAATCGCCATGACGGCAAACGGATGCCAGGGCCGGACGGGACGGCGCCGCATCGGCCACTAAAAAGTGACGCCAATTCGAGCCGCCTGCCATAGAAATAGGACAGATCTAGCCGTAAAAGGGACTGGCGCTACCGCCAGTGGCTGCTCAGCCGGATCGATGAACTGAAGAAAAAGAGAGCGCGATGCCGGTGACCCGCCGCGGGACTCGATGTCGGAATTGCATGGATTGGAAGCCGGGGCTATAATGATCCCGCTCCGGGCATCCAGGATGAGTGACTACTACGCCGAACGACTGGCGGCCGAGAGGCTGCGCCGCTGCTACGAGGTCGCGCCGCCGCGCGTGCAGCGCTACCTGCGCGCCGAGCTCGACTTCGCTCTGGGTTTCGTCCGCCCCGGAGACGCGGTCCTCGACCTCGGCTGCGGCTACGGCCGCACCCTCCCCGAGCTGGCGGCGCGGGCGCACTCGGTCACGGCCGTCGACAACGCGCCGGCCAGCGTCGCCCTGGCGCGCGAAACCGTCGCCGGGCTGGCCAATGTCGAGGTCCTGGAGATGGACGCCGCCGCGTTGAGCTTCGCCGACGGAAGCTTCGACATCGTCCTCTGCCTGCAGAACGGCATATCGGCCTTCCACCGCGAGCCGGCGACCCTGCTGCGCGAGGCACTGCGCGTCTGCCGGCCCAACACATTGGGCGGCGTCCCCTTGGGGGGCTGCCAGCCCAGCGGGACGGCGTTGTTCTCGACCTATGCCGGTCGGTTCTGGGAGCACCGCCTCGAGTGGTTCCGCCGGCAGTCGGAGGCGGGACTTCTGGGCGAGATCGACTGGGAAAGGACGAAGAACGGCTTTATCGCCTGCAAGGACGGCTTCACGGCCACGACGTTCGCTCCGGAGCAGTTCCTCCAGCTGGCCGCCGGCCTGCCCGCCGCGCTCACGTTGACCGAGGTGGACGGCTCGAGCCTTTTCTGCATCTTGAAGAAAGCGTCCCCGCCATTGAGCGAGTAGTGCCTCCCGGCGCCGCGCATTCTGCGGATGCCGCCGTTTGGGCTGAGAGGATTGGCTTGATTCTCCGCGTCATCAAGATATAATACCTGGTTCCGCTTCCCGACATGAGGAGGAGACACCGCGATGGAGACCTATCATGGGCTGCGCCGGAAGGAGAAGGAGATCCGGGATGCCGCCGAGATGCGGGCGATCCTGAAGGCGACGCGATACGTCACCGTGGCCATGTGCCGGGGGGACGAGCCCTACCTGGCGACGCTGAGCCACGGGTACGACGAAGAGAGAAACGCGATCTTTTTCCACTGCGCTCGCCAAGGGAAGAAGATCGAAATCCTAAAAGCGAATCCCCGCGTCTGGGGGCAGGCCTTCATCGACCATGGTTACGCCTTCGGCCGCTGCGACCACCTGTTCGAGAGCGTCCAGTTCGCCGGCCGGGTGACGTTCGTCGACGACCCCGGGGAGAAGCGGCGCGCCCTCGGCGTGATGATCCGCCAGCTAGAGCGCGAGCCCGACAAGGTCGCCGCCGCCCAGGTCACCGACAAGTCGGTCGCGAAGGTGTGCATCGGCCGCATCGACATCGACTTCATGAGCGGCAAGAGGTCGGACATGGTCGTCATTCAGGAATAGGATCGCAAGGGAACCACTCAGAAAAGACAAGCAGGCGGAAGCCGTCATCCGGAAGGAGGGGTTCGGGAGAGATCGGTCGCAATCCTCGTTTTTTTTGCCTTTTACCTTCGGGAGCGCCCTTTCCCGAAATCCCTTGCTCTTATTCCCGAGGCCAGGTAGCGCCGCCAGTACTTCGTCAGGGAGGTGTACGTGAACAGCCGGTTGATACATCTCGTTCGCATGAGCCAAAAGGCCGCTCCCGAGGCCAGGAAATACAGCGACATCGCAATGCCCCAGTTGACGATGAAATTCACCGGCCCCCGCAGCGCCGAGGGGAGATGGGGATCGATGGCCTTGTACAGCAGGGCCAAAGGCAGGAGCGAACCGGCGACGGCGATGAGCGCGGCGAGCAGGTGCGATACCTGGATGGCCCGGCGCGGGCAGAGGTTCATGCAGCGCATGCAGCTCTCGCAGGTGAATTTCCAGAATGGCCTTCGGTCGACCATGTGGATCGAGGCCGTCGGGCACTTGTCCGCGCACAGGCCGCAGCCGTCGCAGTCGCTCGAGGCGAAGAACAGCTTCGCGAAAAAGAAGCGGCCGTAGATGAAGTACAAGAACGCAATCGGCGCCAGTGCGATGTCGATCGGCATCATGAAGAAAACATTGGGCCTGAAATGCATCCGTCCTGCGAGCACTTTTTCGCAAAAACCGTCCGTCATGACGCGGCAGCGCGCGGCGATGGCAACGACCGTGGCCGGCTTGAAGCCGGGATGGACCGATACCCAGTTCGAAGGCATGTCCAGGGGGAACAGGCTCCTGATCCGGAATCCCTTGACCCGCAAAATGAGCGCCGGCAGGATCTGCGCGATGCCGCTGACCCCGGGCGCGAACCATTTGCAAATCTTCGAGCCCGCCCGCGTATTCAGCAGGAACACGTCGCATCTTTCCCTGGCCGGGAACCTGGCGATGAATTTCAGCATGATCCAGGGCAGGTTGAAACCATGGGTCGGGTAGCAAAAACCGATCAGTTTTTTGCCCCCGGCGGCAGGAACACTGACCTTCTGAAACCTGTCTATAGAAAGCAAATCCGTCGTCATGCCTTTTTTCGCGGCGTTTTCCCTGATCCAGCGGCTGGCCGTGAGGGCGTTGCCCGTGCCGCTGAAATAATAGACCGTCAGGTGATCGTACGGCGAAGCAACAGGGTTTGGAGCGCAATCGCCCGGCATGCGAAGCCATCCTACCAGATCGAATGCCGCAAGAAAAGGCCGCGCGCCCGTATCCCTTCCGAATTCGACGTGCATGAACGGGAAGCGATCCCGAAGGCTTCTTGATATTTCAATAAAAGTTCATTACAATCCATTATAGAGAAAATTGGTTTTCCCAAGGGATGACCCGGAAGTGATTATGAAAAAGCGAAACATTTTGTCGTTGACCGTTTTCCTCGTCGTCTCCATCATTCACTCTCCCGTAACGTATAGTCAAAATAGCGATCCGGGGAAGAAGGGAGTCAGAACAATTTACCTGGTCCGTCACGGTCAGTACGACCACTCGGACAAGCGGGACGCCTTCACCGGCAGGGGGCTGGTACCGCTGGGCGTCGCCCAGGCCCGGCTGCTCGCCTCCAGGCTGAAAGCGATGCCGGTGTCCTTCACCTCGCTCACCAGCAGCACCATGACCCGCGCCAGGGAAACCGCTCAGGTCGTTGGCCGCGATTTCCCCGGGCTGGAGCTGAAACAGAATCCGTCCATCAGCGAATGCACGCCTCCGACCTGGAGGCAGGACGTCATGAGGGAGGCGACCGCGGCCGAGAGGGAGGAGTGCGTAAGTAACATCGAGCGCTTTTTCCAGGAATTCTTCGTCCCCTCGCCCGATGCCCTCGACCGGCACGACATCGTCGTCTGCCACGGCAACGTCATCCGCTATTTCGTGGCCAAGGTATTGCGGGTGGACACGCTGTCGTGGCTGCAAATGAGCATAACCAATTGCAGTCTGACGATCGTCCGCATCCTTCCGGACGGGACGATGAAGCTGGACGCCTTCGGCGACTACGGGCACATCCCCGAGAACCTGAGGACCTTCACCGGCGGCGATGACGAATCCAAAGAACTGATCGTCCCATCGACTTCGTCAGCGAAAGGTTCAGGAGAACAGAGCCACGGCTTCGGGGCAGCGATATTTCAGGGCCAGCCTGGACAATGACTGCCGCCGTTTCCAGTGCAGGCCGTGCTTGTTTTCGGCAGCGAATAGAACCTTCACCACATCGAACATGGAATCTTCTTCCTTGCGGCCCGGGAGAATGGTCATGCGGTCTTCGTAGGGGTGCCTTTGGGGTGTTTTGACCGCCAGGGTCAAGGGATCTTCCTTTTTCTCGTTCTTGATATGCCAATCGGCGCCGGCCAGAAGCAGCCGCTCGACGGTTCGCGCATGGCCGTCATAGGCCGCATGGTGCAGGGCCGTCCAGCCGTACCGATCCCGGGCATCCAGCAGCGGTTTATAGTTCAGTAAAAAGGCGACGGTCCGTTCGCCGGCCGGGTCGGTTTTCCAATGGCAGCGATTCGAACCCGCCAGCATCAGGGGACGGTGGCCATAGTGGGCGACGGCCTCGATGTCGGCATTCTGCTCGAGCAGCAATGCCATGATGGCGATATGGCCGAATCCCGCCGCCAGGTGAAGAGCCGTCTGGCCGTAGGCGTTGCGCTCCTCGACAGCGACACCTTCGCGAAGCAGTTTTTCTGCCCACGTGACGTCGTTTTTCTCAGCTGCCTCGATCAACGACATTCTTTCATTCATCGCGTACCCGGCTGTCGCCGGCCCTTGCGGGGATGGCGCCGCCGGCGCATCCCGGCTTGCCCGGATCGAGCCCCCAGCTGCACAGGTTGCAATTCATCCCGCACGGCGCCAGCATCTCGCGCTCCATGCTCAATGCATTCATCCTACTGCCGTCCCCTTATTATGGCCGGCTGAATGCCACGATGAAAAACCCGACACTTTTTTCCCCTCGCCTACATTTCAAGGAAATTCAGAAAGATCCTCTCGTTCTGCTCCAGGTCCGCCTCCTGTCTCAAATCATCGTGGTAGAAATTCCCGTACTCGGGAAAAGACTTCTCGACGTCGGCGAATATCTCCTCGATGCTCCCCGGGCCGTACTCGGGGTGGAACTGCACGCCCCACACCGGCCTGCCCTTGAGCTGGAAGGCCTGCACCGGGCAATCGGGGGAGGAGGCCAGGACCGCAAATTCCTCCTCCAGGTCCGTCACCTCGTCGAAGTGGGAGACCACCGAGACCAGGGGCTCGCGGATCCCGGCGAAAAGCGGGTTGGCGGTGAACTCGATCCTGCGGTAGCCGAATTCCGGGACGGGTGCGTGGCGGATGCGCCTCCGGCCCAGAAGCCTTTTCACGATGAACTGATGGCCATGGCAGATTCCGAGAACGGGCTTTCCCGCGCCCAGGAACCCGTCCAGCACCGCAACCAAGGGCTCCTCCCAGGGGTGGTTATCCACGATGGAGGTCTCGGAGCCCGACAGGATCAGTCGGCTGCAGCGGCAAAGATCGGGGGCGCCGGGCTGCCGCAGCGGCCGCCAGAACTCGACCTCACTCCCACCCTTCTCCGCGACGGCGGCCATCAGGCGGTCGAACGTCGCGGCGAAGGCGTCGGAAACGAACGTGTCGGCCACGAGCAGCATGGTTTCTCCTCGGGGCGATATTATATACGAATATGAACTCGCTGTCCTGCGTTTTTGCTGAAGCTCCGGGGTCGGGCCTCGACGGGCTGTTGCCCCTTCTACCCTTGAACCCATCAACTAGCTTTTATCTCTTTTTAACGTCTATATCTGCCACGAATAGCTGAGCTTCATGAATATCGTCCGGTCGCTGCGAGTGAGAGGGTACTCCTGTGTCCCCAGGGCGTTGTCGGAGTAGCCGAGGAACAGCACGGTGCGGGGGTTGAGGCGGTAGGAAAACAGCCATTGGCTGAAGAAGTGCCTCTCCTCGGGCTCGACCGGGAAGGTATAGTTGGCCGCGTTGTAGCGGTAGTCGACGTGCTGGAGGATGGCGCGGAAGAACGTGCGCAGGTTCAGGTGGAAGATGGCGCTGCCCTGGGTGATGTTGGCCGTGTAGAGCTCCCCGGACCACAGGTCGTAGGCGCGGCCGCCGTAGCTCTCGCGGCTGCGATTGAGGTAGAAGACGCTGAAGGTCTGCATGGCGCCGCGGAAGAAGAAATTGAGGCTGTGGTTGCGGTAGAGGAACCGTCCCTCCCGGTCTTCGGAATACTCGAAGCTGGATCCCACCTGGATCCGCGACCACCACCCCTGGTCGCGGTACCAGCTCCAGCTCACGCCGCCCTCCAGCTCGCGGTAGTCGACGCGGGGCATGAAGCCCAGGTCGGCGCGGAAAAGGAGGTCGGCCTCGTCGTACTCGACATAGCCGTTGAGCCGGCGCCCCTGGTGCTCGTACTGCGCGCCGAAAACGTGGCCGCCCAGCGTGCCTGGGGGCTGGCCGTGGTCGAGGGCGACCTCCTCGGGATAGCGGGTCGAGGAGCCGAGGAGCTGGAAGGTCATCTTGTCGCTGCGGCCGAAGCGGGCCATGCCGTCGACGCCGTAGACGCGGTTGAAGTAATTGTCGCCGCTGCGGTCGGTGAACAGCGCTCCCAGGGTGTAGCGGCTGCCCAGGTCGCGCTTGTAGCGCAGCACCAGCCCCGACGAGACCCGGTCGAGCAAGGCGGCTCCCGACCCCTGGCTGCCCGGGAAGATCAGGTTGGTCAGCTCGTCCTGGACGACGTAGGCGCCGACGGTGTTCGCCCCCTCCTTGCCCGAGAGCTTCAGCCCCCAGCGGGGATCGCGCAGGGTGCGCGTATAGATCACCCGGAACGGCGAGCTGAAGAAGTCGGACCCTTCCGTGAAGAAGGGGCGCTTCTCTTGGTAGAACAGGGCGAAGGGCTGGTTGACGTCCAGCTGTCGCGCGTCGGCCTCCACCTGGGAGAAGTCGGGGTTGACCGCGCCGCTTCCGAACACCCTCCGCCCGGGAAACCTGTCTTGTGCTTTCTTTAATACGTCCGAGCCGGCTATTTTGATCAGAAAACAAGAAAAAGCCTGGTCAATTAGAATATGGGGTCAAGCACATCTGTCCAAAATAACTTTTTAAAAAGACTGGAATCTGCGAGAGGGTTGCTGACAACCTATGGCTGGATCGGGCAAGTTGTCCTTCGTTCACTCGGGGACTCAGCCTTACCCG
>JAFGST010000044.1 GCA_016934475.1 Candidatus Aminicenantota bacterium | reverse complement strand
CGGTCCAGCACCGGCACCATGCTGCGCGTGTTCAGCACCCTGGCCCAGAGCAGCTCCTCGGAGCTCTCGATGAGGATGACGTGGGGAAAGACGCGCACCTTGCCCGGGTCCAGGCGCGGACGCGGGGCGACCATGATCGCCCTCCGCCCGCAGCCGGCGGCCACAAGCAGCAGAACCATGCATGCCGCGGATCGTTTCATGAGCTAGAATCCCCTGATTCTCATTGTAGCCGCCGGCGGAGCGAAAGGCAACTCCCGGCGCCCCCAAGAATTCACTCTAGGCCCGATGGCTGGCGCTGAGGGGGCGGATCAGTCGAAGAGATAGCGGCCCCGGCGGTCCACGGAGATCTTCGCCATGCGCCGGGTGCCCTGGAAAATGTCATACCCCTCTTTCAGGTTGCGCCAGAAATCCAGCAATCCGGGCCGGCGCCAGGCCTCCCGCTCCAGCCGCAACCAATCCCGGTCCAGCCGGCAGGGGAAAATGTGCACCGCGGTGCGGGACTGCCCGGCGGCACGGGCGTCGACCACGGCCAGGTAGACCTCCTCGATCGGGCCGTCGCCCAGGGGAATGCAGCCGATGGTCACGCAGGAGCCGTGGATGAAGATGTCACCGCCCAGATTGCCGGCGCCGCCCAGGATGCGGTCGGAGGCGTTGGGGTAATCGATCTGCAGCGAGAGGTGGAAACGGCTCCAGGGATTGAAGCCGCTGACGCGGTAAAAGCCCTCCGGGACCTGAAGGTCCCCCTGGCGGCGCTTGGGACCGACCACGCCCGAGGAAGCGCAGATGGGATAGGTCTTGACCAGGACGAAGGGGCCGCTGACGCCGTTGCGCGCCCACAGCTCCATTTCGCCCTCCATCTTGAAGGCGCGCAGGAAGACCTCCCGGGGCGGATAGCCCAGGCCGGCGCCGCGGAACAGCGCCTCGAGCCGCGGCTGCGCGGAAACTCGCGCCGTCCGCACCCGCCGATAGCGGTCCTGATGCCGTCCGAAAGCGGAGCCGGAGAGAGTCGCCGCAGAAGCACAGCCGGCCATAAGCGCCAGGGCCGCCAAGCTCCGACTCCGGATGGGTAACATGCTGTCATTATAGCAGAAGCGCCCGGCAGCGGACACCCGGGCGGCAGCAGGCACGCTTCGGCCCTCCACGAGGCAGGCCATTTCAGGACCGTTGAGATATTTTCCGCAAACGGGTATGTATATGGTGAATCCACTACACAGGAGGACTTTCATGAAACGGAAAAGAACGATCGGCCTGGTGGCGATATTCGCGCTCCTGGGGGCCGCGCTCGGCGCCCAAACGATCACCATGACCTCCCCCAACGGAGGCGAGCGCTGGTTCAGCGGCGATCCGGTCACCATCACCTGGACCTGCAGCGGGGTCAGCGGCGACGTGCGCCTGCTGCTCATGCGCAGCGACGGCTCATCGGTCGGAATCATCGCCGCGGCCGTCCCCGCCGCCGTAGGCAGCTTCTCGTGGACGGCCGGCACGACGGCCTCGGGAGCGGCTCCTGCCGGAGAGGATTACGTCGTCCGCGTCCGCGGCGTGGGCACCGACCTCTTCGACCGCAGCGACGCCCCCTTCGCCCTGGTCTCGCGGCTGCCCAACATCCACGTCGGCAGCATGCGCGAGATCGGCTGGGACCACACCTTCACCCCGCGCACCTTCACCGCCGGCGACGCGGTGACCATCAAATAC
This sequence comes from Candidatus Aminicenantota bacterium, assembly GCA_016934475.1. Classification (GTDB taxonomy): domain Bacteria; phylum Acidobacteriota; class Aminicenantia; order UBA2199; family UBA2199; genus UBA2199. The sequence goes on along the minus strand of JAFGST010000044.1, from coordinate 5,407 downwards.
TACCTGCGCAACGACAGCGCCTACAGCGCGGGGCCGTTCCACGTCGGGCTGCGCGTAGGCGGGGCCATCATCGCCCGCAACGCCCACGCCGGTCTGGTTAACGGCGACGAGGGCAACGGCCAGTTCACCTGGACCGCCACCTGCGGCTCGCCGGTGGCGGTGGTCGGCGACTGCGACAACGAGGTCAGCGAGAACAACGAGGGGGACAACGTCATGACCGATCCCGACCTGGCCTGCAGCCAGACCGACCTGCTGTTCTTCCGCGACCTGAGCTGCAGCAGCGGCAGCACCACGGTCAAGGCCGGGCTGCGCTATAATTTCAGCGCCCAGGTCGACGCCGTGCCCACGCGCGCCGACAACGTGCGCGTCATCGGCGGCGTCGTCGGCGGCACGCGGCTCTACGACCACACCTTCCCGAGCATGGCCGGCGACGGCGGGCTCGAGGAGGTCTCCTTCATCTGGGAGGTGCCCGAGGGGGCGCACCGCGTCTATTTCGAGATCGATCCCGACAACACCGTCGCCGAGAGCAACGAGCGCAACAACCGCCAGGAACTGGCTCTCACCGGCGTCGTCAGCACGCCGGCCACCGAGACCTACGACCTGCGGCTGAAGGTCACCCAGCCCCGGCTGTTCGGCGTTCCGCCGGGAGGCTTGGAAGCGAAGGCCGGAGCGGCGCTGACCGTCCGCGGCGAAATGCGCGGCGCCACCGGCGCCATCCGCGACTTCAAGGTCAGCGCCTGGGTGCAGAGCAAGACGAGCCGGGCCACCCGCATCTTCGAGCAGGACTTCAACGACCCGGGGATGCTGGTGGTCCCCTTCAGCTTCACCTGGACCCCGTCGGCCGTCGGCCTGTACAGCATCCGGGTCGAAGTCGAGCTCGGGCCCCATGCCGTGAGCGTCGGGGTGGTCGACTCCAATCCGCGGAACAACTCCGTTTCGTTCAAGGTGAACGTAATCCCCGCCAGACCAACCCTGAAGCGCTGAGCCCGGCTAGCGTACCAGGGCGTAGCCGATCTTCAGGAAGAAGGTGCGGCTGGCCCGGGTCAGGTCGATGTTGGCCGTGCCGATGCCCTTGTCGGTGTAACCGAGGAAGAGCACCGTCTGGGGATTGATCTTGTAGGAGAAGAGCAGCTGCATGAAGAGCCCCTTCTCCCGCTCCTCGACGGGATAGGAATAAAGGACGGGATTGTACTTGACGTCGGAGTATTGGACGATGGCGCGCAGGAAGGAGCGCACGCTGAAGTTATAGATCAGCCGCGCCTGCAGCAGGTTGGCCAGGTAGATGCGGTCTCCCTTCAGGGTAAGGTTCTCGTAGATGTGGTTGAGGTTGAGGTTGAGGTGGCGGCCCAGGCCGATCTCCAGCGAGGGATTCAGCAGCACCGAGCTCGCCGGCCGGGCGTTGGCGTAGTCCACGGCGTCGCCCGCCTCCCAGTAGAGCCAGTACCACAGCCCCTTGCGCGGTTTCATCTCCAGGTAGCCGCTCTGGAAGGTGCGCTCGATCTCCACCCCCTGGTAAAGGATCTTGTTGCTGAGCAGGAAGACCTGCAGGACCGACTGCAGCGGACCGTCGTAACCGACACCGATCCGCCCCTCGATGTCGGTCTGGTTGCCGTCGTGGTCGGTAACGCGGGTGCCGACGACCTGGAAGCCCAGGCGGTCGAACCAGCCGCCGGGCCGGCCCCAGATCACCGGGTGGATGTTCACGGTTACGCTGCGGGTATCCACGCGCGGAACGAAGCCGAAGTCGGCGCGGAAGTCGCTCCCCAGGTCCTTGTAGGACACGAGGTAGATCAGGTTGCGGCTGTCGTGGCGCAGGCTCCCATAAAGGGCGTAGCCGGAGAACGGGTCCGCCGCCTGGCCGTAGCGGGCGGCGACGGCCTCCGGGTAGTCCGTGCTGGAGTACAGTGCCTGCCAGGAAAACGTCTTGGTGCGGCTGAGGCGCAGGAAACCATCCGCCCCCAGGACCTGGTTGGAATAGTCATCGCCGGCCCGGCCGGTGTACAGCACGCCGAGGGTCGAATTGCGCCCGATGTCGCGGCGGAAGCGGAACACGCCGCCCCACGCGTCATCGTCCAGCGAGACCATGCCGGTGCCCTGGTTGGAGGGGAAGAGCAGGTTGTTGATGCGGTCCTGGGTGACGAAGACGCCGACGGCGTTGGCGCCGATCTTGCCGGTCGCCTTGCCGCCCCACAGGGGATCGGCCACCGTGCGCGAGAAGACCATCTCCAGCGGCGTCAGGAAGAAGTCAGCCCCCTCGAGGAAGAACGGCCGCTTCTCCGGGTAATAAAGGGCGAAGCGGGTGTTGACGTCGAGCTGGGCGGCGTCGGCCTCGACCTGGGAGAAATCGGGATTGACCGTGGCGTTGAGCATCAGGTTGGGCGTCACGCCCCAGCGGGCGGTGATGCCGGGGTCGAACTTGACGATGCCGGCTTCCATCCTGCCCCCGGGAAAATCCTCCCGGACGTCGCTGCGCTGCACGGTCAGGGTGGGATCGAACTCCAGGTTCTTTCCCGGGCTGATATGCTGGAAGCCGCTGATCTTGTTGAACTGGCAGAGGAGGCAGTTGCGGTCGCGGTCGCGCACGTGGGTGCTCATGCGGTGGCGCACGGTGCGCGGCCAGGAGCGGTCGGCCTCGAAGCCCCAGGTCAGCTCTTTCCCGCCCTTGGGAAAACGCAGCTGGTTGAAGGGGATGGCCACTTCCACGACATAGCCGAAATCGGTGATCCGGCCGGCCGATTCCCAGATGGCGTCCCAGGAGAAGTCCTCATAGCCCTCCAGCTCGCTGAAGTTGGCGTCGGCCTGGACTCCCAACGGGTTGATGCGGAATTGAAAGGCGCGGCGCTCGTCGTTGAAGGTGTCGAGCATGAGGCTGACGTGGTCGTCCATGATGAAGGTATCGATGGCGTCGCGGTCCATCAGGTGGGCGCGGATCTTCCGCGGCTCCGGGTCGAAGCAGCGGAAGCCGACATGGAGCTTGGCCCGATCGTATGTGACCAGCACCTCCGTCCTTACCGGCGCCGGGGTGTTCTCGCCCGGCTGCCATTCGTAGAGGATCTCCAGCATGGCCGCGTTCTTCCATGCCTCCTCGTCGAGCCGGCCGTCGACCTTGATGAGCGACGATGCCGGAGTGACCACGGCGTTCTTCGCCAGAGGATATTCTTTCCTTGCCGCGTCGGGCGGTTCCTGGCCCGCCAGGAACATGCCGCCGGAAGACAGCGCCAGCAGGCTCGTGGCGACCAGAAGCTGAAAGAATGTCACTTTCCTATTCGTTTCCATAAGCTCCTCCTGAAAAAAGGGGCGGCCGGTTCCGCGGGCGTCGCGGCATACCGCATAAGACGAAAAAAGCACGGGGAAAGTTTTTCCGGACAAGTAAAAGGGTTTCGATGAAAAGTAATTCCGTTCGGCCCTAGGCCGGCGTCCGCATCCGCCGCTCGAAAAACTCGACCGCCGAAGGATCGGGAGCGAAGCGGAACTCGCAGGCCGGGATCCTGGCGAGCATGTCCTTGGCGAAGGCGATGATCGGCGCGGCGGCGTCGGGATCGTACCAGGGGATTGAGGCCAGGGGCAGCAGGCGGTCAAGGGCGGCGGCAGGATCGAGTTGTTGCATGCGGTGGCTCTTCCCATGCGCCAGGAATAAAATCCCGGCCAGGGGCGCGCTGCCGCCCCGGGCGATCCCCGCCGTCCCGGCCCAGGGCGTGCCGAAGGCGGTCATTTCGCCCTGGACCTCGCGCACGATCATCCGCTCGTCGCTGAGCATTTTCCCGATCCCGGCCTTGGCCAGCAGCGCGGAAAGGGTGCTCTTGCCCGCCCCCGAGGCCCCGGCGAAGAGATAGGCCCGACCGCCGCGGACCAGCCCCGCCGCGTGAGTCAGGATCCCCCGGCGCCGGGCCAGAAAATACATGAGCAGCAGTTGGTCGAGGGGATAGCCTACGGGATGAACGATCTTTGCGGGCGTTTTTCCCCCAACCGGCGGCAAGGGCTCAGAGAAGTACTCGACCCGGGTGACACGGCGATCGAAAGCGGCGACCCAGAACGGCTTCTCGTACCGGGGAGGCCGATAAACGACCCAAAAATGCGCCCGATCGCCGTAGAGCGCCCATGCCTCCTCGGTGTCGAACAGCATTTCCTTTCCCCTCGGCTCCGGGTACGCCGAGCACCTCATGCGGATATCGATCCGCTGATCGGCCCGGTGCGGGGCGGCTGGAACCCGGAAGCGCCGATACAGCGGATTGGCGAACTTCAGGCCCTGGTGGGGAATGCCGGAAACGGCCAGCTCGATGCCGGCGATGCGTATTCCGGAAATGCGGGGACGCGGTCGGTCCCGGCGGCCGCCGCGTCGTATGGATCGTTCATCGCGCCGGCGGGCGCGGGATTCAGCTTCCTTCCTGGGCACAGCCGTTCGCCCAGCAGGGAATGGTGACCGGCAGGCTGCCATAGCCGTCGATCGTCTTGCAGCCCAGCCCGAGCGTCTGCACGCCGGCGCCGATGCTCACCCGACGCAGTTCCGGCTTCTGGTATGGTTTTTTTCCACTTTTTATTGCTTTCTTGGTCCCCATCTTTCCTTCGACCGCCACTGCGGTCCACTCTTCGCTCTTCATCCTGTCCCTCATGTTCACTTCGCCGTCAGGGCGGGATCACCCAGCCAGTTGTACACGTTCAGCACGTAGGCCGGGCCGGCCGCCTGCAGGTAGCCCTTCATGGCCTGCACCAGGGCCTGGCCGGCAGTCGCTCCCCCGCCGCGCAGCAGCGCCTTGTAGAACTCCTCCCCCAGCCGCAGCGAGTCGGCGTTCAGCGCCGCCCCCGCCGGCAGCAACCCCCCGACCATGCCGCCCCCGGCGTTCAGCATCAGCGCCTCGCCCAGGCTCGTGAACCCCGGCAGCTCGAAGCGCCCCGCCACGCAGGTCAGCATCATGGCCAGCGGCAGCTGCCCACCGTTCCGCAGCCCCACGGCATCGCTGACATGGAAGATGTTCTCCTTGGCCAGCTGGTTCAGCGCCCCGTGGCCGCAGTAGGCCAGCAGACCGGCGCCGGCGTTCCAGGCCGCCGCGATCCTGTCGCGCGTCTCCTGGACCGAGCCCTCCAGATAGATCCTCTCCGCCTGGAAGCCCGAAGCCAGCCCCGCCAGGCTGTCGCAGCTCTGGGCAAAATCGCCCCCGCCGTCGCCGTCGTCGGCGATGAACAGCGCCCGGTCCGTCCAGGCCCCGCCGCCGCTCTCGTAGGCCTTGATCTTGGCGATCATGGCGCGCAACTCCGCGTTGGTCACCACCGGTAGCCGCCCCACCGCGATCTCGGGCAGGCCGTTCCTCCCCGTCACGTCACCGAACTCCCGGTCGGCGGCGAAAAGCCCGTGGGGCGTCCTGGCCAGGATCACCGGCACCAGGTTGTCCCCGTGGCCCAGGTGGTCCTT
>JAFGST010000043.1 GCA_016934475.1 Candidatus Aminicenantota bacterium | reverse complement strand
TTCAAGCAAAGCTGCCGCGCCTCGAGGTACAATCCCGTCGAAGCCCTGCGCTGCGAATAGGGCCCACGGCTGATTGCATACGCCTTGCTTGCGGCAGGAGAATGGCGTTTTTTCCAGAAAAAATTAATTATGTTAATATATTTAGCTTATTTTATAATTATTTCTTATAATTAAATTGACATTATGAATATTTTATGCCATAATTTATTCAGAAAATCAAGGAGGTGCCGCATGGCCAGTGAGTGGCTGGAATTGACCCGGCTGACGCAGGGTTCTTCGCTGACCGTGGAGAGGGTGCGTCTCGCCGGAAAGGAGATCGCGATCGAGGGCAGCTTCGATCTGCCGCCCCTGGCGCGGCTGACCCAGGAGGACCAGATCTTCGTCACGGCCTTCATCCGCTGCCACGGCTCGATCAAGGAGATGGAGGGCCTTTTCGGCATCTCTTACCCGACGGTGAAGAACCGCCTCAACCGCATCGCCGGGCAGCTGGAATTCGTCGAAATCAACCCGCCGCCCACGGCGCTCGACCTGCTCGGGCGCCTGGAGAAGGGCGAGATCGACGTGGATGAGACGCTGAGAAAGCTGGGGAGGAAGCCGTGATCCCGCTGTGGCTCTGGATCCGCGTCGAGGAGCCGGGCAAGAAGCGCTTCGCCATGCCCGTCCCCCTGTTCCTGGTGTGGTTGCTGCTGGGGGCGCTGCTGCTCCTGCTGCTGCCGCTGGTGCTGCTCTGCGGCCTGCTGCTCTGGCCCTGGGGTTGGGGCAAGCCGCTGCTGCAGATGTATTTCCATGTGTTCGGCCTGATCGGCGCGCTGTCGGGGCTCACCCTCGACATCGGCCGTAGCGAACAAGGCAAGATCACGCGCATCGTGATGAAATAAGGAGGAATGCCATGAGCGAAGAAAAAAGAAAGATCCTGGAGATGCTGGCCGACAAGAAGATATCGGTCGACGAAGCCGAGAGGCTGCTGGCCGCCGTCTCGGAACCCCCCGAGGGGGGAGCGGCCACCGCCGGCGCCCGGGGGCCCAAGTACCTGCGGGTGCTGGTCGAGCCGGCGCCGGGAGATCCCGACGGCGACCGGGTCAACGTCCGCGTGCCGCTCAACCTGGTGCGCGCCGGCCTGAAGTTCGCCAGCTTCATCCCGGCCCAGGTGCGCGACAAGGTCAACTCGGAGCTGAAGGAGAAAGGGGTGCCCTTCGACATGAACCATTTCAACCCCCAGGACGTCGAGGCGCTGCTGGTGCACCTCAACGACCTCACCGTCGAGGTCGACGGCAAGGAGAAGGTGCGGGTGTTTTGTGAATAGCGAGAGGCGAAAGGTAAAAGGTAAAAGGTAAAAGGAAAAAGTAAAAAGTAAAAAGAAAAAATGGACGAACCTGAAGATCTTCAGGAAAAAGACCGAAGCAGAGCGGGGCCGGCGCCGGTGCTCGCCGGGCGGCTGTTATTCGGCGGCATCCTCTCCTCGCTCCTGGCCGGCCTGGAGCAGGCGAGATCCCGCCCCGCGGACGGGGACGGCGAGCCGCCGCCCCTTACTCGCGCAGCGGCGAAAGGTCGTCGATGGCCCACATGCCGCGGCCGTTGGTGGCGATGACCAGCACGTTGTCCCGCGGATGGACCTGCAGGTCCCAGACCGGGGCGTTGGGCAGCCCGGAGCCCAGGCAGTTCCAGCTCCTGCCGCCGTCAGTGGAGACGTACACCCCGTAGTCGGTGCCGCAGTAGAGGACATCCTTCTTCTTCGGATCCTCGCGGATGACGTTCGTCGGCCCGCCCGGCAGGTTGGCCGCGATCGAGGTCCAGGTCTTTCCGTAGTTGGTGGACTTGAACACATAGGGGGCGAAATCGTCGTCGTGGCGGCCGACCAGGGCGATGTACGCGGTGGCTGGATCATGTTTTGAGGCGACCAGGCACCAGACGTGCCTTTTGTGCGGCAGGCTGGAGGTGATGTCGCTCCAGGTGGCACCGCCGTCGCGGGTGACGTGCACCCGGCCGTCGTCGGTCCCGGCATAGACCACGCCGAACTTGAAGGGCGACTCGGAGACGGCGGTGATGGTCTGGTAGGGGATGGCATAGGGCAGCTTGCCCGCCCACTGCGGACGGTTGTAGCTGAGGTCGGGGCTGATCCTCTCCCAGGTCTCGCCGCGGTCCAGGGAGCGGAAGAGGTACTGGAAGCCGTGGTAGACGATGTCGGGGTTGTGCGGCGAAAGGGCCAGCCCGGCCAGCCACTGGCCGCGGTAGGGGGGCTCCCCTTCGCCCGCCCTGGGATAGATCCTCTTGCTCGTCCACTTGCCGTCCCTGTACTCTGATCTCTCGAGCCGGCCGTAGAAGCTCGAGGCGTACTCGACGTTGGGATCGGAGGGGTCGACGGCGATCAGCGTCCCTTCCCCGCCCGGCGCATACCCCCAGCGGACCGGGCGCTCGCCCCGCCAGTCGTCCTCATCGGCCGGATTGGCCGGGCGGGGCCCGACGCCCAGGCCGCGGAAGGTGCCGAAATCCTGAACCGAGCCGTAGACGTTGAAGGGCGTGGCCATGTCGAGGGCCACGTTATAGAACTGGGTGGCCGGGATGCCCGCCTGGAAGCTGCGCCAGTTCTTGCCGTAGTCGTAGGAGACGTTGGCCCCGCCGTCGTTGGCGTTGATGAGGTAGTTCGAGTCGGAGGGATCGATCCACAGCCCGTGGTGGTCGCCGTGGACGTCCTTGGCGATCTCGGTCCAGGTCCGGCCGCCGTCTACGGAGCGGTAGAGGCCGAGCCCCATGAGATAGACCACGTCGGCGTCGCTGGGGTCGACGCGGATCTGGCCGAAGACCCAGCCGTAGGTGCCGCCGAAGCGCTCGAACAGCCGGTCGGCCGGGCTGACCTTGCGCCAGGTCTCGCCCTGGTCGTCGCTGCGGTAGACCTCGGCTCCCACGATGTCGGAGTAGGTACGCAGCCGGCCGTAGGAGTCGCGCTCGCCGGAAGCGGGCATGCGCGTCGGCGTGTGGTTGTCGACGAAGGCGTAGACGATGCTGGGCTTGGTGCGGCAGAGGTCGATGCCGATGCGCCCGGTGGTTTCGGCTTCGGGGAGCCCCTGCGTCAGCTTCCGCCACGTCCGGCCGCCGTCGGTCGTCTTGAACAGGCCGTCCCCGCCGCCCGGGACCGGGTCGCTCCAGCGCCTACGGATGCGGTTGACCATGGAGACGATCAGCGTCTCGGGATTCTGCGGGTCCATGACCAGGTCGATGGCGCCGACTTTTTCATTGATGTGGAAGACTTTCTTCCAGGTGCGGCCGCCGTCGATCGTCTTGTACACGCCGCGGTCGGGGTTGCAGGTCCACTCGTGGCCGGTGGCGGCGACGTAGACGATGTCGGGGTCGGAAGGGTGAATGCGAATCCGGCCGATCGTCTGCGTCGCGACAAGTCCGAGGTGCTGCCACGTTTTGCCGGCGTCCACCGATTTGTACACTCCCGACCCGGCGATGGAGGCGCGGAAATGGTTGGCTTCGCCGCTCCCGAGGTAGATGATGTCGGGGTGGGACTCGGAAACAGCGATGTCTCCGACCGAAAGCGATGGCAGGTCGTCGATCAGGGGCGTCCAAGTGATCCCGGTGTTGTCCGTCTTCCAGAGACCGCCCGTAGCGGTCGCCACGTAGATCACCCGCCGGCTCCCCCCGGACACGTCGACGTCCACGCAGCGGCCGCCCACGTCGAAGGGCCCGATGTGCCGCCACGGCATCCCCTTGTACGGGGTGGAGGCCTTCAGCGCCTGATGCCGGCGGTGCCATTCCAGGCGCAGGGCGGGATCGCTGCTTGCGATCTTTTTCGTCTTTGTCTTAGACCACCCGATGGCGGGCAGGATCAACAGCGCGAGAACGACGAACAGGCAGGGGACAGGACGCTTGACGATTTTCATGGGCACCTCCTGGTGGCTTGCTGGGAGCGAAACTGATACATTACATATCAAAGCAGTCTTCGCCTTTCCATGGTAGCGGCAAACGGGCGCGAAGTCAACGGCCGTTTTGTTTTTGCGGAATTCTGCGGCGATTTCCCCGGCGGATGGCTACACCTTCAGTGGCGGGAATCCGTTTTCCGGCGGATCGCTGAGTATCGCCTGGCCGGCGGACGAATCGGGATCGAATCCGGCCGGGACCAGGATGGTCCAGTCGAAAAGCTCCTTGACGTAGTTGGGCAGGTTCGCGTAGCTATGATCGGCCGCCTGGAAGTTGCGCAGGGTTTCGTTGCAAGTCAAGATGGCTTCGCGGTGCCAGGCGGCGTATGCGGGGCGGGAGTCGGTGCGTTCGTAGGGCATGACCAACCCGAACGGCTGGGAGTAGATGGTGTGGATGCGCACCAGCAGGATCTCCAGGGCGAAAGGCGGTGGATTTTTTTGGGCGTAGGCGCACAGGGTCTTGAAGTAGGTCGACGCATCGGCCTGGCTGTCGAAAAGAAAAAGCCTGACGTTGTAGGTGTTGTCGGTCTGGGTCAGGCGCTGTTTGTTGCCCAGCGGCCGCAGCTTCTTTTCGGCGATGATGCTTTTCATGTCCATGATTTTTCTCCTCGAGCCAATATATACTCTTCCACCCATTTTTGCAATGGTGCTCGGGCCCGTGTTTGGGCGCGACGGTTGATTGTCAAAGACAGGGACAAAACCATCATGGTCGACATGCCGTGGACGCCGGAGAAGACGGCCGTTTTGCTGGACTGGGTGGAGAAGGAGCTGAAGACGAAGGTCGAAATGGCGATCATCGGCCACCATCACCCGGACTGCCTGGGGGGCCTGCCGGAGATCCACTGGCGCGGCATCCGGTCCATCGACCTGGACAAGGCGCGCGAGCTGGCGCTGGCCAAGGGCTTCGGGGCCCCAAAGGAGACTTTCGGCGGCACGCGCAAGATCCGGATCGT
>JAFGST010000042.1 GCA_016934475.1 Candidatus Aminicenantota bacterium | reverse complement strand
GTGGTGCAGTGCCAGAGCGAGCGCTCGCAGCACCAGAACAAGGACCGGGCCATGAAGATGCTGCGCTCCAAGCTCTACGACCTGGAGATGAAGGCCAAGCAGAAGGAGAAGGACCGCATCGAGGACGGCAAGGGCGGCATCGCCTGGGGCAACCAGATCCGCTCCTACGTGCTGCAGCCCTACCAGAGCGTCAAGGACCACCGCACCGGCCTGGAGCGCGGCGACACCCAGCGCGTCCTCGACGGCGACATCCTCGGCTTCATCAAGGAATCATTGAAACTGCCGAGATAGGAATCGGTGGACGGTGTACGGTTGAGGGTGGACGGAAGACGGAAATGCACCCATTTCTCAGCGAATGAAGATTCGATACTCGACGTTGAAAAGCCCTAAAACATGCCTTTCAAGGCAGCGGGAAAACCCGCAAAAAAAATGTATTCCTTGAATCCCTAATTGTTGCTTTTTGAATGGCAAGTCTTTTTGCGGCCTGAATCGGATAAAATGCAAATTTCTTTCTTGGACAGGCTGGCTATATCGACACGGACCTTTCCGGAATTCTCGATCGTGAAGCGGTCGCCGCCCTTGGCGACCACGAGCATGAATTTTTTGTTGCCGGCCGGGATCTGGTAGCGGTCGAAGTCCTCCTCGAGGCCGAGATGGCCAAGGAGGATCGCCTCGCCCAGAACCCCGGCGGCGCCGGCATAGAACGACGCCCCCTGGCCGTTGCCCGCTTTGTCCGACCACTCGAAGACGTTCATCTCGGCCAGGTTCTTGGCCATGATCTCCCCCAGGTACCTCTCGGCCTCCTTGCGGAAACCGGCCTGGTATAGGGCCGCCACCAGGCGGCCGCCGATCCAGTCCCACTCGCCGCCGTTCTGGTAGCTCCAGGGACGGCTCAGCAGCGGGTGGGGAAAGAATCCTTCCGGGTAGGGCGGCAGCAGGGTGAAGGAGACCGTGCGCAAGCCGTACTCCCGGCGCCGTTCCTCCAGTACCCGCAGCAGGCGGGCGATCTCTTCCCTCTGTAGCAGCCCGGCGCGCAGAGCCTCGGCGTTGCCGCCCACGGCCAGGATGTGCTTCTCCCACTTGAGGAGATCGCCGCCATCATCCAGGTGATGGACGAGAAAGTAGCCGTGCTCCGGGAGGTAGAGCTGCCGCCGGCATTCGGCGGCCACGGCCTTCCCGCGCCCCCGCCACTTGCCGGCCAGGCCGTCGGCGCCCAGCCGTGCGGCCATCCGTCCGAGCTTACGGGCGGCCTGGATGAACAGGGCCTGGGAGTAGATGGAGAAGGTCCGCCGCGAGCGATCGGACAACTTGATGGCCCGCTGGTCGGGGTAGGACCTCTCCACGTCGCCCCAATCGGCGGTGAAACCGCTCCAGATCAGGCCGCGCTCCCTGTCGCGGCGCTCCCGCCAAAGCCATTCGAGGGCCATGTCCAGCCGGCGCAGGCGGGTGAGGCCGGCCACTTCTGCGGCCAGCCAGGAGGGATCGCCCAGGGCCAGCGGCCAGGAGGCCAGCACCAGCGAGCTCTCCTGGTCGCTCTCGACCGTGTTCTTGTCACAGCGGCCGGTGGTGTCGATCCAGTCCTGGACCTCTCCCTGGCGGCCTTGGCAGCGAAAAAAGCGGTCCACGACGCCCTGCAGGTCGGTCGGCGGATAGAAAAAGCGGGCGTAGGCCATCAGGGTGGCCGTGTCGCGGATCCAGACCTGGGGGTAGGTGGTGCCGGCGGCGAAGCCGAAGAAGGCGCCGTTGAAGCGGATCTCATTGTTGCGCAGGACCTGGCGCAGCAGATACTGCCCGTGGTCGATCCCCTTGCGGCCGCTCAGGAAAAAGGTCGGCAGCCAGGCCTTCCTGAATCCCGGCGTCACGAGCGGCCTCAGGCGCAGCTCGACCGAGCAGGTCTCCCAGCCCTTGTCCCGCCCCCAGAACTCCCCCTCGCGCACGAGGTCCCACTCCAGCCGGTAGACTCCGGGGGCAAGGCTGAAGTAGACCGGAAGCGCGAACCTGGCGGTCGCCCGGGGCCGGACTACGACGGGCAGGGGGAAGCGCCGGTTCTCGAATTGCAGCCGGCGCCCGGAGAGGTCCTGGGCGTGATAGGAGATGAACCAGTTGCTTCCCGGCTCCAGGCGGAAGGGGGAGGCGTTGCGCACGGTGAAATCGAGAACGGTTTTCCCCCCCTGGCGCGCCGTGATCTCCGCCGGGGTGCAGGAGAGGACGACCTCGGCCCCGCGCAGGGCCGGGGCCAGGACCAGCAGCCACCCCAGCGCACGAAGCAGCGCGCGTCCCCGGCTCACGGCTTCGCCCCCGGGCGCCGCGCCGTCTCGCGGAAGAACTCCCCGAGGTTCTGCCGCCAGTCGCGCACCAGAAAACCCAGCTCCCTCTCGGCCTTGCCGCTGTTCAGGACGACGCGCGCCGGCCTGGGAGCCCGGCCCGAATAGGCCGCGGTGGAGACCGCCTCCAGGGCCACCGGGCCTTCGATCCGTCCCGCCGCCCGCCCCAGATCCCTGACGGCGGCGGCGAAGTCGAACCAGGAGATCACGCCGCGGTCGCAATAGTGGTAGACGCCGAAGCGCTCGCTGCCGGAGGCGATGAGCCCGGCGATGTTCGCGGCCAGCAGGGCGGCATAGGTCGGCGAACCGAACTGGTCGTTGACCACCCGGGCTCCTCCCCCTTCCCGGAAGAGGCGCAGCATGGTATGGACGAAGTTCGGCCCGTGCACGCCGTACAGCCAGCTAACCCGGAACAGGAAGAAGCGGTCGTGGACGGCCGCCAGCCTGAGCTCCCCTTGCCATTTGCTCCAGCCGTAGCGCGACAGGGGCCGCGGCGGCTCGTCCTCGCGGTAGGGTCCCGGACGATCGCCGGCGAAGACATAGTCGGTCGAGAAGTGGATGAACCTGGCTCCCCGCCCGGCGGCCAGGCGCGCCAGGTTCTCCACTCCCGCGGCGTTGACGGCCAGGGCGGCGTCGGGTTCGTCCTCGGCGCGGTCCACCGCCGTGTAGGCGGCGCAGTTGACGATCCAACCGATGCGCCTGCCGCGGGCGAAGCCCTCCAGGGCATGCCGGTCGCGGATGTCCACCTCCCGATCGCTGGCGTGGCACGGCAGACCCTCCTCGGCGAACGCCGCGGCCAGCTGCCGCCCCAGCATGCCGTCGGCGCCGGTCAGCCAGATGCCGCGGTCGAATTCCATCGCCCTGGAAGGAGTCAGCGGCGCTCGTCGGCCACGCGCAGCAGGTAGTCGCCATAGCCGCTTTTCCTCAGGGGAGCGGCCAGCCGCCGCAGCTGCTTGCGGTCGATCCAGCCGCTGGCGAAGGCGATCTCCTCCAGGCAGGCGATCTTGAGGTCCTGGCGCTCCTCGATGGTCTTGATGAAGAGCGTGGCGTTGACCAGCGACTCGTGGGTCCCGGTGTCGAGCCAGGCGAAGCCCCGCCCCAGCACCTGCACCCGCAGCGCCCCCCTCTCCATGTACGCCCGGTTCACGTCGGTGATCTCCAGCTCGTTGCGCGCCGAGGGCCGCAGCGAACGGGCGATGCACACCACGTCGCGGTCGTAGAAATAGAGCCCGACCACGGCCAGGTTCGAACGGGGCCGCGCGGGCTTCTCCTCGATGGAAAGGGCCCGGCCCGCGCCATCGGTCTCCACCACGCCGTAGCGCTCGGGATCCTTGACCGCGTATCCGAAGATGGTCGCTCCATTCTCGCGGGCGGCGGTGCGGCGCAGGAGCTCGATCAGACCGTGGCCGTGGAAAATGTTGTCGCCCAGGACGAGGCAGACGGGGTCGCCGGCGATGAACTCCTCGCCGACCAGGAAGGCGTCGGCCAGGCCGCGCGGCTCCTCCTGGACCGCGTAGGAAAAGCGGAGTCCCAGCTGGCCGCCCTCGCCCAGCAGGGAGCGGAAGCGGGGCAGGTCGGCCGGGGTGGAGATGATCAGGATGTCCCGGATGCCGGCCAGCATCAGCGTCGAGAGCGGGTAGTAGATCATGGGCTTGTCGTAGACCGGCAGCAGCTGCTTGCACGTCACCTGGGTGATGGGGTGGAGCCGGGTCGCGCTTCCGCCTGCCAGAACGATGCCCTTCATGCTCCCTACTCCACCGTGACCGATTTGGCCAGGTTGCGCGGCTTGTCGATGTCGCAGCCCTTGGAGCGGGCGATGAAATAGGCGAACAGCTGCAGGGGCACGATGTTCAGCACCGGCTGCAGGAACGGCAGCGTCTCGGGGACGCGGATGACGTCGTCGCAGACGTCGGCGATGCGGGCGCTTCCCTCGCTGGCGATGGCCAGCACCCTCCCGTTGCGCGCCTTGATCTCCTGAATGTTGCTGAGCATCTTGTCGAAGGTGGAGTCCTGGGACACGATGGCCACGGTGGGGAAGTCCTCGTCGATCAGGGAGATGGGCCCGTGCTTCATCTCGCCGGCCGGATAGCCCTCGGCGTGGATGTAGGAGATCTCCTTCAGCTTCAGCGCCCCCTCCATGGCGGTGGGAAAATTGTGCTGGCGCCCGATGAAGAGGAAGTCCTTGTAGCCGGCGTACTCCTGGGCGAGTTTCTTGATGTGCTCGATGTCGGTGAGGATTTTCTTGACCTGGCGGGGCAGTTTCTTGACGGCCTGGATCACGGCGCTGCCCTCGGTGAAGGAGAGCCCCTGGTAGCGCCCGATGAGCAGCGCCATCAGCGTCAGCACGACCAGCTGCGAGGTGTAGATCTTGGTGGAGGCCACGCCGAACTCGGGGCCGGCG
>JAFGST010000041.1 GCA_016934475.1 Candidatus Aminicenantota bacterium | reverse complement strand
GAGGACCCATGCATCAGATCATGACTCGCGGTGGAGGGTTTGCCGCCCTGCTCCTGCTGGCCCTCTGCCTCCCGTCCCAGGAGGCGGCGAAGGCTTCCATGCCGGAGAGAGTGAGGAACAGCCTGGACGGGCTGCAGAAGACGCGGACCGCCAACGGCGTATTCGACATCCGCTACCTGAACTCCTTTTTCTGGGCCCTGGAAAAGTCGGTGTACGTGAACGTGCTGTTCCGCGCCGACCTGGACGCCGATGTCGCCGTCATCAAGGAGGGCATCAAGAAGAAGTACGACGAAAAGGTCGCCGCGGAGATGAAGAAGCTGGAAGAGACCAACCGGAAGATAAAGAAAGAGGAAGACAAGAAGAAGTGGCAAGCGCCGCCTTTGGAGTACCCGGAGCATTTCCACGATCTGTATATGAGGGTGCTGCGCGGCGGCCAGTCCCTGCAGGAGTACCGCTCTCACGTGCCCTGCTCCGGCGATGCGGCAGAGTATTATTCGTTCGGCACCGTCCTGGAGCCGGGCGAGTACGAGATCCTGATCAACATCAACCGCTGCGACAACACGCTGGACGGCACGCAGCGGTTCACCGTGAGCGTCCCGGAGCTCCGGCTCAGCGACATCGTCGCACCGCGCCGGGAGCTCGCAACCTCCAAGCCCGTCTTCTATACGGAGCTCAAGCAGCTCCTGGAGCCCGAATCGCGCTTCACGGTCGTGAAGAACAAGTACCAGATCGGCCCGGCCGCGCAGGATTTTTATCCCTGGGGCGACCGCCCCTTCCGTGGCACGGACCGGCCGATCCTGACCTTCTTCATCCTGGGAGCGGCCATGGTCCAGGGCGCCGAACCCTGGGACATCTCGGCCGTCCTCGAGATCCGCGGCACCGACAAGGCGGTGGCCAAGTTCGAGCCCGTGAAGCTGGGCAATCCCTATTTCTACCAACCCATCGAGTTCGGCAAAAAGGAGAACGGCAAGGGCGTGCCGCTTCCCGCCGGTGACTACGAGCTGCTCATCGGACTCACGGACAACAACCAGGGCGGCAAGGTCACGGGGACGGTCAGAATTCCCTTACGAATCGTTGAATAGCATAATCGTTCGCGGGAACAGAGGCCCGTTGGGTGAACCCGGATCCTGAGTGGGGCGCGAACGCCGGGGCCGGATAAAATGAAGCGCAAAGAGATTGTCCTGATCAAGGAGACGAAGCAGAACGAGTTCGTCAAGAAGATCATGGACGCCATCGCCCCCTTTCTGGGCCTGCGCGCCGGCGAGCGCGTGGCCATCAAGATCAACCTGTCCGGCTCCAAGGAGATCTATGCCAACACCCACTACGAGACGGTAGAGTCGCTGATCGACTACCTGCGTGAGCGGTTCTCCGTCGGCTCCATCACCGTGATCGAGGGATCGGACGGAGCCTATTTCTCCTCCAAGTCCACCTGGGAGATCTTTTACAAGTTCAAGTACAAGGAGGTCGAGCTGCACGGCGCTCAGTTGGGCGACCTGGACGAGCTGCCCCACGAGCACGAGCTGACGGTCGAGACCATCAGCGGCCCGCGCCAGGTCCATTTCTGCCGCTTCCCGGCCGATTACCTCATCTCGGTCGTCCCGCCCAAGACGCACAACATCTTTCCCGTCTCCCTCTCCATCCCCAACCTGGTGGGCTTCATCCGTCCGGAAGAGCGGGTGCTCATGTTCGGCGCCTCGGCCCAGGAGATGAAGCGCATCAATTTCTTCCAGAGCGACAAGTATTTCCAGCTCGTCCAATTCGCCAACCGCAACTTCGTCTCCCTGCTGAAGGAGATCACCCCCTCTCTGGTGCTGATCGACGGGCTGTACGGGATGGAGGGCAAGGGCCCGATCAAGGGCAGCCCGGTGTTCCACGGTTTCGCCGTGGCCTCCGAGGATGCCGTGGCCGCCGATGCCCTGGCCACGCACGTGATGGGCTTCCACCCCGACGACGTCCCCTACCTCGAGCTGGCCTTTCGCCAGGGCCTGGGCAACAACCGCTGGCAGAACGTCATCGGCGTCGACCCGCAGCAGGTAAAGTTCCCCTACCGCCCCCACCCGCTGTTCCAGCGCCAGCGCAAGCACCGCGAGTCGCACGGACGCCCGGCGGGCCGGCCCGAGCGCCGTCCCCCGCAGAGCCCCGAGGAAGATCCCGCGCCGCCGAAAGAATAACCACGGCGTTCGGGGGGATGCGCCCGCCCTGCCGGGCCTCCCGGATCAGCCGCCGGCTCGGCGGATCGCTTCGATGAAACGGGAAATCCGGCCCAGGTGCGTCCCCCGCCAATAGATCTTTCGGCAGCGGGAGCAGCGCTGGAATCGTTCCTGGGTGCGGAAGACGTAGGGCGGGACCGCCTCCTGGACCGAGTCCCTGGGGACGGAGGCCAGATCGCCGTTGCACAGGGAGCAGCGCGGAGGCAGATCGAAGCGCTCCAACCGGAACGCCGAGACGATCTCCTGCAGCTGCTGGCGGGGATGAACGGCCGCTACCAGGCGGCTGCTGCCGCCGGGCATGGAGGCGTGCAACGCCGTGTCCTTGGTGAGCAGGACGCGCCCCTCCTCCAGGCTGAGACGCCTCAGCTCGGAATCCGCGGCCCGGTTGTCGTAGTAGGTGTCGAAGCCGAGCATGCGCAGCCAGCGGGCCGTGCGTCCCAGCATGACGTCACAGGCGAAGTGCGGCGGAGAGCTCATGAACCAACGACCCTTGGCGTACGGCGTACGGCTGACGGCGTACGGAAGAAGCGCTGAAACGAATATATTGTGCTTGTGTCAGGAACAGCATAGGACGAACTGATTGCACCGCTTCTCAATTCCTGGTCAGCTAGTGGAAGGGAAAAGGCCTGTCTATTGCTGTTTCTCGTCACTTGTCACTTATCACTCGTCACTATAGATCGCATTCATTGCGATTGCCGTACGCCGTATGCCCTACGCCGTGCGCCGAGCTCTTCAATATTCCTTGTCGGTGCTGGCGCGTACCGCGCGGTTGTGCGCCCAGCTGCGCACCTTCTTGATCTGTTCCTCCATGGTCGTGGCCAGAGGAACCGAGGATCCGAAGATGACGAAGAGATCGTCCTCCTTCAGCCGGCGGTTCTCGGCGAAGGCCTCGTACATGCCCGAGATGATCACCTGCTCGATCTCCGATCCAGACCAGTTCTTCGTGATCTGGGCCAGCTGCGGGACGTTGAAGTCGCCCAGCGAATTGCCGCGCTTGACCAGGTGGATCTTGAAGATCTCCTCCCGCTCCCGTCGCGTGGGCAGGTCGATGAAGAAGATCTGGTCGAAGCGGCCGCGGCGCAGCAGCTCGGCCGGCAGCAGGTCGATGCGGTTGGCGGTGGCGGCGATGAAGATCTC
>JAFGST010000040.1 GCA_016934475.1 Candidatus Aminicenantota bacterium | reverse complement strand
GGGCGCTGGACCATTCGGGCTACGGGGAAAAACGGCCAGAAAATGAACGTGATGGGCATCAGCATGCTTCATTTTGCCGATGGCAAGATCAAGGATGAATGGATTTCCAGCAACGATCTGCTCTGGATGCAGCAGCTCGGCTATCAATTGCTGCCGCCGGCAGAAAGAGAAAATCAATAAAGACAATTTCGCTGCCTATGTAGCGACTTGGCTGCGCCCATAATCCGAGTTGCGAACCAGAGTTCCAGACTGAAAAAATAAAAACTAAGATTTTAGTTGACAAACTAAAATATTAGTTGCATAATTGGTGCATGAGAGAATTAACGCGAGCCGAAGAACAGATCATGCACGTTCTGTGGGAGATCGAAAAGGGTTTGGTCAAGGACATTCTCGACCGCCTGCCCGACCCGAAGCCCGCCTACAACACCGTCTCCACCATCGTCCGCATCCTGGAGAAGAAGGGCTTCGTTGACCACGAGGCCTTGGGGAAGACCCACCGCTATTTTCCGCGCATCACCCTCAACGAGTACCGCCGCGGCTTCCTGAAGTCCTTCGTGAACCGCTTTTTCGGGAATTCGTATCAGGAGATGGTCTCCTTCTTCGCCAGCGACCGCAAGATCACCCTCCAGGAGCTGGAGGAGATGAAGCTTTCCCTGGCCGAGGAGATCGAACGCCAGAAGACGGAGGGAGCGGATGAGCGCACCGTGGATTGACTATCTTTTCAAGACGGCCGTATTTCTCACTGCCGCCTATCTTTTCTACTACTGGCTGCTGAGAAACGACGTTAATTTTCAAGGCAACCGCCTGTTCCTGCTGGGCATGCTGCCCCTCTCCTTCATGCTGCCCCTGGCCCCGCTGCGGTCGCCCTTCCGCTCGCTGACCCTCTCGCCCATGGCACTCGGCGATGCGGCCGCCCTGCCGGCGCTGGAGGGTCCTTCGGCCTTGCCGCTTGTCTCCATCCTGGCCGTTCTTTATTGGACGGGCGTGGCGGTCTTCATCCTGCGCATCTTCTTTCACCTCTTCCACCTCTACCGCCTGCAGCGCCGCCACCCCCACGAGCGGCTGCGCAACATCACCCTGGTCAAGGTCGAATCGCCCATCCCCCCCTTCTCCTTCTTCAACCGCGTCTTTTTCCATAACCCGAGAAACTGCGACGAGAAAGATATAGAGCAGATCATCACCCATGAAGCGGTGCACATCCGCCAGCTCCACTCCCTCGACATCCTGATAATGGAACTGGTGGTGGCCCTGCAATGGTTCAACCCGGCCGTCTGGTTCTACCGCAAGGCCCTGAAAGAGACTCATGAGTACCTTGCCGACCGCGAAGTCATTGCGCAAGGCTTCAATGCGGACGGGTATAGGCTGCTGCTTTTCGAACAGCAACTCGGCGCCAAGCTGTTCGAATTCGCCAGCCATCTCAAGCAGTCGCAGATCAAAAGGAGGATGTTCATGATGAACAGAATGAAGCGGGCGGTCAACGCCCCCTACAAGATTTTCTTGGCGCTGCCCCTGGTCGCCTTCCTGGCCCTGGCCCTGGCCGAGCCGCGGCTGATCATGGCCAAAGGCGCACCGGCGGATGATCCGAAGGAGGTCGTTCAGAAGGAGGAGCCGGCGCCCGTGAGCGAGCAGGAGCTCAAGGAGACCCAGGCCAAGTTCGAGGAGAAGGAGAAAGTCCTCAAGGAGAAGCTCGCCGCGACCGAAGATCCCCAGAAAAAGCAGGAGCTGAAGGAGTCGCTCAACACTCTTTACAAGAAACGCCAGCTCTGGCTGACCGAGCACGGCCTGGCCCTGAAGGAGGAGGCCGCCTTCGCCAAGGAGAACGAGAAGAAGCTCCAGGAGCTCCTAGCCAAGTTCGCCGCCAAGGAGAAGGATCTCAAGGAGATGTACGCCAGCGCCGATTCCCCCGAAAAAAAGGAGAGGATCAAGAAGGACCTGACCTTGCTCCAGCACAAGCGCCAAGAGCTGATGAGCAAATACGGCATGACGGAGGACAAGGACCCGAGCCAGGAGGAGCTGGCGAAAAAGCTGGAGATGGTCCACGAGAAGCGCATGAAGATCAAGCAGCTCATCCACGAAGAAAAGGATTCGGAAAAGGCCAAGGAGCTCGAGATGAAGTTCGAGGAACTCCTCAAACTCGAGAAGGAGCTGAAGGCCAGGATCGACAAGAGCCGCCCGTAACGCGCCACAGAGACATTTTTCTTCCTCTCCATGTGCCGGGGCGGTTATAAAACCGCCCCGGCACGCTTCAGCCCGCGGGGCTCCATTTGCTTTTTTTTCGCTCCGGCATATAATCATCCCGTGGGCGAGATCGATTGGATCACGAGTTCACTCGCAAGCTCCACCCTCGCGCATGCACTCCGGTTTTTCACTCCTGAGGCAGGATTGGGATCGCGGGGAATCGGATTCCGGCGGAATGGCAAGTCCGGAGGGCGTGGATGATCCCAGTCCTTTCCGCGCTGATGCTGGCCAGCGGGTCGCTGAACCTCTTCATCGCCATTTTCTTTCTCATGCTCTACGCGGCCGTGCGGCGGATGGAGGACGAGGGCCGCCTCGGCTACTACCGGGTATTCGCGGTCCTGGCGACGGTCAACGCCGTCTTCCTCTTCTCGTTCACGGCGCTGCTGAACGCCGGCGACAGCCTCGACGTGCGCGACCTGGCCAACCGCGTCACCATCGTCGCGGCCACGTTCCTCGTGCCGATCGCGGTCCACTTCTACAAGAACTTCTTCGAGCAGCCCGGCCGCCGGCTGCTCCGGGTCTTCTACGGCGCCAGCACGCTGTTCGCCCTGCTGGCGCTGCCCAGCCACCCCGCGTTCCTGCTCCGGCAGCCCTATGCGACGTCGAGCTACTACACCGGCCTCGTTTTTGGCTGGGCGTTCCAGCTGTGGGGCGGATACGTCATCCTGCTCTCGCTCTATGGCCTGGCGGTGCTGGTCCGCGCCTACCGGCGCAGCGCCCACGACCGCCTCCCGGGGCGGCGCGCGGTCGTGACCCTGTTCGTGACCAACATGGCCTGGATGATCACCGGGATCCTGGACGACCTGACCGGCATCCAGGTGATTGATTTGCCGCCGCTCACCTGGATCGGCTCCTTTCTGGTGGTGCTCTCGATCTCCTGGATCCTGATCGCGCACATCAACAAGCTCTACGCCGAGCGCAACCGCTTCTACAAGGAGCTGATCCACGACCAGCTGACGGGAGCCTACTCGCGCAGCTACGCCGACATCCAGCTGCAGACGGCCATCGAGGGGCTGAAGCGCAAGGCGACGCCGGTTTATCTGGCGCTCTGCGATGTCGACCGCTTCAAGCAGATCAACGACGGCTTCGGTCATCTCATGGGCGACGAGGTGCTGCGGGCCGTCGCCCGAACCCTGCAGAGGAACCTCCGCCCCAGCGATGTGCTGGCGCGCTACGGCGGCGACGAGTTCATGATCCTCCTGAACGGCCTGGAAAGCCCGGCGGTGATGCACGTCATCCTGGAGCGGCTGCAGCGCGATGTCCGCAGCCTGGAGTTCCGGAACAAAGTGAAGCCGGTGACCGTCACCTGCAGCTTCGGGGTCGCCTGGACCGGCAGGGCGGCCGACGCGGACGAGAACCTGGCCGAAAAACTCTTCGTCAAGGCCGACGAAGCCCTGTACCGCTCCAAGAAGGCCGGCCGGGACCGGGCGACGGTCGTGGAGCTGACGGCCGACAGGGCGACCCGGCCGGCGGACCCATCCGGTCCGCATGACAATCCGTAGGAGCGGGAAAAACGTCCCGGCTCTGGCCGAGAAAAGCAAACCGCGTTCCGGGGTCAAATTTCCCCGGCGTCGTTCCTGAAAAGCATTTGACAAGAAGCATGGCCATGCTGCCGATTGCCGGCTAGGCGCTGCAGACGCGGTCGCGTCCCGAGCGCTTGGCCTCGTACAGGGCTTGGTCGGCGCGCATCAAGAGCCGTCCCGCGTCCTCGTCGGACCGCAGCTGGGCCGCGCCGATGCTGACGGTCAGGCGGGCCGTCTTCTCTTTGGTGGGAAAAAATGGCGTCTCGGCGAAGCGGGAGCGGATGCGCTCGGCGGCCTCCAGCGCCGTTACCAGGTCGGCGTGCTGAAGGATGATCGCGAACTCTTCGCCGCCGTAGCGGCAGGCGATGTCCTCTTCGCGCAAGGTCAGCGCCAGCAGGCGGCCCAGCGCCGCCAGCACCTTGTCGCCCTCCGGGTGGCCGTAGGCGTCGTTGAAGCCCTTGAAGCGGTCGACGTCGAGCATCAGCAGTGACAGGGGGGTGGTGGAACGGCGCGCGGCGGCGACGCCCTTCTCCAGGGAGGCGTTGAGAAAGCGGCGGTTGTACAGGCCGGTCAGGTCGTCGGTGACGCTGATGGCTTGCAGGCTTTTCTCCCGAAGCCGCAGCGTCTCCTCTTCCTGGCGCATCAGCCGGATGCGGTGGCCCAGGGCGAAGGAGAGCAGCACGGCTTCGGCGGCGCCGCCGTAGAGCACGGCGTGCAGGGTGAACTGGTTGCTGGACAGCAGGCCGTAGAAGCGGAGAAAGTACACCAGGGCCGCGGCCAGGACGACGCTGACGGCGACCAGGTAGAAGCGGGCCGGCTTGAATCCCGATCGCAGCGCGGCGACGGCTGCCGTGCACACGGCCAGCGCCGAGAACTGGGCCAGGAAATGGGCCAGCAGGTTGGCCAACGTGGCGTGCCCCAGCAGGTTGATCAGGGCCACGGCCAGGGCGCAGACCGCCAGCGCCTTCAGAACCGAATGGTGCCGGGGGGCCGTCTTGGCCGTGTTCAGGAAGACGATGGCGAATACGGTGCCGAAGAACAGCATGAACGAGGCGAAGATCACGACGCGCAGGTTGAACCATCTGCCCCAGGGGGAGGAGAAGTAGCGGAAGATCCCGAACAGCGCTGCCTGCCAGAGCAGCATGAATAAAACGTAGAGGATGTAGAATAGGTAATGCCGGTCGCGCATGTAGGCGTAGAGGACGAGGTTGTACAGCAGCATGGCGCCGAGGATGCCCGTGAAGGCCCCGATGATGAGGAAAAGGAGGGAGCCGCTGCTGCGGAAGGATTCGGGCGTGTGCAGCAGGACGCGGAAATTGAGGGTGAACGGGGCGATCACTTGGATCAGCAGCGGGCGGCGGGTGTCGATGTCGCCGGGCAGGGCGAAGGCCGGGTAGAGGAAGGGAATCTCCTGGGAGTGCATGTCCTCCCGCCACCCGCCCTTCATCTCGACGATGCCGGTGGCGCCGTCGCGGACGACGGGAACGTAGAGGGTGATCGATCCGAGGATGGGGTTGGCCAGGGCCAGCACCGGGCCGCCGGCGGCCACTTCGCCCCCGTCGACGCCGGAGGCGATGCGGCAGCGGATCCAGAGCGACGCCTTGCGGAAACTGAAGCGGAACGAGTCGCGGCGATGGCGCTGGAACGGCGGCTTCTCCCGGATGATCTCTTCGTAGGTGAGGGCGTTGCTGGGGTCCAGCAGGTATTCGGAGTTCGGGGCGACCTCGATCACCGGCGTGTCTGCGCTTACCGAAAGGAGCGGCAGGCCCGCTTCCGCCCGGGCTGCGGCCGGCAGAAAGATCAAGACAAACAGCGCCAGGCGGATTTTCCGGCGCGTCCTCTGGCCTCTGGTCATGCTCCCAATCATAAAGCATCACCCGTCCCGGGGCAATGTGCGGGAAAATTTTTCCGGACGGCGCGCGATTCCACCTCCGGTGCATCCGCGGCTTCCATGGGGCGCGGTTTTCCGCTATAATGAAACTCAGGCGCGAAATTCTCCCGGCGCGCCATCCCGGAGTGATCGCATTGGACAATTCCACGGAACTGGGGCAGGCCCCGGTCGGAAGACTGCTTTGGAAATACTTCGTCCCCGCCATCATCGGCGTGATGGCCAACATCCTGTACAACATCGTCGACCGCGTTTACATCGGCCGCGGGGTGGGGGCCCTGGCGCTGTCTGGCGTGACCGTGACCTTCCCCATCATGATCGTGGCCATGGCCTTTTCCATGCTGGTGGGCATGGGCTCGGCCTCGCTGGTCTCCATCCGCCTGGGCCAGGGCCGGCGCGACGAGGCGGAGAAGATCATCGGCCACGCCTTCGTGCTGCTGGCCGGGGTCTCGCTGACGATCACCGCCCTGGCGCTTCTGCTGCGCGACCCGATCCTTTCCCTGTTCGGCGCCGGCCCGGAGATGCTGGGCCATGCCCGCAGCTACATAACAATCATCCTGCTGGGCAACGTCCTGCAGGGGGTCGGCTTCGGGCTGAACAACGTCATCCGCGCCGAGGGCAACGCCCGGGCGGCGATGACCACCATGCTCCTCGGCGCCACGCTGAACCTCGTCCTCGACCCGATATTCATCTTCGTCTGCAAAATGGGGGTGGCCGGCGCCGCCCTGGCCACGGTGATATCCATGAGCGCCACCTGCTCCTGGGTCCTGGCCCATTTCACGGGGCGGCGGTCCGTGCTGCGGCTGCGGCGGGCGAATTTCCGGCTCGAGGCCCGGATCGTGAAGGGGATCCTGGCCATCGGCATGGCGCCGTTCGCCATGCAGCTGGCCGGCAGCGTCATCCACGCCGTCTTCAACATCCAGCTGATCCGCTATGGCAGCGACCTGGCCGTGGGCGCCATGGGGATCATCCAGGGCGCCGGCATGATGGCCGTCTTCTGCGTCATCGCCGTCAACATGGCGGCGCAACCGATCATCGGCTTCAACTACGGCGCCCGGAGCTACCCGAGGGTCAAGCGGACGCTGAAGATCGCCCTCATCGCGGCTACCGCCATCACCTCGGCGGGCTTTCTTGCGGTGCAGGTCTTCCCCGCGGCCATCATCGGTCTCTTCAGCCGCGACGATCCCCGCCTGCTCGAGATCGGGGTCCGGGGCATGCGCATCCTGCTGGCCGCCTTTCCCGTGGTCGGCTCCCAGGTGGTCAGCTCCAACTTTTTCCAGGCCATCGGCAAGGCCAAGACGGCGATGTTCCTCAACCTTCTGCGCCAGGTGATCCTGCTGATCCCGCTGGTCCTGCTGCTGCCGCTGGTGCTGCGCCTCGACGGCGTCTGGTTGGCCGGGCCGTTCTCGGACATCGCCGCGGCGGCCATCACCGCCGTGGCCGTCCGCAGGGAAGTCAACCGCTTGAACCTCCGGCAACGCCAGCAGATCGAGGTCCCCGAGCCGGAGGGACTGGGCCCCGACAGCCGCCATTGGTAGCGGCAACGGCTCTCCGGCGCCGGCCGGGTCACTCGGTCTGTTCTTCGTCGGTTTCGGGCTCTTCCGCTTCCACGGCGGGCGGCGCCTGCTCGGCGAACACGCCCTTCTCCTTTTTCCACCGCGCCTCGCAGGTCTTGCAGAGCTCGGTGATGTTCTTCAGCTCCCGCGCCTGGGCGACGGTGCCCTCGAAGATCTCCTCCGTTTTGCTCGTGTTGATGTGGTAGCAGTCCGAGAACAGGTGGTACTTGGTGCCCGACTTCGTCCAGAAGACATGGTTCTGGCCGGTCAGGTTCTCGACCTGCGCCGTCTGCTCGGCGTACTCCTCGATTGACGGCGGGTTGAAGTCGACGCCGGTCAGGCCGGCGATCACCAGGGCGACCACGGCGACGGCGCCCACCAGTCCCTTCTGCTTGCCCTTCAAGTCCTTGTTGGTGAAGATGAGCAGGACGAGGGGCAGGAAGGCGATCACGGCGATGATCGCGCCCAGCTGGCTTTGCACGAAGAACCGGAACTTCTCCCTCTCCGAGGCGGGATCGAAGCGGTTGGCCTTCTTCCACAGCAGCGAGCCGACCACGGCGAAGACCAGGTCGGCCGCGATCAGCGCGATGAGCAGCCACGTCGTGATCGGCGGCTTCTGCAGCTGCAGGATGGCGACGACCTCGAGGCCGATGGCCACGATCCAGGAAAGGACCGCCAACAGGCGGAACTTCTTCGCTTGGCCCTTGCTCTCCGGGGTGGCGACGAACGGCTTCGCCTCACCGGCCGGGGCCGCGACGCCCCCTCCCTCCACCTTGGTCAGTTTTTTCTTGGTTCCCGTGTCCGGCATTTCAATCCCTCCTATTCTTTCTCTTTGCCATACCATTGTACATTGCTGGGTGGATTTAGGGAATAGGAGGCTGCTTTTTTACGCACCGTACCGCGGCATGGGGGCCGGCGGAAAAGCCTCATCTCCCGTTGCGGGTCATGAGCAGGTAAAAAACCGGGGTGACGACCAGGGTCAGCAGGGTGGACACGAGCAGTCCCCCGATCAGGGTCAGGGCCATGGGCGCGTACATGGTCCCGCCGCGCAGCGCCAGCGGCAGCAGTCCGCCGATGGTCGTGGCCGTGGTGAGCAGAATGGGGGTCAGCCGCGTTTCCCCGGCCTCCTTCAGGGCAGACACGATGTCCCGGCCGCCGGTGCGCAGCTGATTCGTGTACTCGACCAGGAGGATGGCGTTGTTGACCACGATGCCGAAAAGGCTCGTCAGGCCGATGAAGGCGGTAAACGAGAAGGAGATGCCGGCGATAAAGAGCATCAGGATCGAGCCGATCACCGCCAGGGGGATGGTCGTGAAGACGATCAGGGGTTGGCTGAAGGAGCGGAATTCGAGAACCAAAACGGCGAAAATGGCCAGCAGCGCGATGATGACGGCCCTGCCCATGCCGCCGAACGACTCCTGGCGGCTTTCCATCTCCCCGGCCACGTAGTACTCGTAGCCCCGCGGCCAGGCCCAGCGGTCCATTTTGGCGATGATGCCCCGGGTCACCCGGTCGGTGGAGAAGCCGCTGCGCACGTCGGCGGTGATCGTCACCGCGCGGCTGAAGTTGTAATGGCTGATCTCCTTCGGGCTCGATTCGAATTCCAGGCGGGCAACCTGGCCGAGCGGGATCGCCGCCCCGGCCGTTGACGTGACATAGATCCTCTCCAGGTCTTCCATCCCCGGTCTCCCGGAGAGCGGCAGGCGGGCGACCACGTCGTATTCCTTGCCCTGCCGGTCGCGAACCGTGGTGACGGGCACTCCCGAAATGGCGGCGCGGATCGTCTGGTCGATCATGGCCATGGGAACTCCGAGCATTCCCGCCGCGGCCTTGTTGACCTGGATGCGCAGGTCCGTCTTGGCGCTCCCCAGCGGGTTCTGTACGTTGACCGTCCCCGGGGTCGAGAGAAACATCCCCTCGACGGCGAGAGAGATCGAGCGCAACGTCTCCAGGTCGTCGCCCAGGACCTTGATGGCGATGGGGGCTTCGCTGTTGGGGCCCTGTTCGATCTCCTTCACCTCGATGCGGGCGCCCGGGCAGCGGGCGAATTCGCCGCGCAGGCTCTCGATCATCGCGGCGACCTCTTGGGGATCGTACGCGGGAATCTCGACGATGAGCTGTGCGTGGGTGGGGGTATATTCCTTGGAATCGATGCTGTAATGAATCTGGGGATTGCCGCGGCCGACGTTGACGGCATAGCGGCGCATGCGGACCCGCTGCCGCAGGATCCGCTCCACCCTGCGGGCCACCTGGTCGGTATACTGGAGATTCGCTCCGTCGGGAGTCTCGATATTGATCACCAGCTGGGGTTTCTCGGCCTTGGGGAAAAAGCTGATGCCCACGAATTGAAACAGGACCAGGGAGAAGAGGAAGGAGCTTGCCGCCAAGATGACGGTGCGCCAGGGCCGGGACAGGGCGGCGGCGAGGAGGGGCCGGTAGTATTTTTCCGTCAAGAGGCGTACCAATCGGCGGAACATGGTTTCCCGCTGTTCCTTTTCCAGCCGCAGGAAACGGCTGGAGAGGAACGGGGTCAGGGTCAGGGCCACCAGCAGGGAAGCCAGCAGGGAATAGATCACGGTCACGGGCATGCTGCGGATGTAGTCGCCGGTCTCGAATCCCATCATGGCGATAGGCAAGAAGGCGAACACCGTGGTCAGCGTGGAGCTGACGATGGCCCAGCTGATCTGCCGGCTGCCGTCGATGGCCGCCCGCTGCGGATCCCCGCCTTGGCGCAGGAAGCGCGCGATGTTGTCGGTGACCACGATGGCGTTGTCGACCAGAATCCCCAGGGCGATGACGAACCCCGTGATGCTCATCTGCTGCAAACCATATCCCGAGAGGTCCACGAAGCCGAGGGCGATCAGGATGGACACGGGGATGATCAGCAGAACGATCAGCGCCACGCGCAAGCCCATGGCGAAAAGGACCACCAGGCCGACCAGCAGCAGGCCCTGGAGAAAATTGCCGAAGAAGAAATTGAGCCTGCGGCGGACGCTCTCGGACTGGTCGAAGACCGTGGCCAGCGAGATCGATGCCGGCAGCTTCTCGCCGAAGCGGCCGATCGCGCCGCCGATCCCCTTCCTGACCTCCAGGATGTTGGTGTCCTCCTTCTGGTTGACCGTCACGAAAACGCAGCGCTTGCCGTTGGCCCGGGCCACATGCCGCTGGTCCTCGTGGGCGAAGCCGACCTCGGCGATGTCCTTCAGGAACACCACCTTTTCTCCATGGGCATGGATGATGGTGTCGGCGATCTCCCCGAGGTCCTGGAAAGAGCCCGAGGAGCGGAGGATAAAGCGGTTGCCGCCCAGGTCGACGTGCCCAGCCGGGACGTTGGAATTGGCCGACTGCACGGCGGCGATGACCTGGGAGAGGGGAATCCGGCGCTCCGCCAGTTCACCCAAATCAAGTGAGATCCTGACCTCCCGCTGGGGTACGGCCCAGGTCCGCACCCGCTTGACTCCCGGCACCTTCTCCACCATTTTCTTCAGGCGCTCGGCCTCCGCGTCGAGCTGATGGAAGGGCGCTGTCTCCGATACCAGCGCCACCTGCAGGATGATCACGAAGTCGGACATCAGCCAGCGGGTCATGGTCAGGTCCCTCAGCTCCGCGGGGAGCTTGCCGCGGATGGAATTCACCTTTTGCGTGATCTTGGCGAAGACGTCGTCCATGTCCGTTCCCGACTCGAACTGAACGCTGGTGACCGAGATGCTGTCCCCGCACTTCGAGTCGATGCGCTTGATGTCGTCGAGCTCGTTGAGCTTCTCCTCGATCGGGTCGGCCACCAGCTCCTCCAGATCGGCGGGGCCGGCGCCGGGATAGAGGGCGATGACGCTCGCCCCCGCCGGCGCGACCTGGGGATCCTCGGAACGGGGCATGGTGAAGAAGGAGACCGTTCCCGATATCACGAGCAGGGCCAGCAGGATCAGGGTAAAGCGGAAATTGTCGATGGCCAGGCGAGCGATGTTCATGATCCCTTCCCTACTTTCCCCCGCCGGGGAGGGCCGATGGCTCGATCACCTCGACCGGGGCGCCGTCGGTCACATAGGATGCCCCGGCGGCGATCACCCGTTCGATTCCCTCCAGGCCCGAGCGGACGGCAACCTGGTCGGCGAAAAGAAAGGCGACGGCGACGACGATCTTCCGGGCGGTGTTTTCCGGGCGGTCGACCGTGTACACCACTCCATGCCCCTGCGCTGCGCTCACCAGGGACTGGACCGGGATGAGGAACAGCGGCTCCCGGTCGCTGGGAGCCAGATCGATCCTGGCCACCATTCCGGCCAGCAGCGGCCGCCCCTTCTTCTCCACGGTCAGTTCCACTTCGTAGGAGCCCGTGTGGGGGTCGGGGGCCTCGGCGATCTCCGAGACCGAGGCCGGAAAGGTCTCTCCGGGGTAGGGGTCGAATCCCACCCGCGCGCGGTCGCCCAGCTTCAGGCGCAGCAGTTCGCGGTCGCTGATCCCGGCCCGCACCACCCAGTCCTGCTCCGTGGAGCCGAAAAGGAACACGGGCGTGCCGGGGCCGATCATCTCGTTCTCCTCCATCATCCTCTTGAGGATGCGACCCTGGGCCGGCGCCCGGATCTCGGACAGGCGCAGGTTGAATTCGGCCGTCCGGCATCGCGATTCGGCCACCTGGAAGGCCGTTTGCGCGTCCTGGTATTGCTCCAGGGTGGCGGCCTTGTCCGCGAACAGCTTTTTGATCCGCTCCAGGTCCCGCTTCGCCTTCTCGAGGCCGCTGCGCGCCATCGAGGCCTGGGCGGCGACCTCGGCCAGGTCCAGGCGGGCGAGAAGCTGTCCCTTCGATGCTTCTTGGCCTTCGTCGGCGCGGATCTCGCGGATGACGCCGCCGGTCTTGAAGGAGAGCTTGATTTCCTTCTTGGCGCAAAGACGGCCGTAGGTGTGGATCGGGCGGGCGAATTCCTTTTTTTGCACGTCAACCAGCGTCACCGGTACCGCTCGCGTTGTCTCGGCGCCGTCCGGCCGCTTGCCGCAGGCGGCGAAGAACGCGGCCCCGGCCAGAATCAGCAAGGACAGACAAAGTGTTCGTTTTTTCATTCTGCGATCTCTCCTTGTTCGTATCGTTCCAGGTCGACCAGGGCGGCGGCCTGTTCGAGCCTCGCCTGCTGGATCAAGCAATCGTAGCGGGCGACGATCACGGCCATCGCCGCTTCCGCGAACACGGTCTGCGCGTCCATGTATTCGAACTGCGGGGCCATGCCGCTCCTGAATTTCGCTGCCACGATGGCGAACGAACCGCGGGAGCTCTTCTCCCTTTGCCGGGTCGCCTCCAGCATGAGTTCCGCCGCTTCCAGGCCGCGGTACTCCTCCTGGACCTGAAGGCGGATCGTCCTCTCCAGCTCCAGGCGCTGCGATTCGAGCTTCCTTTTGTCCAAGCGGGCCTGGATCCTCTGCGCCCGGCTGCGTCCGCCGTCAAAGAGCGTCCATTCCAGCAGCAGCGAGGCCATCCAGTAGTCGTCGTTCCCGGCAAAGCGATAGGTTTCCCCCTGGAATCCGTAGTCGATCGCGGCCCCCAGGGAGGGCAGCCTGCCGCTCGCGGCCAGGCGCACATGGTGGGCCGAGGCCCGGATGGCGTGGTCGATCTGGGCGAACTCATCCCGTTTCGCGAGGGCTCTCAGCGATATCTCCTGCAGGGAGCTTGGGGCGCGATGCGCGGTGGGGAGTGGCTCGGCAGCCACGGCCGCATCGAATGGCCGGTTGAGGAGAAAATTGAAATA
This sequence comes from Candidatus Aminicenantota bacterium, assembly GCA_016934475.1. Lineage (GTDB taxonomy): Bacteria > Acidobacteriota > Aminicenantia > UBA2199 > UBA2199 > UBA2199. Next base: position 15,543 of record JAFGST010000040.1, on the reverse strand, counting down.
GGCCCGGGCTTGGGCGAGGTCTTTTTCCGCTTGCGCCGTTTTCTGGGCGACGCCGGCCAGCTCGGCCTCCGCCCGCAGCAGGATGTCTTCGGTGGCCTTGCCGTTCTCGAGGAGGCTGCGGCTGATTCGCCGGTTTTCCTCCAGCAGGGAACGGATCTGCTGCAGCAGGTCCGCGGCGCAGTCCGCTTTCAGGTATTGAAAATAGGCCGTCTTGATCTCCAGGACCAGCTTGCGCTTGAAGGCGTTGAGGGCCGCCGCCTCCGCCCGGGCCAGGCTGGCCCTGATCTTGAGCTGCTGCACCGTCCCGGGCACGAAGATGGGTTGCGTCAGGCGCAGCCTCGTCTCCTGCTCGCTCGGGCGCAGGAAGGGGATCCGCTCATTGGCGAGATCGGTGGGAAGGGACGACGGCATGCCCTGGGCGTGGAAAAGCTCGTTGAGGGAGGCATGGATGGGATTGAGCAGGTCGCCGACGGGGAAATCGATGATCCGCCCGCCCCCGGCCCGGGAGTAGCGCGCGGCCACTCCCAGGGTGGGGTAGAAAAAGCTGCGAGCCTCGGCGAGGGCCGCCAGGCTTTTCTCCAGGGAGAATTCCCGCTGCCGCAGGGCCAGATTGCCCTTCAATCCCATGCGGATGTACCCGTCCAGGGGCGGGGAGTCCCCCGCCGTGCCGAACCCGGGGCAGGGACCGGCTAGGAGGATCAGGATCAGGAGGGCGCGCTTCATGCTTTCCCTCCCGGTCCTGGAAGCAGGGATCTCTCGATCATGTCGAAAAAGAACGCCACGATCTCCTCGACGGAGGCGAACGGGAAATCGTCGTGGCACTGAAGGAAGTGCTCCACTTTGGTCTGTAGCAGCTGGAACACCCCCGTGGCCTGCCCCCAAAGGACCACGGCCGCCTTGGCTGGATCGATGTCGGGGCGGATCGAGCCGTCGGCCACGCCTTCGGCCACCGCCCGGGCCACCATGCCCAGGGCCTGGTTTCCCAGTTGGTGGCAGGTTTCGCCGCCGGGGATGCCGAGATAGGAATCGATCTCCCGGCTGTCCCAGAAATTCACGGTCTGGAAATAATGGCCGTGCTGGGTGAAGAAGCGGTGATAGGCCTCGCCGATGGCCCGGACCTTCTGCAGCCCCGTCTTTTCTCCGGTCAGCGTTTCCTGGAACATGTCGATCATGATCTGCAAGCCCCGGCCGGCCACGAAAAAGTAAAGATCCAGCTTGTTCTTGAAGTACAGATAGAGCGTTCCCTTGCTCAATTCGGCCTTGTCCGCGATCTCGTCCAGGGTGACGGCCTCATATCCCTTGGAGAAAAAAAGGGCCTCCGCCGCGTCGACGATGTCGTTGCGCCGTTTTTCTTTTTCCCGCTCCTTGCGATCACTGATGGTCATCGATCCTCCTGGCGCATAGGAATACCTATAACGCATTCTAAATTATAACTTCCAGTCATTTAATACGATGCAGTGTAATCCATTGTTTCTTCTTTGTCAAGAAAAATGCAAAAAAAGATTCAACGGACCGCGGGGTTCCCTATTCGCTTTCGGGCCGTTCCATACTGCCTCATCTAGAAATCTACCTGAGGAGCGATTCGTTGCCTCATGAAAAAAACTACCTGAAAAGGTGGAAAATGACGCCATCGACATCGGGTAAGAAGCCTGGTGAACGAGGTGTCCTGTTGGTGAAGGAATCGCAGCCTGACGGCGATGGCAGAATGTTTCCTCCGCCCGCCCGTTGACATTTCAACCTCCAGTCGCGACAATGCGGGCATGAGACATCCGGGTTTTGTGCTGAAGCGGCGGCAGCGCTAGGGAGGCCGCCCCATGAATTCCAGCACGCGGACGATGCGGCAGCAGGCGGGGCGGCCCTCCGTCCACATCCGGGGCGGCGCGGGCGGACAGCCGCCCTTCGAGCGCCGCTTCAGCGAGCCGTTCTCGATCGGCCGCGACGAAAGCTGCCAGGTGCAGGTCGAGCAGGCGGGCTGCGTCAGCCGCCGGCACACGGAGGTTTTCTTCAAGGAGGAGGCCTGGTGGGTGCGCGACCTCGGCAGCACCAACGGCACCTATCTCGACGGCAAGCGCGTCGAGCAGGCCCGGCTGCAGGGCACGCATGCGCTGCGCCTCGGGCGGAACGGCCCGATGTTCCAGGTCATGGTGGAGGGAGGACGCGAGGCGGAGGCCACCTTCAGCGACCTGGACGGGTACATCCGCCACTACCTGGAGACGGGGGCGGACGCTAGCCCCTCGGGCAAGCACACCATGATGATCCGCCGCGCCTACGGCATGGTGCGCCGGAGGCAGAGGCGGCTCTACGGCGCGCTCATCGCGGCGGCCGTCGCCGTGGCCCTGGCGATGATGGGCCTGGCCATCTGGCGCCAGGTTCATTACGAAAAGATCCGCGACGCGGCGCAGCAGATCTTCTACAGCATGAAGGAGCAGGACGTGCGCATCGCGCAGCTGCGCAGCCTCATCGAGGGACGCGGAGACGAGCGGCTGGAGGCGCAGCTGGCCCGGCTCGAGGAGGGCCGAGAGGAACAGGCCCGGCGCTACGAGGGGTTCATCGACGACCTCGGCATCTACCACAAGCTCAACGACGAGGAGCGGATCATCTTCCACGTCACCCGCATTTTCAACGAGAGCGAGATCCGGCTGCCGGCGGGCTTCGTGGCCGCGGTGCAGCGCAAGATCAAGACGCACTGGCTCCCGGCGCGCGAAAGCCTCAAGCGCACATTCCAGGAGGCGGAGGCCAAGGGCTATATGCCGTTCATCGTGAAGGCGCTGCGCCGCCACGGCCTGCCGCCGCAGTTCTTCTACCTGGCGCTGCAGGAAAGCCGCTTCGATCCCCGCGCCGTCGGGCCGCGCACGCGCTTCGGTTATGCCAAGGGCATGTGGCAGTTCATTCCCTCCACGGCCCGGCGCTACGGGCTCGATCCGGGCGTCCACCATGCCAAGCCCCTCGCCGACCCTTCCGACGAGCGCCAGGACTTCCAGAAGGCGACGGAGGCGGCGTCGCGCTACCTGCGCGACATCTACGGCGAGCTGGCCCAGGCCTCGGGCCTGCTGGCCATGGCCTCCTACAACTGGGGCGAGCACCGCGTCATCGCCAAGCTCCGCGAGCTGCCCGGCCTGGAGAACATCCCCGAGGAGGAGCTGGCGCAGAATCCCGAGGCCCGCAACTACTGGCGCTTCTACACCGAGTACGGCGACCGCATCCCGGCCCAAACCAAGGACTACGTGCTGAAGATCTTCGCGGCTGCCGTCATCGGCGAGAACCCGCGCCTCTTCGGCTTCGACTTCGACAATCCCCTGCACCCCTACCTGGAGGCGCCGCCGGCTGCGGCGGAGGGGGTCGGGGAAGCCCACGGGAAGGCCGTTGCCAGGTAAATGGCCGTGCCGCTTCCTGCAACGGGCGGTTTCGCAGTCCGGCCGTTCCCACCCCGCCGGTTTCATCCGGGCTTGACCCCGCCGGCCCGGGTCCGCTAACATGAGTGCCACGATGGAGGTGCATCGGCCATGGCGCTGCGATCGCTGCGAATCATAGTCCCCGTCGAGCAAAAGGACGCGGTTCTCCGGTTGTTGGAGGAAAGCGGCGTGACGGAGAAGATCCACCACTATCTCACTGAGGGCCTGTGGACCCTGGAGGTGATCGTTCAGGCGGAGCAGAGCGAGAAGGTGATGGACATCCTGGAGAAGCGTTTCGGAAAGAGCGAGGGGTTCCGCATGATCCTGACTTCGCTGGAAGCGACCGTGCCGCGGTTGGAGACGGAGCCGCCGGGACCGGAAACGACCCGGACCGGTGAGCCGGAGCCGGAAAAACCGCCCATGCGCATCTGCCGCGAGGAGTTGTACGCGGACATCAAGGACTTCTCCGAGCCGTCCTGGCACTTCATGGTCATGGTGATGCTTTCGGCGCTCGTGGCGGGCATCGGGCTGCTCCGCTCCAATCCCGCCATCGTGATCGGCGCCATGGTGATCGCGCCTCTGCTGGGTCCCAGCGTAGGCATGGCGTTCGGCACCGCCGTCGGCGACATGGCGCTGCTGCGGCGGGCGGCGACCACCAGCCTGGCCGGCGTGCTTCTGACCGTGGCCTGCGCCTTCGTGTGGGGCGTGCTCTCGACCGTGGATCCCGCCATCCCGGAGATCGCCTCGCGGACGTTCGTGGGCGTTGGGGATATCGTGCTGGCCTTGGCTTCGGGCTGCGCGGCGGTGCTTTCCCTGAGCAAGGGGGCGGCGTCGGCGCTGGTGGGGGTCATGATCGCAGTGGCCCTGCTGCCGCCCCTGGTGGCCTTCGGGCTTCTGGCGGGGTCAGGGCATTGGCAGCCGGCGCTGGGGGCGGTACTGGTCTTCGCCGCCAACTTCGTCTGCGTGAACCTGGCCGGGGTCCTGACGTTCATGTATCAGGGGATCCAGCCGCTTAGCTGGTGGGAGAAGGCCTCCGCGCGCCGAGCCGTGCGGCGGGCGATCTGTATCTGGCTGGGCATGTTGGGCCTGCTGCTGGGAATCATTCTCCTGAGCGCGAAATAAGGAGGGAGAGGTCCGGGCCGTTCTCTCAGAAATAGATGCGGAACGAGGCGTAGAGCGTGTCCGGGTAGGCGCCGAACTCGGAGTGGAGCAGGATGGGTTCCTCGGCCGAAGGGTCCGGGTCCCGTTCCGGCTTTTTCCCCAGCCCCAGGTACGCGCCGGCGGCGATGTAGATGTCCTCGGCGATGTTGTACTCCAGCTGCGGGGAAAGGATCAGCGAGGTGTCGCCGAGGTTGGCCAGCAGCAGCGCGCTTGAGGTGACCAGGCCGGTGAGCGTCTTGCTCATCCCGGCACCCAGATAGTGCCTCCCGAGCAGGTACACCGAGCCATCGCGCCGTGCCGCTGAGGCCGGCAGGCTCAGGTACTCCTCGGCCCGGGCGGCGCCGGCAGAACTGCAGTGGTACTCGCAGAAGGCGTACCATCCGTTTCGGAAGCTGGCATCCAGGCCCAGGGAGGCCCGGAAGTACCCGTTCCCTTCCGGAGGGTCGGAACTGAAAAAATGGTCCGACACGTGGGCCAGCTCCAGCCAGATGCCGGCGCCGCCGAGCGACCGGCTCAGGTCGAATCCGACCAGCAGGTGCTCCCGGAAAGCCATCAGCAGCAGCGACAGGTCCGTTTTCCAGAGGTAGGTTTTCCCCCTCAGGAAGAAGGCGCTCTTTTCCTCGGCGAAGTTCTCGCCGGCCACGACGCCGAGGTCCAGCTCGTCCATCCGGCCCAGCGGGACCCGCACGCGGAGCGCGTCCACCCCCCGGCGCTCCTCGGCATCCAGCTCGTTGAAGCCGAAGGGGGCGATGACGTCGGTGGGATTGATGATGCGGGCGCTCCCCCAGGCCAGCGCCTGGCGCCCCAGGAAGACGTCGGCGAATTTCAGCTTCAGCGTCAGGCAGAGCCGGTCCAGGTTGTGGAACAGCGCGAAGCTCTCCGCCCTGGCGCCCGGCCCGGGATAGAGGCGGGGTGAAAAATCAACGCAGCGGTAGCCGGGCGCCTCGATGCCGGGGAGCCAGTCGTCCGGATCGAAGAAGCGGGAGTCCTGGATCCGGGGCGACAGGTCGTAGGCGGCGTCCAGCGAAAGCCCTCCACTCGCCTGGAAGCAGAAATGGATGCGCAGGCGGTTGTTGACCGCGGCCATGTCCGCCTCCTGGGGGGCCGCGCCGTTGGTTCTCCAGGCCGGCGGGAGGAGCAGGATGGAAAAGCTCCTGCAGGAGCCAGAGAGCTCGAGCCGGTCCTGGCCGGCCAGGGGCAGGGCCAGCGCGGCCAGCAGGGCCAGGGTCCTCCAGGGCGTCCTCATGGCCGGGGGCTATGTCTTCTGCCGGTCCTCGGCGACCCGGCCGTCCTTCAGCGTGATGACCCGCGCGGCCTTGTCCATGACCATGCGGTCGTGGGTGGAGAACAGGAAGGTCATTCCGCTCTGCCGGTTGAGTTCGCGCATCATGTCGATCAGGCCGGCCCCGGTCTCCGAGTCCAGGTTGGCCGTGGGCTCGTCGGCCAGGATCAGGGCCGGGCGCGACACCATGGCCCGGGCGATGGCCACCCGCTGCTGCTGCCCTCCCGAGAGCTTGGGCGGCACCCGGCCTTCCATCCCCGGCAGCCCCACCTGTTCCAGCATTTTCCTGACCCGCCGCCGCCGCTCGCCTTTCCCTATTCCCTGGAGCATCATGATGTACTCGACGTTCTCCCGGACCGTCAGCACCGGGATCAGGTTGTAGGCCTGGAAGACGAAGCCGATGTGGTCGCGGCGGAAGTCGGAAAGCTGCCTTCCGTTCATTTGCGACAGCGGGCGGCCCCGCAGCCAGACCTCCCCCGAGGTCGGGCTGTCCAGCCCGGAGATGACGTTGAGCAGGGTGGTCTTGCCCGATCCGGAGGGCCCGACGATGGCCGAGAATTCGCCGGCATGGACGGTGAGATTGATCCCCCGCACCGCGGGAACCTCCACGCCGTTGTCCCGGTAGGTTTTTTCCAGCTTCTCCGTGACGATGATCGGATCATCCTGGGGACTCATGGCATTCCTCCTGTCATAAACTGCGGCGGATGGCATCGGTGATCGACATGCGGGCGGCCACGGCGGCCGGATAGACCCCCACCAGCAGGGTGAAAACGAACAGCCCGGCGGGATAGACGATGAATTGATAGGCCTTCACCACCGGGTACAGCAGGTCCTGGAACGTAGTGCCGGCGAATTCGATGCCCCGGTAGTCGATGCCGGTCTTGGACAGGATCGCGATGAGGATCAGGCTGAGGAGCACCCCGATCGCCGCGCTGATGATGCCCAGCGATCCCGATTCAGCCAGCATCAGCTTGAACACCCCCCAGGGGCGTGTGCCCACGGCCCGCAGCACCCCGAATTCGAAGAGGCGCTCGTACAGGGACATGAACAGGGTGTTGATGATGCCGAAGATGACCACGATGATCAGCAGGAAGGCCATCACGGCCCGTCCGGTCCCGGTCATGTCGAAAATGGTTTTCAGCTGCGGCAGCAGGTCGGCCCAGCTGACGGCCTCGTTGCCGTTCGCCGAATAGGCTTCCCAAAAGGGAAGGTCCCTTTGCGAAGCCAGTTTCAGCTGCGTGAACCGGATGGCGATTTCGTGGACGCGCTCCCCGATGCCCAGCATGCGCTGGGCGACCGGCAGGCGGACGAAGGCCATGCCCTGGTCCATCTCCTTGATGGAGAAATGGTAGATGCCCGAGACGCGGAACATCTCCTGGGCCAGGTCGCCGTTGCCGGCGGTCGCCACCGTGGCCACCAGCCGGTCCCCCAGCCCGACCTCCAGGATTTCGGCCAGCTCGCTGCCGACGACCATGTCCCTGGGATTGTCCCCCCTGAAGAACCCGCCCTGGGCGATGGCGTCGTCGATCCGGGAGATCCGCCTCTCCCGCTCGGGATCGACGCCCACCAGCAGGATGGAATTGACGTTGGCCGGCGAGGTGATCATGCCCAGCGAGAGGGTGCGGGGGCAATGGGCGGCGACCAGGGGGTCCGCGCGCAGCCGCTCCATGACCGCGGCGGAGCCGCGGACGGTCAGGGCGCCGTCCTGGGTCTGGCGGAATCCGCGGCGATGGATCTGCGCCTCCCCCATGAACGAAGCGGTCGCCGAGCGGATGGCCACGTCCTCCATGCCGATGATCAGTCCGTCATAGAAGATCAGGAAGGCCAGGCCGATGCCGATGGCGATGCCGGCGATAACGGTGCGCCGCTTGTTGCGCAGGACGTTCCTCCAGGCGAGCTTGATGGTAAATCCCATGCGGGGTCCTCCCTAGTGCGTCCGCATCGCCCGGGCGGCGTCGGTGCGGGCGGCCTTCAACGCCGGGATCAGCCCGACCAGGCTGGCCGACACGAAGATGGTGACGGCGGGGATGATGAAGCTGCGGGCGTTGATCTCCGACTTGAAGGTGTCGAAGGTCATCCCGCCGTAGCTGAACTCGACGCCCAGGCGGATGCCGTGGGAGGCCAGGATGCTGTTCAGGGCCAGCGCCACCCCGAAGCCGAGCAGAACCGAGAAGAAGGCCATGATGTTGACCTCGGTCAGGATCAATTGCACGATCTGGCCCGGCTTGGTGCCGACGGCCTTCAGGACGCCGTATTCCCGAGTGCGCTCCAGCACGGACATCAGGACCGTGTTCAGCACGCCGATGGCGACGATCAGTACGATGATCACCAGCGAGATCCACATCCCCTCCATGTCGGCCTTCATGGCCAGGTAGAAACCGCGGGCGAAGACCTGCCAGGGGTCTACCGCCAGCCCGGGATGGCCGATTTCCCGGCGGATCACCCCGGCCGTCGGACCGACCTTTTTCAAGTGTCCGATGTTGACGGCGATCTCGTGGATGCGTCCTCCCAGCACCAGCAGCTCCTGGGCGTCCCGGACGTGCAGGTACAACGACGTGCGGTCGCTCAGGGGGTCCCCGCTGTCGACCAGTCCCAGGATGGGATATTGGTCGTTGGCGATGGAACCGTCGGCGCCCTGGGAAACGACGACGATGTCGTCGCCCACCTTGGCGTGAAGCATCCCGGCCAGGTCTTTGCCCAGCAGGGCCCGGTGGGCCGGCGCCGCGGGGAAAAACTCTCCCTGGGCGACCTTCTTCTGGAAGGCCGTGGTCGACCGCTCCCGGGCCGGATCGATGCCGATGATGCGCACTCCCGCGCTCTTTTCCCCGACCGAGGCCAGGCCGGCCGAATAGACCCGCGGGGCGAAGGAGTCGATCTCGCCGATGCCTTCCAGGCGCGAGCGGATGCGCGGATAATCGTCGATGGTCTTGTAGAGCGAGGGGCGGTCCAGATAGTCCTTCTCGTGGATCTGGATATGGCCGAAGTTGTGGCGGGTGAAGTCGTCGATGATGTGGTTGTAGCTGCCGTCGGCCCAGCCGATGAAGACGGCGGCCATGACAAAACCGCCGAACATGCTCAGGCCGGTCAGGACGGTCCGGCGCTTCTGGCGGAAGATGTTGCGGAACGCGATTTTCAGCAGCAGCATGCTCAGATCCTCTGGCGCAGGTTTCTCAGGCTGAAGGTTTCCTCGGGAATGTCCAGGTCGAACTCGGCCTCCAGGTAGCGCAGGGTGGTCCGGTTCCCCTCCTTGGCGGTGGAGACGAGCTCCATGACCGAGGGAATGCGGCGGCCGGAGAATTCCCTGATCTGGCGGAAGCTCATCTCCCGCACCAGCCTTCCCTTCTCGTCGTAGAACTTCTCCCAGACGGGAAGGGTATCCTTCTCCCGGACCGCGATGAGGATGTGGCCCCAAACGATCGGCCGGTCCTTCTTGGGGGTGCAGCGGATGTAGATCTCCCCGGGCGCCGGGGCTTCGTAGTCGCTCATCGCGAAATCATAGTCCTTGATGAAGGTGTACTCCTTGACCAGGTCGTCGTTGGTGAAGTCCGAGCCCATCCAGGAGCTCATCATCATCGACGGGGGTATCTTCATCACCTTGTTGGTCTTGGGCAGGAAGTTCCACATCTCGTTGCCGATGCGCAGCGTCGACATGCCCCGCTCCTTCTTGGGCTCCAGGATACGCAGGAAGGTCTTCTCCATCCCTCTGCTCCAGGCGTCGATCGTGAGCGTTCGCCGCCAGTGGGGGGTGACGATCTCCAATGCGAAGCGGGCGCGGCTGGAGTCGCTGCGGTAGAGCTCGTCCACTTTCCTAAGGATCTCCCGGGCGTCCCGGGCGGGGGCGGCCGGGAGGGTTAGGCACAGTGCCAGGATCGCGGGTGCGCCAAGGCGGCCGCTGCGGGTCCATCGCTTCATGGGTCTGCTCCTTTTGCTTCGCGGCGTTTGCCGCGCCAAGGGGAAGTATTTTCCGAAACGCGCTGGCTGTCAAGGGGCCAGGGCGCCCGATTTCGATTTGATAACCTATCCGCGCGCGTGAGATATCGTTCCGTTTCTGGTATTCTATCCGTAGAATCCAGGAGGAAACAATGAAGAGGAGATCATCGGTTATTTTGCTGGCCGTGCTGCTGCTTTCTTTCGCTTTCCTGCAGGTCCTGCCGGCGAAGGTCTGCTGCGTCGCCGGGAAGTACGAGGGCTTCCAGCTCCACTATGCCAAGCCGAACTGCCCGCCCCCGGTGAAGCAGGCCTTCACCATGGTCATCAAGCAGCTGAAGCCCTGCGCGGCCGCGATCGGCGGGACGGTCACCGACTCCTCGGGCGTGGTCAGCAACTGGACCGGCACCCTTTCGCTGGGATTGCGCCGCTGCTGCCGGCTGGAGGGGAGCTTTATCACCCCCTCGGGCAACACCGTCAAGTTCAGGGGAACGATCTGCCTGAAGCTCGGCAAGTGGCAGGCCAAGGGCACCTGGGAGGAGATCGGCTCGACCGATCCCTGCAAGGGCAGCGGCACCTGGGAGATGACCCACATCTGACCGGACTTCATCGCCGTCCCTGCCGTTGGTTTGTCTCGCGATTCCTGCTATAATTCTTCTTCCTGAATCTTTTCCCCGGGATCGGTGCGATGACAGGCATCTACGGCGAAATCGCGGCCTTGCTGACGGCGGTCTGCTGGACCTTCAACTCGGTGGTCTTCACCCGGGCCGGCCAGCGGGTGGGGGCCGTTACCGTGAACGCCGTCCGCCTGTGGGTCGCGCTTCCGGCCCTGGTCCTGCTGAACGGGCTGCTGTTCGGGACTCCGTTCCCCTTCGCCATCGAGGCGGACCGCTTCCTCTACCTGGGGGTATCGGGCGTGGTCGGCTTCGTGCTCGGCGACGCCATGCTGTTCGAGTCCTTCCTGCTGATCGGGCCGCGCCTGGCCATGCTGATGGCCCTGCTGGTGCCGGTGTTCGGCGCCTTCCTGGCCTGGACTTTCCTGGGCGAGAGGCTGCTGGCCCTGGAGATCGTCAGCATCCTGGTGACCATCGGTGGTGTGGCCTGGGTGGTGGCCGAGGAGACGGCGCCCCTGGCCGTGTCCCCCTCCCGGCAGCCGCGGAAGTTCGGCCTGGGCATCCTGCTGGCCGTGGGGGGGGCGCTGGGCCAGGCGGTGGGGCTGCTCTTCTCGCGGCTGGGCCTGGCGGGCGGCTATTCCGCCGTCACCGCCACCCTGGTCCGCGTCGCCGTCGCCGGCGCGGTCATGGCGGGAGTCGGACTCTTGCAGGGGAGGCTGCGGGTCCACCTGCACAGGATGAGCGATAGGAAGGCGCTGCTGGAGATCACCGCCGGGGCGCTGACCGGGCCGGTCCTGGGGGTCGTCCTGTCGCTGGTGGCCATCGCCCACACCCACATCGGCGTCGCCTCCACCCTGATGTCCTTGACCCCCGTGATGCTGCTGCCGGTCTCCCATTCCCTCTTCAAGGAGCGGATCACCGTCCGGGCGGTCTTCGGCACCACGGTCGCCCTGCTGGGAGTGGTCATGCTCTTCGTGCTCTAGCCCGCTTTCCGCGTTCCTACCTCTTCCGCCTCGGAATTTCCGACAAGACCACAATTGGGGGAAAAGCGGTTTTCATTATGCCCGCTTGCCCAACAGCCAGGAAGGAGACGGCCATCCTTTTGGAGCATCCCCTTTCATCGGCGGCCCCTTGCTTTTTTCTTGACATTCCAGGGGCAATGCCTTACTGATTGAACAAAGATGATCCGTGCCCTGCCCCGGGGAACCGCACGGGCAGGGTGGAGGTTCTGCCATGATGAAGAAAGCATGCCTGCTGGCGCTGGCGGCGTGGCTGGTGCTTCCCGTCGCGGTGGCCGCGCAGACGGTGGAGTCGGTGCTCGCCCAGGCCCGGGAGCGCTACGAGGCCGGTGCCTATCCGGAGGCCGTCGCCCTGCTCATGGAGGCCATTTCGCTGGTCAACAAGAACATCCCGCTGCAGATCCGCGGCCTGTGTCTATGCGAGCGTGTGGACGGCTTCCGCGACTTCCAGTCCCGGAGCGGATTCACGCTGGCCCAGGGTGAGCCCTTCCTTCTCTATTTCGAGGTGGAGGGCTTCAACACGCTCAAGGACGGAGACAAGTATTGGATCTCCCTGGCCCAGGACGCCCACGTCGCCGATGCGGAAGGCAAGACGGTCTTCGAGGAAAAGGACTGGGTGGTGCTGAAGAACGACTACCAGTCGCCCCTGGTGCCGGTCTATTTCACCAACCGTCTGACCGGCATGGAGAAAGGCGCCTATACGGTGTCCATCACCCTGAGGGACGAGTACAAGAAGCAGGCGATCGAGAAAAAGTTCGCGTTTACCGTGGAGTAGCCCGCACGGTCGCCGCGGAGGCGGGGAGAGACCGTCGGCGGGGGAAAAAGGAAAACCGCGCTCCCCGCCGGCAGGGAGCGCGATTTCGCTTCGCGGATCCCGCGCTCAGCCGAGGACGGCGTCCTTGCAGGCTTTGGCGACGCGGAATTTCACGACGCGCTTGGCCGGGATCTTGATCTCTTCACCGGTGGCCGGGTTGCGGCCCATGCGCGCCTTGCGGTTGACCAGCACGAGCTTGCCCAGGCCGGGCACGGTGAAGCCGTTCCTGGCGTTCTTGTAGGCCATGGCCGCCAGCGCCTCGACGGCGTCTCCGGCCTGCTTCTTGGTGATGTTGGCCTTGTCGGCGATCCCGGACACGATCTGAGCTTTCGTCATGGCTTTTGGCATCTGCACATCTCCTTAATTTGAATTCATTCGTGGAACACCTTTTCTCTCCACGTCCATCGGCGGCACTATAAACAAATTTTTTCGCAAAATCAAGTCCCCCCGGGGAAAACCGTCCTTCAGACGGGCTTGAACCTCTTGGTCGCCGTAAGCAGCAGGTTCAGCGCGAACAGCGCCAGCACGGGAACGGCATGCCACCAGAAATGCTCGATGGCGCCGTCGTGGATCTTGTACTGCTTCACCAGCAGCGAGACGGCGTAAAAGGTGATCCAGTAGAAGGTCGTGTTCCTTTCTCTGGTGACGACCTTGAACCAGCTGAAGAGGCGGTCATTCTCCCGGTAGAGGGAGAAGCGTGGGATCACCTTGGGCACGGTCCGGAGATACTCGCGGTAGGCGCTACCGAATTGATTCGTGAGGTAGTTCTCCTCCGAGAGGATGATGAAATAATAGTTGACGACGAAGAAGACGTTGAAGAACACCAGGGCGGCCGGGCTGGCGTAGGCGATCAGCACGCCGTTGTAGACGAGGAAATTGCCGACGTACAGCGGATTGCGCACGATCGAGTACAGGCCGCTGGTGTTGAGGTTCTCGGCCTTGAGATAGTTTTCCCGCCCCGAGGTGGAGGGCTTGGCGTATCCCACCGCGACGATGCGCGTCAGGGCGCCGCTCAAGGCGACCAGGAACCCGATGATGTTCAGAATGGGATTGAAGCTTCCGAAATCGATGGGATTATAGAGAAAAAAAATGAGCAATATGACCGGCACCACGCTGATCGCCCGGAAGCGGAAGCAGGCGTCGCCGATCGCTTTCTTCAGATCCGCTTTCTTGTTTTCCGCCGCGCTTTGATCGCTTGGAACCGTCATGATGGCCGTCAGCCTCCTGTGGATTTTTCTCGGGTTCGCTCAAGATCCATGATCTTCCGCGGGACATTGTACGGAAAAAAAAGGAAAATTGCAATAGCCTGGGCCCGGCCGGGACGCGGGGCCGCGGCTCCCTTTTTTTTGCTTTTGTGCTATATTTCCGTTTTCAGGAGGAGGGATCATGAAAAAGACGGCGTCGATCGTTCTGCTGGGACTGCTTGGGTTCTTGTCGCTCCAGGTTTCCTGCAAGAAGGCGCGGAAGCCGGAGGAGCGGGAATGGTACCGCTACATCAGCGCCTACACCGCGGGCGAGGTCTCGCGTCGGGCGCCGGTCCGCGTCCTCTTCGTCGGCAACGTCGGCACCGAGGGCCAAGATTCCGCCGAGCTTGGGAAATACCTCGAGTTCAGCCCGGCCATTTCCGGCAAGACCGAGTGGAAGTCGCCGCGCGAGCTGGTCTTAACCCCCGCGCACGAGCTGATTCCCGGCCAGCGCTACCGCGCCGTCCTCCATGTCGCCAAGTTCATGAAGCTGCCCCGGGCCTACGCCCGCTTCGAGTTCTCCTTCTCGGTGATCCGCGAGTCGCTGGCGATCGACCTCGAGGGCCTGGCGCCGGTGGACTCCACGTCGCCCAACGAGTTCCTGCTGCGGGGCACGCTGACGACCCGCGACATCCAGGACGACGCCATGATCGGCAAGGTCCTCGCGGCCGCGCAGGAGGGCGAGGCGCTGAAGCTCGACTGGCTGCACGGGGACGACGGCCGCAGCCACGCCTTCGCCGTCCAGGGCATCCGGCGCCAGGAGCAGCCGAGCCGGGTCGAGATCACCTGGGACGGGAGCGCCATCCGCGCCGAGCAGAAGGGCTCGCGCGCCATCGACGTCCCCTCGCTGGGCCAGTTCGATCTCCTGGAGGCCGAGGCGGTCCTCGATCCCGCCGCCTGCGTCCTGCTCCGCTTCTCCGATCCCCTGAAGAAGAACCAGAACCTGCGCGGGTTGATCACCATTTCCGGCCACGAGCCAACCTTCGAGGTCGACAACAACGTGATCCGAGTCTATTCGTCCAGGAGCTTCGACGCCACGACCGACGTCATCGTCAATCCCGGCGTGCGCAATTTCAACGACCGGCGGCTGGAGAAGCGCATTCGGCGCTCGGTCGTCTTCCAGCGCCTCCTGCCGCAGGCCCGCTTCGTGGGCAAGGGCATCATCCTCCCCGCCAAGGAGCGGCTGACCATTCCCTTCGAGGCGGTGAGCCTGCGCTCCATCCAGGTGACGGCCTTCCAGGTCTTCCAGAACAACATGGCCCAGTTCTTCCAGCAGAACAACCTGGAGGGCAAGGAGAGCCTATCGACCGTCGGCCGCTTCCTCTGGCGCAAGACCGTCCCCCTCAGCGACAAGGTCGAAGAGGCCCAGGCCTGGCGGCGCTACAGCCTCGACGTGACGCAGCTCCTGCGCGAGAACCCGGGGAGCCTCTTCCGCATCACCCTCTCATTTAACCGCGGCAACTCGGCCTATCCCTGCGCCAACGCCGTCGAGCCGCTTCCCGAGCCCGACCTGCAGAACCAGGAGGACGCCGACTACCGCGATTTCTCCAGCTGGGACTACGCCTGGGATTATTACAACGAGGAGGGGCGCGGTGGCTGGGCCGACCGCAACGACCCCTGCAAGGACGCCTATTACAACCCGCGCTTCAACCGCGACGTGGTGCAGGCGCGCAATTTCATGGCCTCCAACATCGGGCTGGTGGCCAAGCTCGGCGAGGACCGCCGGCTGCACGTGGTGGTCAGCGACATCCGCTCGGCCGAGCCGCTCTCCGGCGTCCGCGTGCGGGCGTTCAATTTTCAGAACCAGCCGCTCGCCGAGGGCGAGAGCGACGGCTCGGGATTCCTCACCCTGGAGCTTCCCGGGCAACCGTTCTTCATCGAGGCCCGGCAGGGGAGTGAAAGGGGCTACCTGCGCCTGAGCCGGGAGGGCGCCCTGGCCACGAGCCATTTCGACGTGGGCGGCGAGAAGGTGCAGAAGGGGATCAAGGGGGCCATCTACGGCGAGCGCGGCGTCTGGCGTCCCGGCGACGACCTGTTCCTCACCTTCGTCCTCTTCGACCGCGAGGGCGTCCTGCCCCCGGAGCACCCGG
>JAFGST010000039.1 GCA_016934475.1 Candidatus Aminicenantota bacterium | reverse complement strand
TTCGTCGAGATACAGGCTGATGTGGGCGTAGTGCTTGTGGATGCGCATGGCGCGGCCGCGCGGCGCGGGCCGGAAGCGCTTGAGGTGCGGGGCCCGCCCCACGTGGGTTTTGCAGACGTAGAGCTTGTCCACGTCGATGTTGGGGAACTTGACCTGGGCGTTGGCGATGGCCGAGCGCAGGATGGCCATGACGATGGCGGCGGCCTTCCGGCGCCGGGAGAATTTCAGGATGGTCAGGGCTTCCCCGGCGTCCTTGCCCTGGATCAGGTTGACGACCAGCTGGCTCTTCTGGGGCGATATCTTCAGGTACTTCCCCTTGGCTACGGCGATTTCACTCATGACGGTCCTCCTAGGCCTTCGCTGCCTTGCTGCTCTTGGACGTGTGCCCGCGGTAGGTGCGGGTCTCGGCGAACTCGCCCAGCTTCAACCCGACCATGTTCTCGGTGATGAAGACGGGAATGAACTTCTTGCCGTTGTGTACCGCCACGGTCATGCCCACCATCTCGGGGATGACGGTCGATCGGCGGAACCATGTCTTGATCACCTCTTTGCGGCCGGAGTTCTTGGCCTCCACGACCTTCTTCAGCAGCTTCTCGTCGATATAGACGCCTTTCTTCACTGAGCGGCTCATGGGCTACTTTCTCCTTTTGACGATGAATTTCTGGGTGCGCTTGTTGCGACGGGTCTTGTAGCCCTTGGTTGGCTTGCCCCAGGGGGTTACGGGATGGCGGCCGCCCTTGGTCTTGCCCTCGCCGCCGCCCAGGGGGTGGTCGATGGGGTTCATGACCGTGCCGCGCACGTGGGGGCGCCATCCCAGCCAGCGGGTGCGCCCGGCCTTGCCGATCTTGATGTTGGCCCGCTCGACGTTGCCCAGCTGGCCGACGGTCGCCCGGCAGGTGACATGGATCTTGCGCAGCTCGCCGGAGGGGAGCTTCAGCAGGGCGTACTCGTTCTCCTTGGCCATCAGGGTGGCGCTGGCGCCGGCGGTACGCGCCAGCTGGCCGCCGCGTCCCGGACTCATCTCGACGTTGTGGATGGTCGTACCCACGGGAATGTTCTTGATCAACAGGGCGTTGCCCGGCAGGATCTCGGCCTCGCCGTCGGTGGACAGCACCGCATCCCCCTTGCGCACCCCGAGGGGAGCCAGGATGTAGCGCCGGTCGCCGTCACGGTACTTGACCCGGGCGATGCGCGGCGTGCGGTTGGGATCGTACTCGATGGTCTCGATGACGCCCGGGACGTCCAGCTTGTCGCGGCGGAAGTCGATGATGCGATACTTGCGCTTGTGGCCGCCGCCATGGTGGCGCACGGCGATGCGCCCTCGATTGTTGCGGCCGCCGCTTTTGTGCAGCGCGACCAGCAGCTTGCGGTAGGGCTTGTCGCCGGTCAGCTCCTCGAAGGTGTAGCCGGCGCGGCCCCGCAGCCCGGCCGTCACGGGATTGAATGTCTTGATGCCCATCAGATCACCTCGACGTATTCGATCATCTTGGCCTCGGGGCTCAGCTTGACGTAGGCCTTCTTCCAGTCGGCCCGCCGCCCGCTGTAGCGCCCGTGGCGCTTCTCCTTGCCCTGGAAATTGAGAATGCGCACCCACTCGACCCGGGTCTTGAACAGCTCCTCGACGGCCTTCTTGACCATGATCTTGTTGGCGGCGCGGTGGACCTTGAAGCACAACAGGCGCTGGCTGTCCTTGAGCGCGGTCGACTTCTCGGTGACCAGCGGAGCCAAAATCATGTCCGCGTATGCCAGTTTCATTTGAGCACCTCCACCAGCCTCTTGAGCGCATCGACCGAAAGCATGATGTAATTGTAGTGGAGCGAATCGTAGATGTTCATCTCGCCCACGTCGATGGCCTTGACGTGGGGGATGTTGCGTGTCGACAGCATCAGCTCGCTGTTGTCGCGCTGGTCGACGATCAGCAGCTTGTCGAAGGTGAAGTGCTTCAGGGCCTTCAGCGCGTCCTTGGTCTTGCCCGAGTTCAGCTTTAGCTCGTCGAGGATGAGCAGGCGGTCATGGCGCACCTTGTCCGAGAGGACCGACTTGATGGCGTTGCGCCGGGCCTTCTTGGGAATCTGGTAGGAGTAATCGCGCGGCCGGGGGCCGAAGGTGGTGCCGCCCTTGCGCCACAGCGGGCTGCGCAGCGCCCCCACGCGGGCCCGGCCGGTGCCCTTTTGCTTCCACAGCTTGCGGCCGGAGCCGGAGACCTCGGCGCGCGTCTTGGTGCAGGCGGTGCCCTGGCGCTGGTTGGCGTTGAAGTTCTTGACCGCCTCGTAGATCAGATGCTCCTTCAGCGGGTAGTCGAAGATGGCCTCGGGAAGCTCCATCTCGCTGACTTCCTTGTTCTTTATGTTCCGTACTTTGACCTTGACCATGCGTTAACTCCTCTGGAAGGATTTCTTCAGGACGCAAAGGTAGTTGCCCTTGCATCCGGGAACGGCGCCGCGGACCATGAGCACATTGCGCTCCTTGTCGACGCGCACCACTTCCAGGCCGCGGACGGTCTTCTGCCGGCCGCCCATGCGTCCGGGCATGCCCTTGCCCTTGATGACCTCGGCCGGGTAAGTGTTGCTGCCGGCCGAGCCGATGGCCCGGTGAAACATGGACCCGTGGCTGGCGCGGCCGCCGGCAAAGCCGTGGCGCTTGACGACGCCCTGGAAGCCCTTGCCCCGGGTCGTCCCCTGCACGTTGACGATCTCGCTCTCGCTGAAGATGTCCACGCCGACGGTCTGGCCAACGTCAGGTCCGTCCCCCTCCAGGAGGAACTCGCGCAGGCGGCGCGTGGGCGGGACGTTGGCCTTGGCGAAATGCCCCTGCAGCGGCTTGGGGACGTTCTTGACGGCGCGGGCCTCGACCATGCCCAGCTGGAGGCGCGGCGTCTGTCCGGGGATGATCTTCTTCTGCACGACCAGGCAGGGACCCGCCTGGATCACGGTCACCGGGATGACCCGTCCGTCGTCGGTGAAGATCTGGGTCATGCCGATTTTTTTGCCGATTATTCCCTGTATCATCGTTTCACCTTCTTGCTTAATTGGACTTCACCTCGACCTCGACTCCGGCCGGCAGGTCCATCTTCTTCAGCTCGGATATCGTGTCGTCGTTGTGCTCACGGATCTCGATCAGGCGGGCATGCGAACGGCGCTCGAAATGCTCGCGGGACTTCTTGTCCGTATGCGGCGAGCGCAGCACGCAAAAGCGCTCGATCTTGGTCGGCAGCGGGATGGGCCCGGTGACCACGGCTCCGGTGCGCTTGGCCTTGGCCACGATCTCGGACGAGGACTTGTCCAGGACCCGGTTGTCGAACGATTTCAGCTTGATCCGTATCTTGGTTAGCATGGTGCTCCTTCTCACTCGATGACGTCGGTGACGCTGCCGGCGCCGATGGTGCGGCCGCCCTC
>JAFGST010000038.1 GCA_016934475.1 Candidatus Aminicenantota bacterium | reverse complement strand
GTGACGAGAAAGAATGGAACTTGGCGTACGGCGCACGGGAAAACTAAAAAAGTAAGCTAGATCGATCCTTTGCTGTTACCGTCAGCCTTATGCCTTCTGCCGTAGGCCGTCTTGCCCCTGTCCGTCGCTAGGTCAGGCCGCTCTTGGTTTCGTCCGCCGTTTTCGAAAGTCCCGACGAGATCACCTTGTTCTTCTCGGCCCTCTTGGCCTCGTACATGGCCTGGTCGGCCAGATGCAGCAGGTCCCTGACGTCGCCGACGGCGTTCTCGAATTGGCAGACCCCGGCGCTGATGGTGGTGCGGATGAGGTTTTCGCGGTGGTGCAGGACGAATTCCTCGACGTTCTGGCGCATGCGTCCCGCCAGCTGCAGGGCGCCATCGAGGGCGGTCTCGGGCAGGATGATCAGGAACTCCTCGCCGCCGATGCGCCCGGCGATGTCCTGCTCGCGCAGGCTGCGGCGGAACAGCCCGGCGACCTCGGCCAGGTATTCGTCCCCGGCCAGGTGACCGAAGCGGTCGTTGACCTGCTTGAAGTCGTCGATGTCGATAAGGATGATGCTGAAGAGCCGGCCGCTGCGGCGGGTGATGCGACAATGGTTCTCGAGCTCGTGGAGGATGTAGCGCTTGTTGTACAGCCCGGTCAGCGCGTCGCGGGCGGCGAGCTGGAACAGCCTGGAGTGGTACTGGCGCTCGATCTCGTCGCCGTAGCTCAGCTGCATCACGGTGTCCCCGACCTGGATCTTGTCGCCGGCCATGAGCGTGGCGCGGGTGACCGCCTCGCCGTTGACGAAGGTGCCGTTGGTTGCCCCGAGGTCGCGGATATCGATGCGCTCCACGCCCCGGCCGCCCTTCATCACGGAGATGGCGCAGTGGGCCTTGCTGATCTTTCCGTCATGGATGACGATGTCGTTGCCGGGGTCGCGGCCGATCGCGGTCTCCTCCTTCTCCAGGACGAAGTGCCGGCCGAAATCGACCTCGCTGCCGGAGAGGATGACCAGCAGGATGGAGTGCTCGGGCCTCTTGGCCTCGCCCGCCGGAGGCGCAACGATGCGGTCGCAGATGGTCTCATCGAAAGGATCGGCCATGCTTCCCCACCCCGCGGGGGAATTTAGCACAGTTTCCCTGAAAATGCAATGCCCGGGCGCGGCTGCGGACCAGCCCTCAGCGATCGGCCAGATCGGCGATAGCGGCGCGCATCACCTTGTTCTTCTCGGCCTTCTTGGCCTCGTACATGGCCTGGTCGGCCAGGTCCAGGAACTCCTTGATGTCCTTCAACGCCTTTTCGTACTGGCAGACTCCGGCGCTGACGGTGGTGCGGACGGCGTGACCCTGGTACGGGAAGGTGAGGTCCTCGACGTTCTTGCGGATGCGCACCGCCAGCTGGAATGCTCCATCGACCGATGTTTCCGGAAGGATGACCAGGAACTCTTCGCCGCCGAAGCGGCCCGCGATGTCCTGCTCGCGCAGCGAGCGGCTGATGAGCTCGGCCAGGCGCTTCAGGAAGGCGTCACCGCAGAGGTGCCCGAAGCGGTCGTTGACCTGCTTGAAGTCGTCGATGTCGACCAGGATGATGCTGAAGGCCCGACCGCTGCGGCGGGCGATGCGGCAGTAGTTCTCCAGCTCGTTGATGATGAAGCGCTTGTTGTAGAGGCCGGTCAGCGCGTCACGGGCGGCGAAATCGAACAGCTTGGCGTGGTACTCCCTCTCGATCTCGTCGCTGTAGCTCAGCTGCAGGATGGTCTCCCCCGCCTGGATCTTGTCGCCGGCCTTCAGGGTGGCCTGGACCACCGGCTCGCCGTTGACGTAGGTGCCGTTGGTCGAGTCCAGGTCCAGGATGCTGATCTGCTCGATGCCGCGCGGGCTGCGGATCACCGACACCTGGCAATGCGCCTTGCTGATCTTGCCGTCGCCCAGCGCGATGTCGTTGGCCTTCTCGCGGCCGATCGCCGTCCGCTTCCTCTCCAGCACGAAATGCTTGCCGAAATCGGTCTCGCTGCCGGCGATGACGGTCAGCACGATCGCCTGCTCGGACTTTGCCGCGCCGTTGGCCGGCCAGCCTGGACGGCGGTCGCAGATCGTTTCTTCGTAGAAATCGCCCATCGTGCGCTTCCCTGCGTCCTACGCTACCATAGTCGCCGTCCGAATGCAATTCCCCGCGACGGCCACGGCTCCCCCGGCGGGCGAGGAGTGGAAACACTCAGACCATGCTGATATACTGAGCGCGAGTCATGCGAACGGAGGTTGCAATGACGCTAAAGAGCACGATCCTGCTTTACCTGGCCACCCTGGCGTTCTTTTTCCTCATCGACATGGTCTGGCTGGGGCTGGTGGCAAAGAACTTCTACCGCAGCCAGCTTGGCGAGATGCTGAATCCCAAGGTCAACTGGGCGGCGGCCATCCTCTTCTACCTGCTGTTCGTCGCCGGGCTTCAATTCTTCGTGGTGGCGCCGGCCCTGGCCGGCGGTGGGGCGCTGGCGGCCTTGTGGCGTGGAGCCCTTTTCGGCCTGATCGCCTACGCCACCTACGACTTGACCAACCTGGCCACCCTGCGCGGCTGGCCCCTGCGGGTGACGGTCGTCGATTTGGCCTGGGGGGCGGTGCTGGGCGGGGCCGTCTCCTTCTTCGCCGCGCTCATCGGCGGCTGGCTGCAGAAGGACTGAGACGGGCCCGGCCTGCGCCGCGTCATTGACTCGCGGCGGCGGATGGGCCATGATGGGATCGCGAGAAGGAAAGGAGATGCCCCATGCTGTGGAAAGGAAGAAGGCAAAGCGTTAACGTGGAGGACCGCCGCGGCCTGACCGGGCGGAAAGCCGCCGTAGGCGGCGGCCTGGGCGCCCTGGCCCTGGCCGTGATCGTCTTGCTGCTGGGCGGCAATCCCGACGAGGTCATGCAGAACCTGCAGACATCGCAGCCCGCGGGACCCCAGCAGGAAAGCGTCCTGACCCAGGAAGAGAGGGAACTGGGCGAGTTCGTGGGCGTAATCCTGGCCGACACCGAAGACGTGTGGAACGAGCTCTTCCGCCAGCAGGGTCTGGAGTACCGCGAGCCCAGCCTGGTCCTGTTCAGCAACGCCACCGACTCGGCCTGCGGCTACGCCCAGTCGGCCACCGGGCCCTTCTACTGCTCCGCCGACGAGAAGGTGTACATCGACCTGGGATTCTTCCAGGAGATGCAACGGCGGCTGGGGGCGCGGGGCGACTTCGCCTGGGCCTACGTCATCGCCCATGAGGTCGGCCACCACGTGCAGACCCAGCTCGGTATCATGGAGCAGGTCCAGGAAAGGATGCAGCGCCTGGGCCGGGCGGACGCCAACCGGCTGCTGGTGCGTCTGGAGCTGCAGGCCGATTTCCTGGCCGGCGTATGGGCCCACCACGCCCAGCGCCTGAAGGGGGTGCTGGAGGAGGGCGATATCGAGGAAGGCATGAACGCCGCCTCGGCGGTGGGCGACGACCGCATCATGAGGCAGCAGCAGGGCTATGTGGTCCCCGATGCCTTCACCCACGGCACCTCGGCCCAGCGCCTGCGCTGGTTCACCCGGGGGCTGAAGACCGGCGACCTGCGCCAGGGCGACACTTTCGGCGCCGAGGAGCTCTGAGCGGCCGCGCTCAGGATTTCTTGCGCTTCGACGGGTGAATCCCGCGGGCGCCGACCCTCTGCCGGCGCAAGTCGACCAGGGCGCGGCTGGCGCCGGTGTGCTCGTAGGCGATCTCCTTCACGCGCTGGAAACAGCGCTCGGCCAGCTTCATCCGGCCCTGGCCGCGGTACAGAACTCCGAGGGCATAGACCGGATCGGCGCTCCACGACTTGAGCTCGATGGCCTTCTTCAGGTTCATCTCGGCCTCGTTCTTCGTAAGCTCGGCCTCGCCCTGGCACAGTCCGAGCAGGTAATAATAGTCGCCCTGCCCGGGCTCCAGCTTGATCGCCTTTTTGAGGAGGGGAACGGCCATGGCGTACTCGTGCCGCTCGTACATCTCCTTGGCTTGCAACAGCAGATCCCATGCCTTCTGGTGGTCGCCGTCGGCCATGCGCAGCGAGGGGGGCGCGGCCGCAGGCGTGAATTCGCGGGGCGGCTCGGGGTAGGCCGGCTCCGGGGTGAGACCCTGGTCCTCCGCCTCGACGATGTCTTCCGGCTCGGCGAACGCCGCTTGCGGGACGATCTCCGGTCCTTCCAGGTCGACGATGATCTCGGGCGCTGGCAGGGGCTCCGTATCGATGGCGAACTCGGCCGAAAGCTCGAACTCGTCGTCTTCGGGGGCTTCCGTGGTCGCCGGCGCAGGCTCCCGCTCCATCTCCGCCCTCAGCTCGCCCAGGCTGCGGCAGACGGCGCGGGCGATGTTCTTGATCTCCGGTGCGGCGGCCGAGCCGAAGCGCTCGGGGGCGAAGCGGGCCAGGAGCTCTG
>JAFGST010000037.1 GCA_016934475.1 Candidatus Aminicenantota bacterium | reverse complement strand
GTCGATCATGTTGCTCAGGCCGTCGGTGCACATGACCATGGCGTCGCCTTCCTCCAGGACGATGTCGTTCATGATCTCCGGCGTGAAGTTTTCCCGGGCTCCCAGCGACATGTAGAGGACGTTCTTCTGGGGATGTTCGCGCGCCTCGTCGGCCGAGATCCGCCCCTCTTCGACCAGCTTTTCAACGAAGGAGTGGTCGGTGGTTATGCGCCGGATCCGGTTGCGGCGCACCAGGTAAACGCGGGAATCGCCGACATGGGCGACATGGGCCTTCATCCCGGAGATGATCATGGCCGAGAACGTAGTGCCCATTCCCCTTTTCTCTATGTCGGCCGCCGCCTTGCGGAACACCACCGAGTTGGCCTTGCGCACCGCCGCCTCCATGGCGGCCTGGATGGGGGTGTTCTTGCGGCGCAGGCTGCGGTAGGTCTCAAGGAAGGTCTCCGAGGCCAACTTGGAGGCTACGTCTCCGGCCTGGTGGCCCCCCATGCCGTCGGCGACGATGAACAAAAACTCATTCTCGGCGATTTTCTCGTTGAGGAAGAAATCCTCGTTGGCGGCCCGGACCCTGCCGATGTCGCTCTTGGCATAGAAATGAATGTCCATTTCAATCCGTGCGGCCTTCTCCAGCGCAACCGGAAATCCCGCGTCGCCTTCCTGAACTCCCTCCGCTTCCTGTCGCGGCTGCCGTCCGGGCGGAATGCATCATCTCCGGCCTCCCGATTTTCTCTAGCATATCGTCTTTTTTTTGTCAAACGCGGCCGTCGAGGCCGGTAGGGCTTTGGCCAGCGCCGCGGCCACGAGCTCCTGGTACCGCTTCGGGGAGTAATTGCGCCGGAAAAATTCCCGGGCCCGGGACGCGATCCTTCTCCCGCGCAGGCCGGAGGCCGCACGGATGCCGGCGGCGAAGGCCTCCGGCAGCGGGGCGGCCAGGACGGCAATGTCGGCGCTGAGGGTCTGGGTATGGGTCGGCAGGTCGGTGGCCACGAGCGGAACGCCGCTGGCCAGGCAGGAGTAGATTTTCAAAGGGATGTTGCTGCCCAGGGTGCGCGGCGACACGAGGACATCGGCCGCCTGCAGGAACCCCGGGATCTCGTCGGCGGGACGG
Source organism: Candidatus Aminicenantota bacterium (assembly GCA_016934475.1). Lineage (GTDB taxonomy): Bacteria > Acidobacteriota > Aminicenantia > UBA2199 > UBA2199 > UBA2199. Next base: position 38,992 of record JAFGST010000037.1, on the reverse strand, counting down.
CGCCCGAGCAGCGAGGCGCGCTGGTCCAGCCCCCGCGACCGAAGCTGAAGGCGCACGCTTTCCACCTGGGGCGGCGTGCCGCCGATCAGCACCAGATGAAATTCGTCTTCCAGGAGACGCAGGCTGTCCAGCAGCAGCGGAATGCCCTGATAGGCTTCCAGGGTCCCGGCGTACAGGACGATCTTCTTGCCCCGCGGGGCGATCTCGCTTCTCAGGAGGTCGATCCGGGCCTCGTCCGCGACCGCGGGGCGGTCGTCCATGAAATTCTCGATCAGGGTCAGCTTGTCCGCGGAGGTGATCCCGGAGGCGTAATCCAGCAGCGCCCGGCAAATGACGATGACCGAGGCGGCGTTCCTGAGGGAGATGCGCTCGATGGCCCGGAAAAATCGGACGACAAGCCGGGAGCGCGTGAATTGGAAATTGGTCATCTGCTGCACCAGCGAGGAATGCATGTCGTACAGGTGCGGGATCCCCGACAGCTTCTGGCAGACGACCCCCATGATGTTCCCCTCTTCGTGGCTGTGGATCAGGTCGTAGCTGCCGCTCCGCAGCCGGCCAAGCACCTTGAAGAACAGGAAAAAATCGAGTGCCAGCTTGGACGCCGAAGGCCCGGTCTTGACCCCCTTGATCCAGAAAGGGCGCGGACAGCGGAAGATGCGCAGTCCGGGGACGTCCTTGTCGCTCCCGAAGGGATAGGTGACCAGGTCGACGCGGTGGCCGAGAGCCGAGAGCGCCTGGATGCGGAAGAACTCGGAGAAAGGGGTCCCCCGCGGCTCAAAGAACGGCTCGGGGGCGATCATCAATATGGTCATGGTCAAAGCCGATGAGCTCGCGTATGGAATATTCGTCCTTGTCCAGCCCCTCGTGGTAGATGCGCGAGAGCATCTCGGCCAGCAGCCCCAGGGAGATAGCCTGGAAGCCCAGGAAGAACATCAACAGGGTGAAGAACAGCAGTGGACGGCCGGCGATGCCCTGGCCCAGGACGAACTTAGTGTAAGTCAGGTAGATGCCGCTGACCAGCCCGGCCAGGAACATCAACAGCCCGGCGCCGCCGAAGACCTGCAGCGGCCGGTGCGAGTAAGCCAGCAGGAACTTGAGAGAGATCAGGTCGAGGATGACGCGGAATGTGCGGCCCAATCCGTACTTGGATTTTCCGAACCTGCGCTCGCGGTGGTTGACCACGACCTCGGTCGAGCGGATGCCCATGCGCGAGGCAATGGCCGGGATGTAGCGGTGCATCTCGCCGTACAGCTTCAGGTTCCTGACCACGTCGCTGCGGAAGCCGCGCAACGTGCAGCCGTAATCGTGCAGCTTGACACCGGTGATCCAGGAGACGAGGAGATTGCCGAAATAGGAGGGCAGGCGCCGGGTCAGCCACTTGTCACGGCGGCGGCGGCGCCAGCCGTTGACGATGTCGAAGCCCTCGGCCACCTTGTCCAGCAGCAGGGGGATGTCGGCCGGATCGTTCTGCAGGTCGGCGTCCATGGCCACGACCACGTCGCTGCGGCTGCAGGCGAAGCCGGCGGAGATGGCGGCGCTCTGGCCGAAGTTCTTGCGCAGCTGGACGATCTTGACCCTGGGGTCGAGCGGGCGGAGCTTCTTCATCTCGGCCAGGGAGGAGTCGGAGCTGCCATCGTCGACAAAGATGATCTCGAAATCCTCGGGGCGATCCCTTACGGATGCGGCGATCTCCCCGTGGAGCACACCCACGTTCTCGGACTCGTTGAACACCGGGATGACGATGGATACCCGTGTCTTGTTCATCATGCTTTTTTAGCACAGTGGAGGGGATTTTACAAGGGGCGGCGGGGCGGGAGCCCGCAAGAACGGCATCGGCCTCCGGACTCCCGGCCGGCCATCGCTTCGGCCGGCATCCATGCCGCCGGCGTTGCAATCACCGGCCGTTTTCCTTACAATCGCGTTACGGAAGCGGAGGACCATGAAGATCAAGGGCAGAACGGCAGCACAGGCAGGTAAAGTAATCCTCGTCTCCATGGCCTGCGCGCTGTTCCTCGAGCAGGCGACCCGTTTCTTTCTGTTCGGATTCGCCAGTTTCAGCTTGCGAAAAATGGACAGCGTCCACAGCTTCGGGGTCTCGGGATTGCTCCGGCGGTCACCTCACCCCGAGATCATCTATGAGCTTCGTCCCAACCTGGACACGGTCTTCAAAATGGCGAGGTTTCAAACCAACTCCACTGGATTGCGCGACAAGGAATACCGCAGGGAAAAACCGCCGGGCACCTTCCGCGTGGCCGTGCTGGGAGATTCGTTCACCATGGGCTCGGGGCTGGAAATCGAGGAGACGTTCCATTCCATTTTGGAAGCCCGCCTGAACGGCAACGCCTCCGCGCCATCCCATGAATTCATCAATTTTGCCGTGGCCGGATACGATCCCCGTCAATATGTGGCCACGTTGCGCCACCGGGCCCTGAGGTACGATCCGGATCTGGTTTTCTTCTGCCAGAGTCATCCGTTCGAGGGATTCCACGCCGACCGCCATTTCCGGGAGCCCTACGTGGTGAAGCCCAGGACCCATCCTTTTTTCGAATCCTTCTTCCTGAAGGCGGTCGCGGGCAGCCGCCTGGGGAATCTCTTCCGGACGAAGCAAACCGCGACCCGGGAAGATGATCGCCCGGGAGCGGCCGGGGATCCGCTCCCGGTCCGGAAAACGAGGGAGATCTATTCCCAGCTGCGGCAGATCGCCGAGGAACGCGCCGTGCCGATATGGATCATTCTTCTGCAGCATCATGACAGGGAAAAATCGGAAACGACCCGGCTGATGCGGCTGGCGCAAAGACACGGATTGCCCGTCATCGACACGTCCACGGCCTTCGTCCACACCCGCTGGACCGACGTCATCCTGAACCGGCTGGACAACCATCCCAACGCCAGGGCGAACGAGCTGTTCGCCAGGGTGATCCACTCGCGGTTGCAGGAGCGTAGCTTCATCGAACGGTCACGGTGAACGGAGCCGGCATGCGCATGGAAGGTCGCCGGTCCCTGCCGCTCCCAAGGATTTGACAATCCCTCCGTTTTAGGCTATGATTTTACATTAAGAGATTTGGGCGTTGCGAGAAAGAAAACGAATCGATCCCTCACTTCGTCTCCCACGAGCAATTTTCCCGATCGCGTAACGAAAATGAACACGAGGTATTAAAACACGATGACGTTCGACGAATTGCAACTCGATCCCCTGCTGCTGCAGGGTATCCGCGACATGGGCTTCACCGAGCTGACCCCGGTCCAGGAAAAGACCCTAGCCCACTCCCTGGGTGGCCGCGACGTGGCCGTGCAGTCCCAGACCGGCACGGGCAAGACCGCCGCCTTCCTGATCACCATCTTCCAGCGCCAGAAGTCCGTGGCCGCCGCCTGGCGCCGGGCGCTGATCGTCGCGCCCACCCGCGAACTGGCCGTGCAGATCGAGGCCGAGGCCAAGCGGATCGGCCGCCACTTGCAACTGAAGACCGGCTGCTTCTACGGCGGCGTGGGCTACCACCGCCAGGAGGCCCAGCTGAAAAGGGGGGTCGACATCATGGTCGGCACTCCGGGAAGGCTGCTCGACCTGGAGGGCAAGGGAACACTGAGCATGAAGGGCATCGGATTCCTGGTCATTGACGAGGCCGATCGCCTCTTCGACATGGGCTTCCTGCCCGACATCCGCCGCATCCTGCGCCGGGTGCCGGCCCTGCAGTACCGCCAGACCATGCTCTTCAGCGCCACCCTCTCGGGCCCGGCGCTGCAGATCGCCCGCGAGCACATGAACCAGCCCGAGCGCATCTCGGTGACGCCGGAGAAGATCACCGTCGACGCCGTCCGCCAGGAACTCTACCACGTGGGCAGCCAGGAGAAGGTCAGCCTGCTTCTGGGGATCCTGAAGAGGGACAGGCCGCGCAGCGTCCTGATCTTCACCAACATGAAGCACGACACCGAGCGCCTGAGCCGCCGCCTGGAGCTCAACGGCCATCCCAACGAGTTCCTCACCGGCGACCTGGCCCAGAGCAAGCGTCTGCAGATCATCGACGACTTCAAATCCGGGAAGGAAAAGATCGTGGTGGCCACCGACGTCGCCGCCCGCGGCCTGCACATCGAGGACCTGGACATGGTGGTCAATTACGACGTGCCCAACGAGAGCGAGAGCTACGTGCACCGCATCGGCCGCACCGCCCGCGCCGGCAAGAGCGGCAAGGCCGTCACCCTGGCCTGCGAGAAGTACGTGCTGAACCTCGATCCCATCCAGGAGCTGCTCCACTACAAGATCCCTGCCGTCTTCCCCGAGGACGAGCTCTTCCTGCCCGACAAGAGCCGCGGCATGGTGTTCCGCGACCGCGGCGAACGCCGCGGGGAGCGAGGTGGCCGGCCGCACGGGGGAAGCCCGCGCGGGGGGCGCTCCCGCGGCGGCCCGCGGCGCGGGCCGCGTCAAGCGTTTCGCTGAGGAAGGAAAGGGGTACCCCGGAAGCCCAAGGAGGGGACATGGCCCAGGATGAAGGCAGGCAGATCATCTTTTCCATGGCCGGCGTCAGCCGCGTCCACCCGCCGCACCGCCAGGTGCTCAAGGACATCTCCCTCTCCTTCTACTACGGGGCCAAGATCGGCGTCATCGGCCTGAATGGATCGGGCAAGAGCAGCCTGCTGAAGATCATCGCCGGCGTGGACCAGGACTTCCAGGGCGAAGTGATCCCGGCCCGCGACTACTCGCTGGGCTTCCTGCAGCAGGAGCCGCGGCTCGATCCGGAAAAGACGGTCAAGCAGGTCATCTCCGAAGCCGTGCAGCCGGTGCTCGACACGCTGGCCGAGTTCGACAAGGTCAACGAAGGATTCTCCGACCCCTCCCTGGGAGACGCCGAGATGGAGAAGCTGGTCGCCCGCCAGGCCGCCATCCAGGAGCGGCTGGACGCGATGGACGCCTGGAACCTGGACAACCGCCTGGAGACGGCCATGGATGCCCTGCGCTGCCCTCCCGGGGACGCGCCGGTGGCCAACCTGTCGGGCGGCGAGAAGCGCCGCGTCGCCCTGTGCCGCCTGCTTCTGCTGGAGCCCGACATCCTGCTCCTGGATGAGCCGACCAACCACCTCGACGCCGAATCGGTGCAGTGGCTGGAGCACCACCTGCAGCACTACAAGGGGACGATCATCGCCGTCACCCATGACCGCTACTTCCTGGACAACGTCGCCCAGTGGATCCTGGAACTCGACCGCGGCGAGGGCATCCCCTGGAAGGGCAACTACTCCTCCTGGCTGGAGCAGAAGCAACAGCGGCTGGCCGGCGAGGCCAAGGCCTCCGAGCGCCAGCAGCGCCAGCTGCAGCGCGAGCTGGAATGGGTGCGCATGTCGCCGCGCGCCCGCCAGGCCAAGGGCAAGGCGCGTCTGAGCTCTTACGAGAAACTGCTCGCCGCCGACAAGACCGCGCGCATCGAGGAGGCGCGCATCTACATCCCCCCGGGGCCGCGCCTGGGCGAGCAGGTCATCGAGGCCAGCGACATCAGCAAATCGTACGGCGATAAACTCCTCTTCGAGAACCTATCGTTCCGCCTGCCCCGCGCCGGCATCGTCGGCGTCATCGGCGCCAACGGCGCCGGCAAGACCACGCTCTTCCGGCTGCTGACCGGCCAGGAGCCGCCGGACGCCGGCGCCATCCGCCTGGGCGAGACGGTCAAGCTGGCCTACGCCGACCAGGAGCGCGCCGCCGTCGACCCGGAGAAGCCGGTGTGGGAGGTGATCGGCGGCGGCCAGGAGAATTTCGTGCTCGGCGGCAAGCCGGTCAACTCGCGCGCCTACGCCTCGTGGTTCAACTTCACCGGCGGCGACCAGCAGAAGAAGGCGGGCGTGCTGTCGGGGGGTGAGAGGAACCGACTGCACCTGGCGCGCATCGTCAGGGCCGAGGCCAACGTCCTGCTGCTCGACGAGCCGACCAACGACCTCGACGTCAACACCCTGCGCGCCCTGGAGGACGCGCTGGAGGACTTCGCCGGCTGCGCCGTCATTATCTCCCACGACCGCTGGTTCCTCGACCGCGTCGCCACCCATATCCTAGCCTTCGAGGGCGACAGCAACGCCATCTGGTTCGAGGGCAACTACTCCGACTACGAGGCCGACCGCCGGCGCCGCCTGGGGCGCGAGGCCGATCGGCCGCACCGCATCCACTACCGTAAGCTCACGCTCGGTTGATCACGCGTTCCGCCCGTCAAATTGACAAGCCAGCGGAATTCTTCTACAATGAGTCGCCATGATCGATAAAAAATCCATCGCCGTTTTCGTTCTGATCATCGCCGCGGCCAGCTGGCTGGCGGCGGGGGACCGGCCGTTCCTCGTGGAGCAGTTCGAGTTCCAGGGCCGGACCTACAGCGTGAAGGCCGCGACCAGACAGGGCCAGACGGACCTGATCCTTCAGGAAAAGCGGGGAACAGACCTGAGCGCCGGCATGGGAGGCGACAACGTCCTCCTGGGCACACGCATCGGCGGGAACAATTTCTACGTCTTCTGGCTGAACTATCGCCGCCAATCCCTGCGCCTGGCGTACTACGACCACCGCCAGCGTCGCAGCCGGGTTCTGCCCTTGGAGGGCTTCGCCTATTTCGGCCTGCCCGAGATTCTGGAGGAGGAAGGCGGGCTCCGGGCCCTGGTCTTTCTGGGCGACAACTCGGACAACGTCGATATATTTTATTACGAATTGGCACCCCGGTCGCTGATCGCTCTGACCCGAACTCCCTATTCGGAAAAAGAAATGATTGTACGGGAAAACGAGGGCGGCCTGGAGATCGAGACCCGGTCTCTCTGGGGGAAATTCCAGTACCGCTTCGACCGCCGCTCCCGGCAAACCCAGCTGCTGGCTGCAACACGATTGTCCCCCCCGCGGAAACGGCCGGAACGTGTGGCCATAGATGCCACTCCCGAGTACTACAATACATATATCGGTTTCGGCGACTCCATCACCTGGGGCCAGATCGAGGCGGTCCGGCGTCTCGACCTGTGCTATCTGACCCAAATGCGCGACACCTACCTGCCCCTGAATTACGGCCCGGCTTATCCGATCAACCTGGGCGTCATCGGTGATGAAACCCGCGAGGCTATTCTACACGTGGACCAGGACCTGGACGACAATCCCGCTTTTTACTTCCTCCTGATGCTGGGCTTCAACGACGTCTGGAAAAGGGATTTCTCCCTTGCCAGCTCCATTGAAAACCTGGAATACATCATCGACGCCGCCCTGGAGCTCAACATGCGCGTGATCGTCTCCACCCTGACGCCGCGCAAGGACGCCCTATTCAACACCACCATCCACTGGAACCGCCTGTACTCTTTCAGCGCCGCCATCCTCGACCTGGCCAAGAAAAAGGGGGTTGGCAGTATCGACACGCTGAGTGCTTTCATGAACACCAATCCTCCCAACGGCTGGAAGGATCTCCTCGAGACTCCGGGCATCGTGGTTGTCGGTGGGGAGGAGATCTACGTGAAGGGAAACCACCCCAACGGGGCAGGGCACAGCCTGATCGCCTCCCTCTTCGCCGACGCCCTGGCCGCCTTCCCGCCCCTTCCGCCCCGAAACATCTCCGTGATCGATTTCCCGGAGCGGCACCAGCGGACGGCCTTCTGGGACGTCAACCCCGAATCCGACTTCAGCCACTTCCACGTCGAGTTCGGCTTCTCCCCCGAGGACCTGCGCTACAAACAAAACACCGGCAACGCCTACCAGACCTTCAACCTGTTTCCCTTCCTGCCGCAGCTCCATTTCCGCGTCCAGACCGTCGACCGCAACAACCGCCAGAGCGATTTCTCCGTTCCGGGAACGACCGCCTCGACCAGCGAACCTCAGCCAGGGCGCAACAAATGATCCCGGCCCGGCCGCCGGCAGGCCAAGAAATCCCGCGCTCCCGGGTGGCCATCGAGCGCAACGCGGCCGCAGCGGAGGCAACGACGTTTGACCTGATCATCGTCGGCGGCGGCATCTACAGTGTCATGCTGGCGCTGGAGGCCGGACGCCGCGGCAAGCGCTCCTTGGTGCTGGAAAGGGACGACTTCGGCGGCGCCGCCAGCTGGAACCACCTGCGCACCATCCACGGCGGCCTGCGCTACCTGCAGAGTCTCGACCTGCCGCGCTTCTTCGAGTCCGTGGCCGAGAGGCGCTGGTTCCTGGCGAACCTGCCCGTCCTGGTCCGGGTGCTTCCCTGCCTGATGCCGCTGTACGGACGCGGCCTCAAGCGGGCGAGCATCATGCGCGCCGCCCTGCAGCTCAACGACCTGCTGGGATGGAGGCGCAACCGCGGCGTCGGCGAGGAGCAGCGCCTGCCGGCCGGCCGCATCGTCGACGCCTGCTACACCCGCGACGCGTTTCCCCAGGTCGATCGCAGGGGGCTGCAGGGAAGCGCCCTCTGGTACGACGCCTTCATCCCCGAGCACCAGCGCCTGCTGATGGAAACCCTGCGCTGGGCGTGCTCCCTGGGGGCCATGGCCCTCAACTACGTGGAAGTGGAGAGCCTGCTCCTGCACCATAACCAGGTGCGCGGAGTGCTGGCTCGCGATCGCCCGGGGGGCCGGACCTTTGAATTCCGCGCCCCCGTCGTCATCAACGCCGCCGGTCCCTGGTGCCGAAGGCTGGCCCAGCGGTTTGACCAGGACCATCCGCGCCTCTTCCGCCGGCGCCTACTGCTCTTCAATGTCCTGTTCAAGAGGAGGGCGCTGAGCGAGTACGCTTTGGCCCTAACCCCCCGCTGCCGACCCGATCACACGTACTTCGTGCACAACTGGAAGAGGCGCCTGCTGGCCGGCACCGGAGAAGTGCCGGTCCCGGTCGACGAGGAGACGCCATCGCCCCGTCCCGAGGATATCGCCGCCTTCATCGCCGACATCAACGACGCCGTTCCCGAACTGACCCTGCGCGAACAGGACATCGAGCACGTGTACTCCGGTACCCTCCCCGCCCGCGCATCGGGGGATCTCTCCGGGCGCGAAGTGATCCTCGCCCACGGCGATCGGCAGGGACCGGTCGGCCTCTTCAGCGTATCCGGGGTCAAGTTCACCACGTCGCGCCGGGTGGCGGAGAAAACCCTGAGGCGGATCTTTCCCCCCAGCCGGGCCAGGAAGATCGCTCCCCCGGCGGAAGCGCTGTCGGGGCGATGGTTCTTCCCTTACGACTGGCGGCTCCCGGCCGACCACAACCTGGGCGAGCTGAAGCCTTTGATCGAGGAAGAGGCGGTGGTTCACCTCGACGACCTGGTGTTCCGCCGTACCGGACTGGGAGAGAACCGCCAGCGCCTGGCGGAGCTGCTGCCCCGCCTCCGTCCCCTTTTCGCCTGGAACGACCTGCGCTGGGAGCAGGAACGCGTCAGGGTGACGAGCCGGAGCCCGGGCCCGTTCTGAAGATGCCCCTGCCCGTCGGGCACGCCCTGGCCGGCATCGCGGCCCAGCAGGTCCGCCCCGGCTTCTTTTTCAGGAACCGCTGGCTTGACGCCGCCTTATTCGTCCTCCTTTCCGTGTTGCCCGACGCCGATTTCCTGCCCGGCTTGCTGCGGGGCCGTCCCAACCTGTACCATCACGGCGCCTTCCACAGCATCGGTGCCGCCCTGGCCGTCGCCGCGCTGGCCGGCGGCCTCTTCTTCCTGAGAACGAAGCGCTTCTGGCCCCCGGCGGCCGTCTCCTTCCTGCTGTTCGGCTTTCACTTGTTCCTGGATTATTTCTCCCTCGACCTCGTCGCTCCCTTCGGCCTGCCCCTGCTCTGGCCGTTCTCCGGCCGCTATTTCATCTCCGCCAGGCCTTTCTTCAGCAACATCACCCGCTCGGCGCGAAGCGGTGATTTCTTCCCCAGCCTCTTCAACCGCCACAACCTAGAGGCGGCTATGCAGGAGATCGTGATCCTGGGCGGCCTGCTCGCCGCCGTCGTGGCCCTGCGCCTCCTGTTGGGGAAAAGGAGTCCTGGGGAATAAGGAGGGCCGCCTCAGCGCCGGGTGAAGATGACCTTCGCCGGATTGCCCTGGACGATGACGTTCTCCGGAACCTTGCCGGCGACCACCGAGTTCGGGGTCACGATCACGCCGGAGCCGATCACGGCACCGTCCAGCACGCAGGCGCCGCTGCCGATCCAGACGTTGTCGCCGATGGTCACTCCCAGCGAGGTGTATCCCTGGCGGCCGATGGGGAGATCGAGCCGCTGGTAGTTGTAGTTGCTGGACAGGATGCTCACGTTGGGACTGATCAGGCAGTCGTCGCCGATGGTCACGCCGCCCTCGTGGGCGGCGATGAAACAGCCGGGCCCGATGAAGCAGTTCCTGCCGATGCGCAGCGGCCCGAAGCTGGCCTTGATCTTGGTGAAGGAGCCGATCTCGCTGCCGCGGCCGATCCACAGCCGGGGGCTCAGCTCGACCTCGGCCCGGGTGCTCACGCGGCAGCGGAACTTGAGCAGCAGGAAGAGCGACACGACCCAGCGCGGGACCAGGAAGCGCTGGGCGAAGCTGCGGACGTTCATCTGCCCTCCAGCCGCCGGCCGATGACGTCGCGGATGCGCCGGACATCGGTCATGGAGCTGATCTCCGCCCAGGTCAGCGTGAGGCGGAAGGCCTTTTCCAGGGCGGTGACGATGCGCAGGTTGCTGAGCGAATCCCAGTTCCGGCAGCGGTCGGGACCGAAATCGTCCCCGATCTCCTCTGCCCTGACCTCCAGGATCTCCGCCAGGATCGCCTTGATCGTGTCGTCCATGTTCGCCGCCACTATAGCACGGAAGGACCTTCATGGCAATCGCGGCGGCGCCCGGGGCGGCGCATTGACTTTCCTTCCGCTTTCGCCGAGAATGGACCTACATGGGCGCGCCCCTGCGGCGGGGACCTTGGGAGCCATGAAGAATACGTACGAGCCTCAACTGATCTATGACCTGTTCGTCCGCTACGGCTTCATGGTCCGGCGCATCGACCAGTTCGACAGCGGCAATTTCGCCAAGATCCGCGCCGACCTGGATTGCGAGCTGCTGACCACCGGACAGCTGATGGAGATCGCCACCCGGCTCATCTCGATGGAGCAGAAAGAGAACCTGGAGATCCACGTGGTGCACATCGACATGCTCCACCGCTCGATGCGGGTGAACATCATGATCCGCGAGCAGGAGGCCACCCTGATTCGCTGACCCGCGTCCCCGATTGGCCTTCGTTGTTCCCCGGATTTTATGCTATAATGAAAAATGGAACCTCCGTTCACGCAATCGGTCCTGTTCGTCTGGGCCATCGTGCCCCTGCTGATCTTCCTGGCGCGCATCGTCGACGTCAGCCTGCAGACCATCCGCATCGTCGCCATATCGCGGGGCGTGCGCTGGCTGGCGCCGCTGGTGGGATTCTTCGAGGTACTGATCTGGCTGCTGGTCATCAGCCAGATCATCAAGACGGTCTCGCACCCGCTGGCCTACATCGCGTATGCGGCGGGGTTCGCCACCGGCACGGCCATCGGCCAAAGCATCGAGCGCCGCCTGTCCCTGGGCATGGTGCTGATCCGCGTCATCACGCCTTCCGGCAGCGAGGTGCTGCGCCAGCGGCTGCAGGAGATGAAATTCGGCTTCACCCACGTGCCGGCCCAGGGGGCCGAGGGCCCGGTGGAGGTCGTGTTCACCGTGATCCGCCGCCAGCACCTGCAGCAGGTCCTGGAGCTGGTGCGCCGGGTCCTGCCCGACGCCTTCTATTCTGTGGAGGAGGTGGCCGGGGCTCGCGAGAAGATCTACCCGGCGGCGCTGCGGCCACAGCGCGACCCCGTTTTCCCGCTCCGCCTCTTCTCCAAGAGAAAATAGGACCATTCCGGGGGAAAAAAAGGGACGGGCCTCAGCCCGTCCCAAGGGAGAGAATGGGGAAGGAGATGAATCAGATCCAGAGATCCTCGACGACCCTTTTCAGGCGCCGGTCGAGCTTGACCTTCACGCCGTCCAGCTTTTCGTGGACCTTTTGCAGAATGTCGGCGCAGTCGGGAATCTCGGGCATGGGCGGGAGTTCCGGGATCTCGATGTCGATGTCGGGCAGCTCGAGGCGCTCGATGTCGTAATCGCCGTCGCCCTCGAAGACGCGCAGGATCCGCCGGTGGCGGTTGAAATCGGGCTCGGCCTTCAGGATCGCCTTCTTGCCGCGGCGCATGACCGTCACCTCGACGCTGTCGCCTTCCTTCAGCTCCGCCAGCGCCTCTTGGACGTCACCGCTCTTCTTGACCGCCATCTTGCCCACCTGCACGATGACGTCGCCGGACTTGATGCCCGCTTTTTCCGCCGGCGTTCCTTTCTGCACCCCGCTGACCAGAATCCCCTCGCCGGCCTTGACGCTGAAATAGGACGCCAGGTCGCCGTCGTCGAGGTCCATGATGCTCACGCCCAGAAAGGCCCGGGAGCGCACGACCTTGGACCATGGGCCCATGTGCCAGGCGAAGCGCTTCGGCCTTTCGTAGGCACCCAGCACCGCCTTCACTTCCAGGGCTTTGCCCTTGCGCCAGAGGCCGATCCGGGCCTCCGCGCCGGGCTTCAGATCGCGGATGATCTCGGTCAGCCCCAGCGGGCTGCGTACCTTCTCGCCGTTGACCGACTGGATGACGTCTTCCTCGAGAATCCCCGCCTTGGCGGCCGCGCTCTCCTTCTCGACGGCGTTCACCTTGATCCCGTGCTTCACCCCGAGGTCCTCGCGCTCGCCCTCGTCCAGGCCGCTTACCGTGACCCCTAGGAAACCGCGTTCGCTCTTGGCGGCCGTGGTCTTCTCTGCCGCCAGCAGCACCAGGGCGCCGGTCATGACCAGGACCAGGGCGGCGATCGCCGCCGTCTTCACGCCTCCATTCAATTTTTTGAATCTATCCATTCTGACCTCCTCGTGGTTCGTCTTTCACCCGATAAGATGCGGGGACACCGCCAATGGTTGCAACAAAGAAGAGATCAGGCGAATGGGAAACGCGCGGCACCAGGCAGCAACCGCCAGCCGCGCGCCATACCCAGCTTGGCTTTTTCTTTTGGCTCCTCTCACAAATTTGTGCAGTGCTTAACTTATTAGCCGTGCGATCTAGTGGGACTGAAGCACCAAGTTCCAAGCACCAAATTTCAAATAAGCTCCAAATTCCAATGACCCAATGACCAAAACGAAGAAAAGATGCTTGCAATGGCCTTCGTTTAGGACATTGGAATTTGGAACTTGGAATTTATTTGGGATTTGGTGCTTGGTGCTTGGAATTTTATCCCATTCCTCCCTCTTCTGGCCTTGTGCTCTGTGCACGAATTTGCGTGAGGAACCTTTCTTTTTCATGCTAATGTCTGATATCTGATGTCCGACGTCTGACGCCTGTTGCCCGACGTCGATTGATCCTTTCGGAGACTTATCTCTTGCGGATGGTGAACTCCTTGCTGCTGTCGGCGCAGGTCACGCCAGCGCCCTCGGTGCGGACGGTGATGACGGCGTCGGGGTAGGTCCCGGGCCTCAGGTTGTAGGGGCCGGCTTCCAAGTCCATTACCGTCCATGCGTAGCGCTTATCCATGGCCGGGACGCCCTCGGCGATCGTGCGGATGTTCAGGGGCGAGCCAGAGGTAAAGCGCAGGATGATCGAGACTGTGCGCCCTTCGAGTCCTTGGGCGTTCCAGCGGATCTCCTGGGCGCTGTCCTCGTCCCAGACGTCGACGGCGGTGGGCTTGAACAGCCAGATGCCGGGCCGCGGCTGGATGGTGAAATCGGCGTCGGAACGGTCGCTGAAGCGCCGGTCATGCGTATAGATATGGATCCTGAAATTGGTTCCCGAAACGACCTTGGACCTCACGCTCGTGAGGATGTTCCGCCAGGTGAAGAAGCCGGCGTTGACGATGTGGCTCTCGGCAATGATCTTGTACAGGATACCCCCTTTCAGCAGGTCGATGCGCAGGTTGCCGTCCAGGTTGTGGGCGTCCCACTCGATGGTGTACATGCCGCCGTGGGTCAGGACCTCGCCGCCGTTGGGCTGCCTCAAGGTCAGGCTGGGCGGAACGTAGGCCAGGATGCCGATGCGGCCGCTGTAGCCCACGATGCTCCCCTGGCTGATCTTCACGCGGTAGGTGCCGGCGGCCACGCCGTCAGGAACGGGGTAGCTCAGCGGCGAGCCGTCGCAAGGGTGGCTGGATCGGATCGTGTGCGTTCCGGCCCCATCCCATCGTTCCAGCTCGATGCGCACGTCGCCGCTGAGCCCGCTGCAGGTCCAGGCGATAGGTATGGGCGTCGTGCCCCGCACCATGTATGCGCCGGTCTCCATGGGCGAGCTGACCGTGATCGAGGCGCCGGAGATCGAGAACATGCTCCCGTCGTCGTAGACGGCCTCGTCGACGGTGATGACGCGGATGTAATAGTCGTCGGCCGCGGTGATGACGGCGGGCAAGGTGCAGGGATGCTCGCCGTCGTTGGCCGTGTCGTCGGTGAAGTCGTGAACCCGGCGCGCCGCCCCCCCCGACCCCTTCCAGAGGCGGATCCTGACCCGGTCGTCCATTTCGCCACTGGTGGTCCAGGTGACGGTGAAACTCTGGCCCGGGCGCAGCACGTCGCCGCTGCCGGGGAAGGTCACGATGATCCTCTGGGCGAAGACGACGGTCGCCGCCAGCATGAATATGACCGCAAAAACGATCCGGGATCCATTTTTCATGAGTGCCTCCTGCGTATAGGTCAGATAGGGAAATACGGGGGAATATCTCAGTACCGGGGGGGGGAAAAGCGCTAATTCAATATTTTGAATTTCAGCTTCCGCAAGTCGGGGAAGGCGTATCCCATCGTCCCCGTGCCCTGTCGCAGATGATGGGAACCGACATTCTCTGTTGACCTTCCTTTGGAGACAATCGAATGCGAGATGTCCTGGGCTGTACTTTTCTGCACGAAGTAGGTGGCTCCCAGGGAGAGGGCCAGGGCTGCCAGCAGCAGGGGGACGAACAGCCGCAGCTGGCGGCGGTTGAAGGCCCGGGCAGGCTTCAAGTCGAATTTTTTGAAGACCAGGAAAATGGAGGCCACGAAAGGCGCCAGCAGCAAAAGAAAAACGCCGATGGCTGAAAGCAGGGTGGAAATGTCGTAGGATAGGTCATGCCAAACCCCCACCCCCACCCAGGACGGCGGCATGGCGAATTTCCAGGAGAAGCCCAGCTGGACGACGAAAAGGCACAGCGCCAGGTAGCCGCACCAGGCGATGGCGGCCATAAAAAACTGGACGACGAAGTTCTCGTGGTACAGCGACAGGGAGAAGGAGATGAAGAACAGGGCGAAATAGGCCAGGCTGAAAAAGGCCGAGCCGCCCGCGAACGGGCTTTGGCCCGAAAGGGAGTACAGCAGGACGAACGCCAGGTAGAATAGGACCACGGCGGCCAGGCGCGGCAGGAGCTTGATGGACAGCAGGCGGCGCCGGGAAATGGGCAGAGTGAGCAGGTACTCAAGTCCCCTCTGTTTGGAGTCCATGGCGAAGGGCGAAAGGCCGAGGAACATGGCGAACACGAGCAGCCAGAGCCCCATCAGGATGATGATCTTTTCCATCGGTAAGGGGGTGCCTTCCAGCAGGCCTGCCAGGCCGACCTGCAGAAGGTTCATCGCGGCCATGGCCAGGAGGAAAATCAAGGACTGTTTGCCGACTTCAAGCCATTCTTTTCTGCTCATAACCGCCTCCGATAAACGCCTTGATGATCTCGGACAACGCGATGTCCTGGAACTCCAGGGCATGCCCTTCGCGCATCTCCTCGCGGAAGGGATATATGTAATGTTCCTTGTAGTCGCCCTCGGTTCTCTTGAAACGACAGGGCAGCGAGTCGGGCAAGGACTGGCGGCCGACAACCTTTTTCATCCGGCCGCGCAGGGCTTCCGGCGTTTCGTCGATGGCGAATGTGCCGTCCTCCATGACCAGGACCCTGTCGGGAAGCCTCTCGATCTCGCCGAAGGTGTGGTTGACCGTGATCACCGCCGCTCCCTGGGTGGTCCCGGATTCCCTGGGCGAGGGGGCCATGGCCTCGATCAGCGCCTCGACGAACAGCTCGCGGATGTAGGGGTCGAGCATGTGCAGCACTTCGTCGACCAATAGCAGCGACGGCTTCTGCGACAGGACCAGCGACAGGTGCAGGATGGCCCGCTCGCCGGCGGAAAGGTCGCGGATGCGGGCGCGGCCTCCCACTCCCAAACGGCGCAGCAGGCGGTCGTCGAACCCGCCGGCGGCGAACACCCGGCAGTGGAAATCGATGGCCCGGCCGACCGCCCACTCCTCGAACAGGCTGAGACGATCGGAGATGAAGCCGATCTTCTGCGGCGGCGTCTCCGCGGAGCGGATGACGGTTCCGGAGTCGGGCAGCAGAACGCCGGCCAGCACGCGCAGCAGCGTGCTCTTGCCCACTCCGTTGCGGCCGGCGATCACCGCCCACTCCCCTGCGGCGAAGGAGACGCTCAACCCGGAAAGCACTTTTTTTTGCGAATAGCCAAAGGATAGATCGCGGACCTCGATGATCGGTTGGCTCATTTTCTTGTCCTCTCCATCAAATGCGTGACGTCGTCCAGGGAAAAACCGAGGGTGGCGGCCTTTTCCAGAAACCCTTTGAATTCGCCTTCCAGCATGGCCTGGCGCAGGCCGTCCTGCCTCCCAGGCGGGACCTTGACGCGGCTGCCGGAGCCGCTGCGACCCTCGCAGAAGCCCTCGGCTTCCAAAGCGTAATAGGCCTTTGCTACAGTATTGGGATTAATGCGCAGCAGCTTGGCCAGGTCGCGGATGGACGGCAGCGGGTCGTTGTCGCGCAATCCTCCGGAAAGTATCTCCAGCTTTATCGCTTGGATTACTTGCTGGTAGACCGGCAGCGGCGATTTGGCGTCGATCGTCAGCTTCATTTCCCTTTCCCCTCAGTTTTCATTGTATTATAAATATATTACACTATTCCGGCTTTTTCAACAATCTTTTTTTTTCGCCTACCCTTTTGAAATCCGCCTTCTTTTCGCATACAATCATGGCCGGTCCGGAGAGATGCTCGCAAAAGGACCCAAGGAGACGTCGTCATGAATGCTGCCTGCCTCGCGAAAAAGGTTTTTTGCCTGTTCCTTCTAGCGGCCTCCTTCCGCAGCCCCGCGCTGCGGGCGGAAAGGATCGAGGACGTGCCCAATCCGCGGCAATCGTCGGGCGCCTTCGTCACGGACAACGGCGGCGTGCTGGGTCCCGAATACGTCGTGCTGATCGACGGCGTCTGCCGCGACTTGCAGGCCAAGACTACGATCGAGCTGGCCGTGATCACCGTGGGCAGCCTGGGCGGCCTGACGATCGAGGAGTTCGCCGTGAAGCTGTTCCAGAGATTCGCCATCGGCGTCGCCGGCAGGGACAACGGTTTGCTGCTCCTTTGCTCGCGCGACGACCGCATGCTGCGCCTGGAGGTGGGCTACGGCCTGGAGGCGACCATCCCCGACGCCCTCGCCTCGCGGCTATTGGACGACAGCGGCCTCCCATTCCTGCACCAGGGGCTTTTTGGCCGCGGCCTGTTCCTGGCCGCGCGCGAGATCGCCAAAACGGCCGCGGCCGCCCAGGGAGTCGTTTTGGCCGTCGCCGATCCTGAGCCCTGGCCCGAACAGCCCGTCCCTGCCGCAGCGCCACGGCGGCCGGAGGCGGAAAAGAAACCGGGCTGGGACCCGCTCCTCTCCTCCCTCTATTTCGCGGGCGGCATCCTGGCCTTCGCCCTCCTGGCCAGCGCCTGGACGCTGCTGCGCTTCAACAGGGCGCGCGGCCGGGCCGCGCGCGCCAAGATCGCGGGGAAAACGCCCGCGAGCGTCATCCTGGCCTGGATCGCGGCCGTGGCCTCCTTCATCCTGGTCGCCAACCTCGGCGGGCAGTTCCTCGCGCCGTTCATCGCCATGCTGGCGGCGCCGTCGCTGGCCACCTTCGGCCGCCTGTTCACCGGAAGGCTGCTGAAGCGCCGCCTGGCCTCCTACCGCCTCCCCTGTTCCAAGTGCGGCGCGCCGATGGAAATGGTCAAGGACGCCCTGGACGACCCGCTGCTCAGCGAAGAGGAGGCGGCCGAGGAGAGGGCGGGCGGCATGGACTACGAGTTCTGGCGCTGCCCCGGGTGCGGCGCCGAGGAGCGCCTGGCGGTCAAGCTGAACAAGGCCTCCAAGTGCCCCCAGTGCCGGCGCCGAACGCTGAAATCCAGCTCCACCACCCTGGTGGCGGCGACAAAAGAGCACGGCGGCCGGGCGCGGGTTACCGAGACTTGCGTCAATCCGGCGTGCGGTTACACCAAGACCCGCGAGCACAACACGCCGCGGCTGTCCTCGCCGCCGTCATCCTCATCGGGAACGTCCCGCAGCTCTTCGCCCTCGTTCGGCGGCGGCCGATCGGGAGGCGCCGGAGCCAGCAAGAAGTTCTAGAGTGTCAGTGACAGTGTCAGTGTCAGCAAGAAACTTGGCGGATTCAAAGTGATCAATGATTTGTGAAAAGTGATTTGAAACAGCAATCGATCGAATAAAACTGTTGCCAACACCGACACTGACATTTTCTTTGTTTGGATCATTGGGTGATTGGAATTTGGAGCTTATTTGGAATTTGGTGCTTGGGATTTGGAATTTTTTTTGTCTTCCCTCTGCCTTTCCCTCTCTCTTCTCTCTGTCCTCCCTGAAGACCCGTGCTGTTGCGCATCCGTGCCGTTTCGGGTATAATGGGCCCGAAAACGGCGGCGTAGCTCAGTCGGTAGAGCAGACGGCTCATATCCGTTATGTCGGGGGTTCAAGTCCCTCCGCCGCTATTTTTTCTCTCCCAGGGAGAAAGGGCCCGCTAGAGACATGAAAATCGTGTTCCCGGAATTCAAGAAAAACATCGAGGCCCACGGCCTCGTCCAGGCCGGCGACACCGTCATCCTGGGCTTCTCCGGCGGCAAGGACTCGGTCACCCTGGCCCTCCTGCTCCAGGAGCTGCAGGCGCACGTCCCCTTCCGTCTGGTCGCCGCCTATTTCAACCACCGCTTGCGCCCCGACGCCGGCGCGGAGGAGAGTTGGGTGCGCGCCTTCTGCGCCCGGCACAACATCGAGCTGGAGGTCGGCGGCCGCGACCTGCGGCGCTTCCGCAGCGAGAGCGGGCTGAACCTGGAGCATGCCGCCTCGCTCTCGCGCTACGATTTCTTCGCGTCGCTGTCGCGGCGCTTCGCCCATTCCCGCGTGGCTACCGCCCACAGTCGCTCCGACCTGGCGGAGACCTTCTTCATCAAGCTCTTCCGCGGCAGCGGCCTGCAGGGGCTCTCGGCCATTTACGCCAGCAAGGAAAAAAAGATCGTCCGGCCGCTGCTCGTCTTTTCCGAGGCCGAGGTCCTGGCCTTCCTGGAGCGCAATGGCATCGCCTACTACCAGGATCCGAGCAACCTGCAGCACGATTTCCTGCGCAACCGCATCCGCCACGCCCTGATGCCCGCGGCCCGGGAGGCCGCCCCCGACGTCGAGGAGAGGATCTTCAGGACGGTTCTGCTCATCCAGGACGAGTTCGACTTCTTCCAGGGCCTGGCGCGGGAGATCCTCGAGCGGCACATGCTCCTGGGCTCGATCCTCCCCGCCAAGGCGTTCGCTGGCCTGCACCCGGCCGTGGCCCGCCACCTGGCCCGCGAGTACCTGCGGCGCCTGAAGGGCAACCTGCTGGGCGTCGGATTCGAGCACATCGCCGATTTCCTTGAGAGCCTGGAATCGGGCCGCGGCCTCTCCCTGCCGGGGCTGAACCTGAAGTTCGCCAAGGGCTGGCTCTTTCCGGAGAAGGTTCACATCGCCGACTACGACGCGCCGATCACCGGCCCGGGGACCTGGCCCATCCCGGAGATCGGCCGGGCGATCACCCTGAAGACGACCCTCCGTTTCCTCCTGCCCCGGGATCATTCCCAGGTCCTGGTCGCGGCCGGCAAGCTCCTCTTTCCCCTGCGGGCCCGGTCCGCCCGCCGCGTAGACAAGTACCGCAAGATCCACGCGCCCTATGCACAAGGGGTCTTCGAGATGATCCGCAGCTCGGGGGTGCCGGCGCCGCTGCGCCGCCTCTGCCCGGTGCTGGAGAACGGCGACGGCGCGATCGTCTGGGTCTGCGGCTCGCCCCTGGCCGCCCCCTTCGCCGTGGACGATCCCGGGCGCGGGCCCTTCGTGAGGATCGCGATCGCCCCCTGAATCCGCGGCCCTAATCCCTCTGAAAAACGATGCGCTCGTTGGGCTCAAGAAGCCCTTGCGCGGCGACCGTCGCCCCATGGCGCCGTCGGGCCCCGGCATCGTAGGCCGCCTCGCCCCCCGCCGCCTCGATGATCCGCCGCCCCTTCTCGATCTGCTCGAGGATGCCGGCGTTGAATCCCGCCACCGTGCCGGCGAAACGCTTCATCAGGAACTTCGCGGGCCATCCCAGGCCCAGGGGAACCGATTCGCTGCGGAACATCGTCCCTGGGACGGGAAACAGCCAGAGCCCGATCGAATCCTCGCCGAAGCGGGTCAGGGGCAGGCCCGAGGCGGCCTGGCGAGGCGGCTCGGCGCCCACGTCGGCGCAGACCCATTCGCCGCCGATGCGCGCCTCCCCCGATCCGTGGAGCAGGAAGGAGCCCATGGCGTCGTACCATTTCCTGATCAGCGGCGCCCGCTCGAACTCGGGCTCCATGTAGTTGTCGAGCATGGTCAGGGAGAAGAAGCGGTAGCGGGCCTCGATCCCCGCCGCCCGGCACAGGGCGACGAACAGCGAGATCTTGTGCAGGCAGCTCCCGGCGCCACGGCCCAGGACGTCGGCGGCGTCGGCCAGCGGGGAGATCTCGAAGGCGACGTTCCTCTTGACGAAATCGAAGGCCGTCTCGGCAAAGGCGCGGGCGCTCGTGCCGCCGGCGCCCAGGCGCTGGGCCATGGCCGTGATCCGGCGATCCCGGCAGTCGCAGTACAGCGTCGGCCGCAGGTATTTCTTCCGCGAGCTGCGGTTGACCATGCCGGCCTCATACTCCGGCAGCTCATAGCCCCGCGGCGGGGGCTCGTAGGTCCAGCGCCGGCTCTGCCGCATCAGCGCCCTGACCGCGGCCAGGTTCCCCAGCAGGATGCGGGCGATGGCCAGGAGCCCGCGGGCGTTGGCCCTGACCATGCTCCACGGCGGCAGCATCCCCCTGCCGACGACCTCCCAGGGCTTCAGCATCTCACTCCCTCCTCCCGCCCAGGTCCGCGGCCAGGAGGCGCCTAACCTCCTCGGCGCAGCCCCTCGCCTCCTCGCCGTCCAGGCGCCGGACCTCCGGGTCGAGCACCGGCCCGGGGCGGTCGCAGGCCGGGCAGCGCTCCAGCAGGCGCGCCCGGTCCCCGGTCAGGATGAAGCCCGGGAAGCTCGCGGCCGAGGCGTCGAGGAAGGCGAAGCGTCCCCACTCGCCGCGGGGCAGGGGGCGCTGGTCGTTGTCCAGAACCAGCGGCTCGAAGAACGAATGGGGCACGTGCAGGTAATGCCCCTCGGGGCAGTGGACCATGAAGGCGTTGCTCTCCACCATGCCGTAGCCGTCGAGGCAGAGGCGGCCCGGGATGCCGAGCGTCCGCTCCACTCGAGCGCGGAAATCGGCCAGCGGCAGGCGCCGCCCCTCGTGGGTCTTCCAGCCGCCGCCGGTGCCGATCATGGCTCGCTCGCCGAAGGCGAACGCCCGGCCCTCCCGCTGCAGCCGGTCCATCACCGCGGCCAGCACGAACGGCGGCCCGACCAGGGCGATCTTCTCCCCGCCCTTCTCGCGGGACTCCAGCCAGCGCGTGACGTCGGCGACGAGCCGCCTCGTCCCGCGCCGGGCCAGGCTTCGGGCGATCATCCCCCGCACCCCCCCGCCGCCGCCCATGGCCGCCCGGACCTGGCCGGCCGACACGGCGCGGTCGAGGCCGACCCGCACCTGGTCGAAGGCGCTGAAGAAAGCCTCGCAGCTTCTCCCGGCATAGAGGGCCGTGCGGCGGGGATCGGGCATCATCAGGTAGACGTGCGCCCGCCGGTCCCAGTGGGGATACAGCATGGCGACCACCGACTTCATGAACGTGTATTGCAGGGCGAGAAAGGTCGGGCGGTCGCGGGGGACGAACTTGAGGCGGCCGCTCGTGCCGCTGCTGAAAGCGATCTCCAGCCCCGCCCGGCGGAAGGCCTCGAGCACCGCGTCCGGCCCGGGATCGGCCTTGGCGACGACGATGCGCGGCAATTCGCCGCTGAACAGGTTGCCCAGCCAGAGGGCGAAGTCGCGGCCGGGGGGGTATTCCCGGAAGAGGCGGTCGGGGAGCATGGGAACGCGCGCCAGGTCGCCCGGGCCCCGGAGGTGCCGCGGGGCGAAGCCGTGCTCACTGCAGAGCCTATGGTAGAAGCGGTTTTGTTCGTAATGGCGGGTAAAGGAATACCGGATCGCCGCCAGGCGCAGCCGCCGCGCCTCGGCTTCCGGGACGCGGAAGGGGTCGGGCGGCCCGTACACCGCCTCGTCGACCGGCGTCCACGCCGAGCGCGGTGGGATGTAGCCGGCCATGCGGCGGTCGAAGGCGGCGATGGTGGCCTCGTAGCCGCCGCTCACCGGGTATCCTCGCCCCGTCCGGCCCGGAAAATTTCCGCCGCTCGCATACCGGCTATTGTGCGGATATCGGGGCGAAAGTCAACCGCCGCCGGCTTGCAAAACGACTGCCGCCAGGATAAGATGGCTGGACATGAGCGGGAACCAGCCGACCCCGATATGGCGGAAGACGCACCTGTGGTGCTTCAGCACCTACTTCGCCGAGGGTTTCCCCTACTCGATCATCCGCTCGGTCTCCACCTTCTTCTTCCGCGACATGCGCGTCAGCCTCGAGGCCGTCGGCCTGACCACCCTCTTCGGCCTGCCCTGGATCCTCAAGTTCTTCTGGGGGCCGCTGGTCGACGAGTTCGCCACCAAGCGCCGCTGGCTGCTGGCCATGCAGGCCGCGCTGGCCGCGCTGGTCGCCTTCGCCGCCTTCCTGGCCCCCCTGCCCGGCGGCGTGCGCCTCATCGCCATCCTGTTCTTCGCCGGCGCCTTCGTCGCCGCCACCCACGACATCGCCATCGACGGCTACTACCTGGCCGCCCTGGACAAGGTGCAGCAGACCAAGTTCCTCGGCTACCGCGTGATGGCCTACCGCGTGGCCATGCTCACGGGCACCGGCGTGATCGTGAGCGTCGGCGCCTCCCTCTCATGGCCGGCGGCCTTCCTCTGCGCCGGGCTGCTGCTGGGGCTGCTGGTCGTCTATCATTATTTCTTCCTTCCCGAGTGCGAGGTCGAGCGCCGTCCCTTCCGCCACATGGCGCGCATCTTCGCCCGCCCGCGCCTGCTGGCGGGCGCCGCCCTGGCCGCGGCCGTTGTGGCCGGGCTTTTCCTCTTTTTCCGCTCCGCCCTCTTCCGCGGCTGGGCGGAGGCGCTGCCGCTGCTGAAGGAGCTGACCTTCGCCCGCGCCGTCGGCCTGGGCCTGGTGCTGGCCCTGGCGCTGGTCGCCGCCCTGCGCCGCAGGCTGGCCGCGCTGCTGACCCGCGACCCCGACTCGTTCTACGGCCGGGCCTTCCTCAGCTTCATGGAGCAGGAGAAGATCGGCCTGGTGCTGGCCTTCATCGTCCTGGCGCGCAGCGGCGAGTTCATGGTCAGCTCCATGGCGTCGCCGTTCATCATCGACCTGGGCATCCGCCAGCACTACGGCTGGATCTCGGGCGGCGTCGGCCTCCCCGCCTCCATCGCCGGCGCCATGATCGGCGGCTGGATGATCTCGCGCCTCGGCCTGCGGCGCGTGATCTGGCCGTTCCTGCTGGCGCAGAACCTGACCAATGTCGCCTACATGCTGCTGGCCGCCGGCCTCTCCCCCTACCTGGAGGCCCATGCCGGCGCGGCGCCGGCGCTGTTCATCGGCACGGGCAACCTGCTGCTGGCCGCCGGCGTGCACGGCTTCGACCAGTTCGCCAGCGGTCTGGGCACGGCGGTTCTGGTCACATTCCTGATGCGCATCTGCAAGGCGGAGTTCAAGGCCGCCCATTTCGCCATCGGCTCGGGACTGATGAGCCTGGGCGGCATCGTCGCCGGCGTCAGCAGCGGCTTTCTCGCCTCCTGGCTGGGCTACCCGGGAATGTTCCTGGTCAGCTTCCTCATCTCGCTGCCCGGCATGCTGCTGCTGCTCTGGGTGCCCAAGGAGTAGGCCGCCCCCTTCAAGCGGCCTTTGCCGAAAACGGCGTTGCCTAGCCCCCCCGGGGGGCGGCGATATCCAGCCAGTAGAACCAGATGGGATGGTGCTTCTTGTACCAGCGCAGGATCTCGAGCAGCTTGGCCTGGGAGGCGGGCGGGATCACCTCGGGCGGGATGCGGTCGAAATGGACGCGGATATGGTCCTGCTGCGGGAACTCCAGCGCCTCCGAGCACAGCGTCTGCAGCTCGTTGCGGATGCGGCCCGAGTCGGAGATCTTCACTGGCCGGCGCTCGTAGTCCTCGCCACCCATGAAGCGGCTGAGCAGCGGGTTGAATACCAGCCAGCTCTGTTCCAGGGTCTCCATCAGCCGCAGGGTGAAGGTGATGCGCTTGTCGCCACGCGAGCCGGCCAGGCGCACCGTCACGCGGTAGCGGCCGTCCCCCGCCTCCTCCACGCCGGGGGCCCCGGAGTAGGGATCGGGGCACATGTAGCCCGACACGGCCAGGACGTCCCATTTCTTCTCGGGAAAGAAGTCGTCGGCCCCGACCGAGGGCTTGTGCAGGGGGATGCCGGCCTGGCGGGCCTCCTCGATCATGGCCCGGAAGCGGGCGGCGGCCTCCGCGTCCACGGCGCGGCCGAGGACTTCGCCCAGGCGCGCCGGGAAATCCCCGGCGCCGGAATCGAGGCCCATCACCAGGCGCTCGCGCCGGGAGGAGACCTCGAAGGTCGAGGTGAAGGGGCAGACGTAGGCCACCAGGTCGAGCATCGGCGCCAGGCTGGCGGCCTGGATGGCCTCGGCCGAGGCGGCGTAGCCGTCGCAGAGGAAGAGATGGCGCGCGCCGTCGCGCTCATACGGGCCGATATGGTAGGTCGGGGCGTAGGTCCCCGATTCGCTGAAGGCGGGGATGCCGCTCGGCAGCATGAAGCTGTCGTCGACGAGGTGCACGCCCAGGGCGCTCCATTCCCCCCACAGGTCTCCCAGCCGCGCCTCCCGGCTCTTGCCGCCCAGGGTCCAGACATGGACGCGCTCGGGGGCGATATCGGGATAGGCCAGGCGGACGGCTTTCAGCACCAGCTCGCGCGGCGTGTGGAAGGAGAGGAGGATCGATTCGGCGGCGGCGCGCTCGGCCACCGCCCGCGGCAGAAAAAGGTTGCCCATGTAGCCCTCGTAGGGGCGGGTGATGGCCAGCGGCTGGTCGAACAGGTGCAGGACGGTCATCGGCCCGGTCGCCGCCCCCTTGGAGAAGCGCGAGGTGTTCTCCAGGGTGTCGATGGCCGCGCCCCAGACGGTGATGCCCGCCGCCTTGATGTCGCGGTAGAACTCCTCCCAGCCGTAGGCGGAATCGTTGATCAGGAGCACCACCCGGCGATCGAGCCAGCGGGCCACCGCCGGGCGCGCGTAGACGCGCCCGAACCCGAGCTGGGGATTGGATCCCATTTCCGGGGTCTCCCCGGCCTTGGGCATCAGCCCCTCGCCGATGCAGACCATGATGGCGTGGTTCTCGGGAAGCTGGCGCGACAGGTACCACAGGCTTTCGCTCATGGCGTAGGCCGAGATGGCGTCGGCGTCCTTCTTGGCCTGGTTCAGCCCGGCCTTGTCCAGTCCCTTGCCGGCGCCGTAGCGGCCGAACAGGCGGGTGCCCAGGGCGGTCACCGCGCCGGTGACGGCGAAGAGCCGCTCCATGGCCCCGTCCATGAACGAGATGTCGCTGGTGAACTCCTTGGCCGGCTCGCCGCGCATCCAGGTGATCTCGACGTTCTCCAGCCAGATGTGGAAGCGGCCGAGAATGGGACGGGCGTCGAAGGCCCACTGGGCGATCAGGTCACGGGTTTCCTGGGCGGAAGAAGTCATGGCAACCTCCTTGCGGCGCAGCGTACCGGCCGCCGTCGCGGTCGGGGCTTCATTGTATGCATCCCGAAGGGCAAAATCAAGACCGGCTCTTTTCCGTCCCGGCCAGCGCCGCCCGCAGGCCGGCGCCGGCATAAGCGGCCAGGCCGGCGGCAAGGGCGGCCAATATCCCGGAGACGACGACCATGATCCAACCCGACCGCAAAGGCAATCCGAGCATGGCGGCGACGCGGCCGGCGACGAGGCGGCCCGAGGTGAGGTAAAGGTAGAGGGCCGAGCCCAGCCAGGCCAGGCCGCCGGCAGCGGCGCCGCGGCCGGCCGCCCGCAGGCCGGAGACCCTGGCCGCCAGGCCGAAGGCCAGCGGCACGCCCATCACCCAGACCCACGACTGCAGGCCCCACTGCAGCAGGACGATCATGAACGCCTGGGCGAGGACGATCATCGGCCGCCCCCGATCACGGTGCGGCCGACGAGGCGCGGATGGCTCTGGCCGGCCGTCTCCAGGAACACCAGTTCCCGGACCCTGCCTTCGCGCCAGTCCCGGATGCCGTCGTCGTAGAACCGCGATCCCGGGTTCCCCGAGGCGCCCCCGGGAAGGACGCCCCAGGCACGGATCACGGGACCGAGCTCCACCACCATCCTCCAGGAGGGGCCGAACGAACCGGATGCGGCGTTGATGAGCTCGCTGCCGCCGCTGACCGCCTGCGGGGGGGATCCCAGGCCGGGGATGCGGGCCAGGTGCCGGATGGAGACCGGGTGGGCCGTTCCCCAGCGCCAGCGCGGTCCGAAGGGGCCGAACCTGGAGCGGAGATGCTCGAGAGACCTGGAGAACGCCCGGCGCACGATGTCGGCCAGCGATTCCCGCGTCGGCGTGGTGACGTCGTCGAAATAGGAAGCTCCCGGTTCTTTCAGGATGAGGTCCACCGTCCGGTCCGCCCCCGGCCAGGAGAAGAGCCTCTTCATCTCCAGCTCGTCTTCCCAGGTCGCGTCGTACAATTCGACGAAGAAGCGGTGGAAAACGGTCGGCTCCGTGCTTCCGGCCCGGTAGACGAAATCCCAGCCGCCCAGCTCCTCGGCCCGCTTCCTTTCCTCAGGCGAAAGCGCCTCCCGGGGGAGCAGCTCCAGCAACCGCGGCAGGACGGTCCGCGCCCGCAGGTTCAGGGCATCGACCTGCAGGCGCGCCATGTCCTCGGGCGTGATCGCGGCGGCGGCCCCCAGGAGCTCGTTGATGCGCCGGCCGCGCTCGAAACCGGCGTAGTCCCATCCGAGGTAGTAGGGATAGGAGGCATCGACGGGCGCCTGATTGGCCGACGATACGAACCCGCGCTCCGGATCCTCCGCGGCCGGCACCTGATCCATGGGCACCCAGCCCCGCCACTCGGCGGCCGGATCGCAGCCGTCGAGCAGGAAGCGGCCCTGGCCCCGGGAGCGCAGGGGGAATCTTCCATTGTGGCGGATGGCGACATGGCCGTCGCGGGAAGCGAAGGCGACGTTCTGGGGCGGGCAGTCGAACGAGCCCATGGCCGCATGGAAATCGTCGAGGCCCCGGGCACGGTTGAGCAGGACCAGGGCGCGCAGTATGCCGCTGGGATCGTGGCCGGTCCAGCGCATGGCGGCGCCGGCTGGGATCCACTCGGGCATGTCGGGCCGGCGCTCGACGAAGGGCACCGGGCCGAGGTGGGTATAGAGCACCGACTCCGCCACCGGCTCGCCGCCGCGCACCTCGATCTTCTCGCGCCGCCTCGATGTCGGGCGCCAGCCCTCTCCCCAGGCGTATTCCCGGCGCGCGCCGTCCTTGAATTTCATCATATAGAAGTCGAGGACGTCGGACCCGGCATTGGTCATGCTCCAGGCGCTCCGGTCGTTGAAGCCGATCACCACCCCCGGCGTCCCCGGCAGGGAGACGCCGGCGACGTTCATCCCCGGCGCCGCCAGCTGCGCCTCGTACCAGATCGCGGGCAGGGTGAGCTGGAGGTGCGGGTCGCCGCACAGGATGGGAAAACCGCTCTTGGTCTTGCTGCCGGACACCGCCCAGTTGTTGCTGCCGATCCGAGCGGCGAAAGGGCGGCCACGCGTGCCGCTTCCTGTCCGGGGCGCCGCGCCGGGCGCTCCGCGGCCCCGGGAGATCGG
This sequence comes from Candidatus Aminicenantota bacterium, assembly GCA_016934475.1. Taxonomy (GTDB): domain Bacteria; phylum Acidobacteriota; class Aminicenantia; order UBA2199; family UBA2199; genus UBA2199. The sequence continues at coordinate 10,960 of JAFGST010000037.1, read as the reverse complement.
CGTCTCCGCGGGAGGAAAATCCCAGCTTGTTCCCGGCGGAATCACCGGATCCTGGAACGGCGCTTGGAGCGGGAACAGCCGGTCGGTCTCGACCTCGCCCAGCGACTGCCGCGTTTGCGTCAGTTCCAAATCCCGGCCCTCGCCGCTCAGGTACCAGGACATGTACTTCAGGATGAGGGCGACGTCGAACGGGGTCCAACGCCCCGGGGCGTAGTCGAGGATCTTGTACTCCAGGGGATAGCCGGACGGCTGGAGCGAATCGACGTAAGCGTTCACGCCGCCGCAGTAGGCGGCGAGGATCCGGCGCAGCCGCGCATCGTCCCGGATCCCCTGGAGGAAATTCTCGGCGCCCCAGGTCATGCCCAGGCGGCGCTGCAGCCGGTCCATGGCGACCGCCCCGGGGCCGAGGATCTCGGCCAGCCGCCCGCCGGTGTAGCGCGAGAGGAATTCCATCTGCCACAGGCGGTCGCGCGCCGTCAGATAGCCCTGCGCCCGGTAGAGGTCCAGCTCGTTCCCGGCGAAGATGTGGGGGACATGGCGGTCGTCCCAGGCGACCGTGACCCCGTCCCGCAGGCCCGGGATGCGCAGGGTCCTCGGCAGGGCGTCGCCGGCGGCGTTGTTGCGCCAGAAGCCGGTGAAGGGATCGAGGAACTTTCCCAGCGGCGGCACCATGCCGTGGCGCGTCTCCAGCGCCCAGAACGCGGCGCCCAGCAGGAGCAAGGCGGACAGGGCCTTCCACCATCGTTTCATGGACCGTTCATCTCCGCGGATCGTTCACGAAGCCCGACTATAGCCGAGCGCGCGTTTCTTTGCAACCTCGGGATTCTGGATTGCTTTTTTTTCCACCCGCGAGTATAATTTTTTTATGAAATCAACGAGGAGGTTTTTCCATTATGGCCAAAAAGTATAACTTCTACGCCGGTCCGGCGATCCTGCCCCAGGAAGTGATGAAGAAGGCCCAGGAGGAGCTCCTGGACCTCAACGGCATCGGGCTTTCGATCCTGGAGATCAGCCACCGCTCCAAGGACTTCGAGGCCGTAATCACGACGGCCGAGGCCAAGATCCGCCAGCTGCTCGGCGTGCCCGAGAACTTCACCGTCATGTTCCTGGGGGGCGGCGCCAGCCTGCAGTTCGGCATGCTGCCCATGAACCTGCTCATCGGCAAGAAGGCCGACTACGTCAACACCGGCGCCTGGGCCAAGAAGGCCATCAAGGAGGCCAAGCTCTTCGGCACGGTGAACGTCGCCGGCAGCTCGGAGGACAAGAACTTCTCCTACATCCCCGGCGACCTCAAGCTCTCCGCCGACGCCCAGTACGTCCACATCACCTCCAACGAGACCATCGGCGGCATCCAGTGGGCGAAGTTTCCCGAGACGGGCGGCGTGCCCCTGATCATCGACATGTCGTCGGACATCTTCAGCCGCCGGATCGATTTCAAGAACATCGGCATGATCTACGCCGGGGCCCAGAAGAACATCGGACCGGCCGGCGTCACCCTGGTCATCATGCGCAACGACCTGATCGAGGCCTGCTCCGAGGGGCTGACCACCATGCTCAGCTACAAGACCCATGCCAAGGAGAAATCGCTCTACAACACCCCCCCCTGCTTCGCCATCTACATCATCAAGCTGGTCATGGACTGGATCGAGGCCCTGGGCGGCCTGGAGGCCGTCGAAAAGGTCAACAATGAGAAAGCCAAGGCCATTTACGACGCCATCGACCACAGCGGCGGCTATTTCCGGGGCACCGCCGAAACCAAGGACCGCTCCAAGATGAACGTCACCTTCCGCCTGCCGTCGGAGGAGCTGGAGGAGAAATTCGTCAACGAGGCCAAGAAGGCGGGCTTCATCGGCTTGAAGGGGCATCGCAGCGTCGGCGGCTGTAGGGCGTCGATCTACAACGCCATGGGTCTGGAGGGCGTGAAGGCCCTGGTGCAGTTCATGGAGAAATTCGCCGCGGAGAACAAATAGTCCGCCCCTTAGGGACGGAAAAAGGGGAAACGGCAAAGCCGCAAGGGGAAAAGGTTTTTTCCGTAAAAAGGTTGACAGGAAGGCGAAATTCTGCTATTCTTCCTCTGGCATGGAAACGGGAGGTATTTTTTGGTCGTAAAGAGATCCATTCGATTCCCAAATACCTCAAATCGGCTCGGATCGCCCCATTTCGCCGGAGTTTCATCCATCCCGGGTCGTAAACGGCCATGATCATCATCCTCGTCGCCGTTCCCCTGACCCCCGGGACCATGGACCGACTCAACGAGATCCCCGAGTTCGAGGTCCATGAGAAGTCGGGGCTCACCCCCCGGCAACTGGCCATGGAGGCCGGAGACGCCGACGCCTTGGTACTCGGCGGCTCGTTCCCCGTCGGGAAGGAGATCCTCGCCGCCGGAGCGGGCCTGAAGCTGATCGTCGGCGGCGAGCTTGACGAAACGAGCATGGCGAAGGCTCGACAGCGGGGCATCGAGGTCCGTCCCGCCGCGGGCGGGGCGGCCGGCGGCGACGACACGGTCGCCATCCTGAAGGATTTCTTCAATGTATGAAGCGTCGTTTTTCGCGGAGCGGGAAAAACCATGACAACCATCGTCGGCAACAAGCTCAATTCGGCCAACAAGAAGGTGCTGGACCGCATGAACAAGATGGACGTGGAGTTCATCAAGAGGGAAGCCCGGATCCAGATCGAGGCCGGCGCCGAGTATATCGAGCTCAACGCCCTCTCCCTGCTGCACAACGAGACGCCTTTCCTGCGCCAGATCATCCCCATGCTGGAGAAGCTCGGCTCGAAGCTGGTGATCGTCAGCGAGAACGTCGAGGCCCTGAAGCACGCCCTGATGATCTCCAAGCACCCGATCATCGTCGGCGCCGTCGAGTACGACATCGAAAAGATCGATTTCCTCATCGACACCATCATGGAGAAGAACGCCAAGCTCATCGCCCTCATCAAGGACAAGCGCAGCAACCACTCGCACACGCCCGAAAAAGCGCTGCTGATCGCCCAGAAATACATCGACCACCTGCTCGACCGCGGCATGAAGCGCCAGGACATCCTGCTCGATCCCCTGATCCGCCCCCTGGAGGAGGATTTCAACAGCGGCCGGGTGTTCCTGGACACCCTGGAGCTGTTCAAGCTGGACTTTCCCCAGGTCAAGACCATGGCCAACATCTCCCAGTTGGCCGAGGGGCTGCCCAAGCGCCACCTGATCGCCTCCTACTTCGTCTCCCTGGCCATCGCCAAGGGGCTCGACTACATCGTGACCAACGTCCTGGACGAGAACTTCATCGAGTCGATCATCACCACCATGTCCATCATCGGCAAGGACAAGAACCTGCAGGCCTACCTGAAGTATTGCCGCAACCACAAGGAAGCCAAGGCGAAAGGAGCCAATGATGGAGGAACAAAGAATAAAAGAGATTCTCATTGAGAGGGACAGCGAATTCAAGATGCTGTTCGTCAAGCACCAGGAGCTGGAGGAAAAGCTGCGGCGCCTCCAGCAGCGGAAGCCGAAGTCGGAGGAAGAGCGCATGGCCGAGAAGAACATCAAGAAGGAGAAGCTCCGCCTGAAGGACGCCATGCAGAAGCGCATCTGCGCCTTCCGCAAGCAGCCGGGGTGAAATGAAGCGCAAGCGGGTCCGCAGGCCCAGGCTGGCGGCCCTGACGCATATCTCTTTCTTGCCGTCGCTGTTCACCCTACTGAACCTCTTCCTGGGCTACATGGCCCTGATCCACATCGTCGGGCCCAGGCAGAATCTCAAGACGGCGATCTACTACCTGACCGCTAGCGTCATCATGGACGGCATCGACGGCACCATTGCCCGCCTGACCCGGACCGAGTCCAACTTCGGCGTCCAGCTGGATTCGCTGGTCGACGCCGTCACGTTCGGCCTGGTCACGTCCATGCTGGTTTTCCGCTGGGGATTCCAGTTCGGATTCACCCAGGCCGGCAGCATCGTCAGCTTCGTTTTCCTCAGCGCCGGCCTGATCCGCCTGGCGCGCTTCAACGTGTTCAAGGAGGCGCAGGTCGTGCCGGCCAACGTCTTCATCGGCCTGCCCATTCCCATCGCGGCGATGACCGTTTGCTCGGCCGTGCTGATCTTCGAGCGCCCGCAGAGCCCCGGGGGCGCCTTGCTCTTCTCGCTCTACGTCCTCGTCGTCTCGCTGTTGATGATCTCCAACGTCAAGTACCGCACCGTCAAGAAACTTGCCTTCCGCAACACCCTGCCGATCTTGTTCCTGCTGGCATTCGTCGTCGGCTGCCTGATCATCTTCCCCGACACCACCATACCCATCCTGACCATCATCTACGTGCTGTCGCCGCTGGTCGTCCTGGCCCTCAAGCACAAGCCCAGGAGCACGGAGGCCGCCGGCGACAGCCACCGCGCCGAACGGGGCCCGGAAACCAAGAAAGGCGATTGACGAACGGCCCCATGACCGATGAAACTTCCCTCTATCAGCATTTCCGGCCCTTCCTGAAGCGCTTCGCCCTGGCCCTGGTCTTCATGGCCATGGTGGCGGCGTTCACCGCCTTTTTCGCCATCATCATCCAGCCGGTCATCGACGAGCTCTTCATCCAGGGGGGCGGGCATCTGGCCGAAAGGGGCCAGCTCATCCGCAACCTGATCATGAACATCCTGGGCATCGAGGAGAAGAGGCTGATGCTGGTGCTGCCCCAGCTGCTGTTCGTCTCCTTCCTCGGCCAGGCGGTCTTCTCGTTCCTTTCGCTCTACTCCATGAAGACGCTGGGACTGAAGGTGGTGCGCAACATCCGTGACCGGCTTTACCGCCACCTGATCCACCAGTCCATCGACTTTCTCAGCAAGGCGCGCACCGGCGACCTGGTGTCGCGCATCTCCAACGACATCGAGAAGATCAAGCTGGCCGTGGCCGAGACCCTGGCCGTCTACATTCGCGAGACCCTGACTCTTTTCGGCCTGCTGGCCGTTATCTTTTACCAGGACTGGGAAATGGCCACGCTGTCGCTGGTGCTGGTCCCGGTCGCCGCGCTGCCCCTGGCCTACTTCGGCCGCAAGGTGAAGAAGCGAGGCCTCCAGTCCCAGGAGACCATCGGCGACCTCGGCCACTTCATGAGCGAGTCGGCCATGGGCAACAAGATCGTCAAGGCCTACAACATGGAGGAGTTCGAGATCGCCAAGTTCCGCCGCCTCAACCAGAAGCACTTCCGCATCAACGCCAAGATCGCCCTGGCGTACTCGCTGGTCGCGCCGGTCATGGACATCATCGGCGGCCTGGTGGCGGCCGGCCTGTTCACCGTGGGCATGCACCGCATCGCCCAGGGCACCCTCTCCCCGGGACAGTTCACCTCGTTCCTCACGGCGCTGTTCCTGATGTACAGCCCCATCAAGCGCCTCTCGCTGGCGCACAACGACTACCAGCAGGGCAAGGCGGGCTACGAGAGGGTGCGGCAGGTCATCCAGGCCGAGAATCCCATCCGCGACCGGGCCTCGGCCATCGAGGTCAAGGCCCTCCGCGGCGAGGTCGAGTTCCAGAACGTCCAGTTTTCCTACCAGCGCGGCGTGCCGGTCCTGCGCAACGTGTCCTTCCTGGCCCGGCCCAACGAGATGGTGGCCCTGGTCGGGGCCAGCGGCTCCGGCAAGACGACCATCACCAGCCTGCTGCTGCGCTTCTACGAGCCGGATTCCGGGGAGATCCTCGTCGACGGCCGCGACATTCGCTCCATCACCCTGAAATCGCTGCGCGAGCAGACCGGCCTGGTCACCCAGGACGTCTTCCTCTTCAACGACACGATCCTGAACAACATCGCCTACGGGCGCAAGCGTTATTCCCTCGAGGACGTCCGCCGGGCGGCGACCGTCGCCCGCGCCGCCGGCTTCATCGAGGAGCTCCCCCTGCGGTACGAGACCGTCGTCGGCGAGCGCGGCGTCTTTCTCTCCAACGGGCAGCGCCAGCGCATCTCCATCGCCCGCGCCGTGTTGAAGGAACCGCAGATCCTGATCTTCGACGAGGCCACGTCCTCCCTGGACTCGGAATCGGAGCGGCTGATCCAGGAGGCCATGGCCGAGGTGATGAAAAACCGCACCACCTTCGTCATCGCCCACCGCCTGAGCACCATCATCGAGGCCGACCGCATCCTGGTCATCGAGAGGGGCGAGATCAAGGAGAGCGGCAACCACTGTGAGCTGCTGAAAAAGCGCGGCCTCTACTATTCCCTATACAACTTGCAATTCCCGGAGATGAACATTATAATGTGATCCATGAACAGCATGACCGGGTTCGCCCAGGGGCGCTTCCATTCAAGGAATTTTTCGCTTTTCGTGTCCTTCAAGTCCTATAACAATCGCTACCTGGAGATCGGTTTCAAGGGCGGCGGCGTCCCGGCGGCCTGCGAAAAGACCGTCCGCGAGATGGTGAAGGGCAAGGTGCAGCGGGGCAAGGTCGAGGTCGTCCTGGACCTGTTCCCTCACGGCCGGGGGGGCTGGGACATCAAGCTGAACGCGCCGCTGCTGGAGGCGCTCGTGGAACGGCTGGCCCCGCTGCAGAAGAAATACGGCGCCGGCTTGGCCCTGCCGCTGGACGGCCTGCTCAAGCTGCCCATGGTGTTTCGCCTGGACCACGACATGGAGCGCTGGAGCCCGCGGGACCTGGCCGCCATGCGCCGGGCAAGCGACGCGGTCTTCCGCGCCTTCCTGGCCAGCCGCCGCCAGGAGGGCCTCGCCATCCAGCGCGACCTGCTGTCCGGCATCGCCGCCATCGAAACGCTGCTGGCCGCCCTGCGTTCCCGCGAGAAGGCCGTGGAACGCGAGGTTTTCCGCACGTACCGCAGGAAGATCGAGAAGATCCTCCGCGGCCTGCCGACCGACCCCAGGCGCATCGCCCAGGAGGCGGCCGTGTGCGCCGAGAGGACATCGATCACCGAGGAGGTCAACCGCCTGCGGACCCATGCGTCGAGGCTGAAGCGCCTCCTGCACGACCGGCGCGCCGTCACCCAGGGCCGCGAAGCCGACTTCCTCAGCCAGGAGATGCTGCGCGAGACGCACACCATCGCCGCCAAGACCGGCAGCATGGACATCCACCGGCAGGTCCTCCTGGTGCGCCGTGAAATCGAGAAGATCCGCCAGCAGGTCCAGAACGTCGAGTAGGCACCCATGCGCGACATCATCATCGTCTCCGGCCCCTCCGGCTGCGGCAAGTCGACGCTGGCGCGCATGCTGCTCCAGGAGTTCCCCGAGCTGCGGTTCTCGGTCTCGCACACCACCCGCCCCCCCCGGGACGGCGAAGCCGAGGGCCGGGAGTACCACTTCGTCTCCGAGGAGCGCTTCCAGCGCATGGTGCGCGAGGGGCGCTTCGTCGAATGGGCCGAGGTGCACGGCCGGAGCTACGGGACAAGCTGGAGGGAGGTGCGGGACAAATCGCGGGCCGGGCGACCGCTGCTGTTGGATGTCGACGTTCAAGGCACCCGGGCTATCAAGCGCGAGTTCCCCGAAGCCATGGCGGTCCTCGTGGTGCCTCCCACCCTGGCCGCCCTGAAAAAAAGGCTGCGCCAGCGCCAGCGGCGCCTGGACCGCGAGGCGCGCCAACGCCTGGCCGCCGCCTTGAAGGAGCTGCGTTCCTACCGCCTCTACGACTACGTGATCGTCAACGACGACCTGGCGTCGGCGCTGGCCGACCTGTGCTGCCTGTACGTCGCCTTCGGCCGGCAGACGGCGCACAACGCCGGCCGGGTCCGCGCGCTCCTGCGCCGGGGAAGATGAAGCTCATCCTCGGCGTCAGCGGATCGATCGCAGCCTACAAGGCGGTGGACATCCTGCGCCGCTTCCAGCAGGAAGGCCATGCGGTGACGGTGGTCATGACGCGGGCGGCGACGCGCTTCATCGCTCCCCTCACCTTCGAGACCTTCGCGCCCGGCCGGGTGTTCCTGAAGCTCTTCGCGCCCGGGCAGGACCCGCTGCTGCACATCACCCTCGCCAGGGAGTGCGACCTGCTGCTGGTGGCGCCGGCATCGGCCGACATCATCGGCAGGATGGCTGGCGGCATCGCCGATGACCTTCTGTCGACGATCTTCTGCGCCTTCCACCGGCGCGTGGCGGTGGCCCCGGCCATGAATACGCACATGCTGGAGAACCCGGCGGTCGGCGAAAACCTCGCCCGGCTGCGCGCCCGCGGGATCGAGGTCATCGAGGCGGCCGAGGGGCCCCTGGCCAACCGCGATATCGGACGCGGCCGCCTTCCCGACGCCGAGACGATCTACCGCCACTGCCTGGGGATTACGAGTGTTTAGGAAGATCCTCATCACCTCCGGGCCCACCGTCGAGCCCATCGACCCGGTGCGCTTCCTCTCCAACCGCTCCTCGGGAAAGACCGGCTACCACCTGGCCGCGGAAGCCCGCTCCCGCGGCCTCGGCCCGGTCACCTTCATCAGCGGCCCCACGGCCCTTCTCCCGGACGAGGTCGAGCTCGTCCAGGTGGAGACCGCCCAGGAGATGCGGGCCGCCGTCCTCGAGCACTTCCGGCGCTCCGAGGTGATCGTCATGGCCGCCGCCGTCAGCGATTACCGCAGCGTGAAATACTATCCCGAGAAAATGAAAAAGGGCGGCGAACGCATCACCCTGGAGTTGGTGAAGAATCCCGACATCCTGCTCGAGATCGGCGCCCGCAAGCGCAAGGGGCAGATCCTGGTCGGCTTCGCCGCCGAGACGGAGGACATCTTCGTCAATGCCCAGAAGAAGCTTCTGGCCAAGAACCTGGACCTGCTGGTCCTGAACGAGATATCCGAAGCGAATCCCGCCTTCGCCGGCGAGGATAACCAGGTCTTCCTGCTGCGCCCCGACGGCGTGCGCCGCCTGGAAAAAATGAGCAAGGAGCGCCTCGCCGCCAGGATCTGGGACGAGATCGCCCGCCTGGCCGGCCGCCCCGCGTAGGGACGGGATGGACGAGCTGCGGCAGGTCCTGAATTTCTACCGCGAGATGGGAGCGGAGTTCCTGCACCTTCCCGGAAGCGACCGGCGCGCCGACCTGGCCGACCTGACCCGTGAGATCCTGCAGTGCCGCCGCTGCCGCCTGCACGAGACCAAGTCGCACTACGTCCCGGGGGAAGGCAGCAACCATCCGGGGATCCTCTTCATCGGCGAGGGGCCGGGGGAGACCGAGGACCAGTTCGGCCGTCCCTTCATCGGCCGGGCCGGGCAGCTTCTGGACAAGATCATCCAGAAGATGGGGCTGGGCCGCGAGGACGTCTTCATCGGCAACGTCGTCAAGTGCCGCCCGCCCAACAACCGCGAACCGCTGAAGGACGAAGTGCAGGCCTGCCTGCCCTGGCTGCTGCGCCAGATCGCCATACTCCAGCCCAAGGCCATCGTCTGCCTGGGTCGGGTGGCGCTGAACAACCTGCTGGGCACCAGCCACAGCATGGGCCGCATTCGCGGCCAGGTGCTGAGCTTCAACGGCATCCCGCTGGTGCCCACCTACCATCCCGCCTTCATCCTGCACAAGCGGGACAAGGAGGAGATCTCCCGCGCCAAATGGGAGATCTGGGAAGACATGCAGAAGGTGATGGCCATCGTCGCCGGCAAGCACCCTTGAAGATCAGCGTATCCCTCTCCTACAACCTCTGCGAACCGCTGACCTACCGGGTGGCGGGCGATTCCCCGCGCGTCGGCGCCGGGACGCGCGTGCTGGTGCCGCTGGGGAACCGCGTCGCCTTGGCCTGGGTCCTGGCCCCGGAGTCGGCCTACGGCGGCCGGCTGAAGGACATCATCGGCGTCGTCGACGACCCGTTCGTCCCCGATGATTCCCTCCTGGAGTTCACCCGCCGCGCCGCTTCCGCCTATTTCGTCTCCGCCGGCTCCCTGCTCGACCTCGGCCTGCCGCCGAGCCAGAAGGGCATCCAGGGGCTGCGCCTGGAGGTCGAGGGACGCGAACGCCGGCTGTCCGAATTCACCGCCGCCGCGCTGGGACGCATGGCGGCGGCGGGCCCCCTGCGCCTCTTTTTCAGGTCGCCCGCTCCGGCGCCCCCCGGGCCGGTTGCGGCGGAACTCCACCGGGACGGGGCGCCGCCGTCGCGCCTGCTCCTGGCCCCGGTGCGCGGGCGGGAATACCGCGAGGCCTGCGAACGGGTCCTGCACGCCGGGGGCAGCGTCATCCTGCTGGCCCCCGACATCGCCACCAGCGCCTACTGGCAGTCGCTCATCCCCGCCAGCGACCCCTACCATTCCGCGGTACGGCCGGCGGCCCGGGAAAAGACGTGGCGCGAGTATCGCCTGGGAAAATCGGGCGTCGTATGCGGCGGCCTCTCGGCGCTCACGCTGCCGTTGCCCCGACCGGGGCTGCTGATCATCGACCGGGCCTCCTCCCCGCTCTTCGCCCGCCCCTCCGCCTCGCCGCTGCGCCTCGACCACCTGGCCGAGATCCGGGCGCAGGCGGGAAAGTTCCCCCTGCTGCGCGGGGCCTCGTCCCATTCCTGCGCCACCTTCCTCCATCGGGACGGGCCGGGCGTCGACGACCGGCGCCCGCCTCGGGACATCTCCTGCCAAGTGCACGCGCTGAAGGGCGGGGAACGCGGCATCCCGGAGTCGATCATGGAGCTCGTGCGCCAGAACACCATGGCCGGAAGGAAGACGCTGGTCCTGGTCAATCGCGTGCAGCCGTCCGTGCACCTGTTCTGCAGGGAATGCCGGCGCATCGCCTCCTGCCCGCGCTGCGGCGGCGTCCTGAAGGTGGAGGAAGGGCGAGCGGCCTCGTGCCGGCGCTGTGCCTTCCGCAGCGCGGGGCTGGAGGATTGCCCCCGCTGCGGCCGACCGCTCGAGCCCCTGCAGGATATCAGCATCGACTCCCTTTCGCGGGCCGTGACCCGCGTCTGCGGCGAGGAGGCCGTGCTGGCCCTGACCGCGGCCGAGCTGAAGGACCCGGCGGCGGCGGTCGCCGCCGCCGCGGAGCACCCCGTGGTCATCGCCACCCTGGCTGCTCTCAGCCCCCATTTCCAGGGCATGTTCGC
>JAFGST010000036.1 GCA_016934475.1 Candidatus Aminicenantota bacterium | reverse complement strand
TGATGATGTCGGCCGCCGAGCCGCCGTTGACCAGTTGCAGGATGGCCTGGGCCACCAGCACATGGCTGTCGCGGAAGAAGTCGCCGCTGTCGATCTCGGAAAAGACCTGGTTGACGTAGCGGTTGTCGAGCAGCATCGCCCCCAGCAGCGCCTTCTCGGCGATCTCGTCGTGGGGCAGGACCTGGTTGATTTCCAGCACCATAGGGCCTTTCAGGCGGGCGGTTCTTCCTCTTCCTTGAGGACCTTGATGCGGATCTCGGCCTCCACTTCCTTGAACAGCTTGATCCGGGCCGTGAACTCGCCCAGGTGCTTGATGGGCTCGTCGAGGTGGATCTTCTTCTTGTCCACCGTGATCCCCCGGTCCGCCAGCTCTTTTTCGATGTCGGCGGTGGTCACCGAGCCGAAGAGCACGTCGTTCTCACCGGCCTTCTTGCGGAAGGAGAGGACGACGCCCTCCAGCTTCTGCCTCTGGTCGACGGCGGATAGTTTTTCCAGCTCCAGCTTCTTCTGGTGCTTCTTATTCCGCGCCTCCATGAGGGCCAGGTTGTGCTCGCTGACCTCCATGGCCAGCTTGCGGGGCAGCAGGAAGTTGCGGGCGTAGCCCGGCTTCACCTCGATGACGTCGCCCAGGCTGCCGACCTTCTCCAGGTCCGAGGTCAGGATGACTTTCATGTGAGCCTCTTCTTGTCTTCGGTGAACTTGATCAGGGCCATCTGCCGGGCGCGCTTGATGGCCTTGGACAATTGCTTCTGGTGATAGGCGCAGGTGCCGCTGACCCGGGCCGGGAAGATGCGCCCGGTCTCGGAGATGAAGTTTTCCAGGCTCTTGTGGTTCTTGTAGTCGATCAGGGTGACCTTTTCCTTGCAGAAGACGCAGAACTTCTTGCGCGCCGAGTAATATTTCCTTGGGGGCTTGCCGTCGCCGGAGTTACTTCTCGCTTGCATTGCTCTCCTCCTCGTTCTCCGCGATTTCCTCGCCGGGTTTCTCCTCGCCGCGCGCTTCCATGGCCTTTTTGCGGATGCGGTCGATCTTCGCCCAGCGCTTGGTGAGCTTGTTCGACTTCTTCAGCTTGTCATCGAGGCGCAGGGTGATGAAGCGCAGCACCTTCTCCATCTGCTTCAGGCGCCGCTCCAGCACGGCCACGGCCGAGCCGTCCACCTCGGCCTGCACGAAGACGTAATACCCCTCCAGGTGCTTCTGGATGGGATAGGCCAGCTTCTTCCGGCCCCATTCGTCGAGGTTCTCGATCACGCCCTTGGCCTTGGTGATGGTGGACGTGACCGATTCGGTGATCTTCCGGACTTCCTCTTCGCCCGCCTCGGGGGTGACGATGAAGCCGATCTCGTACCTGCTAGTCATGTTTCCTCCTTGTGGATGCTTTAGCCTCTTCCCTGGGAAGAAGCAAGGAGTCGTTTCTCCTGTTGAACTGGTTCATGGCGTCGTAGATGCCGACCTGCAGAAAGGCCTCCGCCGCGTCGGCCGCCTGGACGATCCCCTCCTGGAAGGCGGCGAACGCCTTTCCGCGCAGAGGGGTCAATACGTATCGGACGATGTCGACCGGCCGCGGCCCGGGACCCTGGATGCCGATGCGCAGGCGGGGAAAGTCCTGGCCGCCCACATGGCGGATGACCGACTTCATCCCCTTATGGGTGCCGGCGCTCCCTCTCTCGCGCAGGCGGACACGCCCGAGCGGCAGGTCGGCGTCGTCGTAGATCAGCAGCATGCCCGGGGGCTCCAGGGTGAACATCCGGCACAGCTTGCGCACGGCCAGCCCCGACTCGTTCATGTAGGTCATGGGCTTGGCCAGGACGACCTCGTGCCCGTACAGGCGGGCCCTGCGGAACTGCAGGATGGCGCCCAGGCCGGCCAGCTCGACGCCGTGGCGCCGGCAGAGCTCGTCGACGCACAGGAAGCCGGCGTTGTGCGGCGTCCGCTCGTATTTCTTCTCGGGATTGCCCAGGCCGATGAATGCAAAAATTTACCCCTCCTTCTTGGCCTTATCCGCTTCCTTTTCGGGCTCCTTCGCCTTTTCCTTCTCGCCTTCGGCTTCCACCGCGGCGCCCTCGGCCGGAACTTCGGCCTCCTCGACCACCGCCGGGACCTCTTCCTTGGCCTTGGCGGCGACGGCGCAGATGACGTTGTTGGCCGGCGATATCACCTGGAAGTCGTCGCTCTTGGCCAGGTTTTCCACCTTGATCGACTGGCCGACGTGCAGGCCGGAGATGTCCACCCGGATCTCCTTGGGGATGTGGGTGGGCAGGCTGCGCACCAGGATCTCGCGCTGGATGAACTCCAGCAGGCCGTCCTCGGTCTTGACGCCCACGGCCTCGCCCTCGATGACCACCGGTACCTCGACATCCACCGGCTTGTTCAGGTCGATGCGGATGAAGTCGACGTGGATGATGTGGTCGGAGAGATAGTCGTACTGGATCTCCTTGATCATGGCATCGAAGCGGGCCTTGCCTCCCTGGGTGATGCGCAGGATGGAGTTCTCCTTGTTCTCCGACTTCAGGATGCCCTTGATGTCGGCCAGGTCCACCGCGATGGGGTTGCTGTCGGCGGTGATGCCGTAAATGACGGCCGGGACCTTGCCCTGCTTGCGCAGCCCCTTGCTGGCGCGCTTGCTTATCTCCGCCCTCGGCTCGGCGTTGATCGTGATGATGTTCTCCATGATTACCTCATTTTATTACGAAGAGTTTGGATACGGACGTCTCGCGATGGATGCTCTGGATGGCGTCGGCGAACAGCTTGGACACGGAGAGCACCTCGATCTTCGAGCATTCCCGGGGCGGGCGGCGGCGCGGGATGGAGTCGGTTACGTAGATCTTCTCCAGCGGGGCGGCGTTGATCCGCGCCAGGGCCTTGCCGGAAAAAATGCCGTGGGTGCAGGCGGCGTAGACCTTCCTGGCGCCGTGCGTCTTCAGGGCGTTGATGGTCGCCGCCAGGGTGCCGGCGGTGTCGATGATGTCGTCGACGATGATGGCGTTCTTGCCCTGCACGTCGCCGATGATGTGCATCAGCTCGGCCACGTTGGGCGCGGTGCGCTTCTTGTCGGCGATGGCCAGGTCGGCGTTCAGCTTGCGCGCGAACAGTCGCGCCCGCTCGACGCCGCCGGCGTCGGGCGAGACGATGACCAGGTTCTTCAGGTTCATCTTCTTGAAGTGGGAGATAAAGACCGGCAGAGCCATGAGGTTGTCGACCGGGATGTTGAAGAAACCCTGGATCTGGGCGGCGTGCAGGTCGATGGTCAGGACGCGCGAGAAGCCGGCCGTCTCCAGAAGGTCGGCGAGCAGGCGCGCCGAGATCGCCACCCGCGGGCGGTCCTTGCGGTCCTG
>JAFGST010000035.1 GCA_016934475.1 Candidatus Aminicenantota bacterium | reverse complement strand
TGGCGGCTTGGCGGTGCTGAAGGATTCGGATGCATCCTGCATCCAGGCGGCGATCTCTGCCTGCCCGGTCGGGGCGATTCGATCGGGAGATGAACCGGATCGGGCCGGACGGGATCCAGGGAACAATCCCAAGCAGACGGCCGGTTCGGGTCCAGGGCCCGGCCGGGGAATGGGCCGGGGGCTCGGCCGGGGCATGGGCCGGGGAATGGGTAGAGGTACCGGCCGAGGGCAAGGAAGGGGGAGAGGTTGATCGCCACCGAGTGGGTCCGTCCGGGTGATGGTGCCATGGGGCCCATCCTGCCGGCTGGCTGCCGATCGATGACAAAAATGCATGGGGAAAGGACCATCACACCATGTTGCTGGTAGACGCGAATCGGTGTTGTGGCTGCGGAATATGCACGACCATTTGTCCGCAAGGACTGGAATTGAAAGTCGAAAATGGCTATGCACGAATCATCAATGAAAGAGCAGACTGCATGAATGAGGCCATGCGGGCCTGCCCGCAGAATGCCATTGCGGAAATAAAAGAAAAACTGGTGTTTGCCATTGGAACCGATGACGACAAAACCATCAAAGCAAATGACCATGTGGGGATGGCGAATTTTTTTCAAATACTGGAATATTCCGACGGAGAATTGCTTTTCAAGGAAAAAAGAACGAATCCGAAATACAATGAAGATGAAACAAGAACCCACGGTGACCCCGGCAAGGCGAAAGCGACTGCTTCTGCGTTACGTGGGGTCGATGTGTTGGTGGGCAAACGATTCGGGCCAAACATCATTCGCTTAAAAAATCAGTTTGTATGCGTGATCGTCAGGGAAAAAGAGATTCCCGGCATAATGGACATCATTAAAAACAATATAGGCTCGATACTGGTTGAGAAAAACAAGAAGGATGGCAAGGAAAGAAGCGGGATTGTTTTGAAATAGGGAAGATCTCCCGTTGGGGATAGCGCTGGCAGCCCTTTTCTCCTTGAATATCCATCCATGTCCCGCCAGGATGGTTGATGATGGGTTCAAAAAGAATTCATTTCACATTTCTTTTGTCATCTCAGGTACGGGGTGGATATGCACAGCGTCCGCTATACGGGCTTGATCTCTCACCAGACTCTTCCCAGCGGGGGCACAACGGATTACGCCATCGAGATTTTCTACAAGGCGATCAGGGCAAAAACCTATGCCTGTCCGCTGCCGGCGCCTGACCCGCTTCCGAAGGCGGTCCAAACCTGCGGCAGGGGAAAAAGGGTTCAGGCGGCTGGGCTTTCCATCTTGACGATCCGGTCGAAATACATGGCGAAGGAGCGGTACAGGAAATGGGTCCATTTCCCGAAGGGCACGATGATCAACGCCCATTGCACCAGCACGGTCAGGTGCAGCAGGTACAGCCAGAAATGACCGGCCAGGGCGCCCAGGTCGACCAGCAGCCGCACGCCAAAGGCGGATATGCCCATCAGGAACAGCCAGATGACGAAAAACCAGTCGGAAGGATGGGAAAAAACGCTCTTTTCGCTCCTTTTGCGGATGCGGCGGATGACAAAGTCAAAGGTGACGACGAAGACGACGGCGCTCAAGACGTAGCCCGCGGCGACGACGACCGGATGGGTGGAGGCGAACCAATCCAGGAAGACCGTGGCGAACAGCAGGCCCAGGTAACCGAGCACCAGGACCAGGTGCTCGAACCACCACAGCGTGTTGTCCCGCTCGTCGTTGCACGACAGGGTCCGCTTCTGGGTGAACATGTGCAGGAGCAGCTCGGGAAGGGCCAGAAGATAGGTTTTCATCCGCAGCGTTTTCTTCCGCTTCCAGACCGTGAAGTACCACATGCGCACGATGTTCGGCAGCAGGATGAAGGCGAAGACCCCGCCGATGGCGGCCATTTCGAACAGGTGCCCGTAATGCATCCACTCCTTCTGCCCCCAGCCGCTGAAAAAAAAGAGCCCCATCAAGCCCGCGACGACGGCCAGGAAGGCCGCGGCATAGGCCGCCAGGCTGCGGCACAGCAAGCCGGAGAGCCCCGTCCAGTCGTAGCGGGAGATCAGGTAGCGCCGCAACGACATCATGAGTTCGCCCGGCTGGGCCTCCTGCGGGCAGTACGTCGAGCACTCCCCGCAATAATAGCAGAGCCACGGCTTCAGCGAGCCCTTGATCTCTTCGTCGAGCCCCAGGACGCTGTAGCGCACCATTTCCCGAGGGAACGAGTCCGTCTCGCTCGCGAGGGCGCAGACGGCGGTGCACGTTCCGCAGTTGTAGCAGGCATTGAAGTCGACCGCACCGTATTTCTTGAGCTTTTTCCCGAATTTCAGGTCTGGGCGTGCCATTACTTTTTCACTTGATAGAGATAATATTCATCCATGTCGTCGATGCCGAGCACCTGAACCCAGCCGAATTTCAGCATGGACATCACATAATAGAGGGTTTCGGCGGGATCCATGCCGATTTTGGCGGCGATCTGCGGCACGGTGGCCCCTTCTCCACCCATCGCCTCCAGGATCCTCTTCTTGACGGCGTTGAACTGCTTCAGGTCGTCCTTGGCCTGCTGCGGCACCGTGAACGATTCGCGCTTGATCTTGAAGGTTTCGCGTTTCTTTTCTTCCATGGGATCATGACCTCAGGGGTTCACAGCTCATGGGCCAGGACTCCGATCATCTGTTGCACTTCCTCATCGCTGAACGTCCTCAACTGGATGGCGTTCGCCGGGCAGACCGGCAGGCACATGCCGCATCCCTTGCAGACCGGCGTGTTGACCCGGGCGATCTCCTTGCCGGTGGAGGCGTCCCGGGCGATGGCGTCGAACGGACAGGCTTTGGCGCAGGCCTCGCACCAGGTGCAGGCGTCGGGATCGATCTCGGCGACGATGGGCTCGATGGCCAGCGTGTCGCGGCGGACGAAGGAATACGACTTGATGGCCGCCGAAAGTGATGAATTGATGGCCTCCACCACGTTCTGCGGGCCCCGGCAGGCCCCGGCGATGGTCACGCCGTCGATCACCGTCTCCACCGGGCGGAGTTTCATGTGGATCTCGTTGTAAAACCGGTCCCGGCCGCGGGGGAGCTTCAGGATCTCTCCGATCCGGCCGTCGGTGCGGGGAACCATGCCGGTGACCAGGACGACCAGGTCGGCGTCCACTTCGACCTCCCGGCGGCTGGTCAGGATGTCATGGATGCGGACGAGCGTCCGGCCGTCCTTTTGCGTCACCTGCGGGGGATCGTCCTCGAATGACTGCAAAAACACCTGGCCCCGTTTCGAGGCCTCGTAAAAAAACGTCTCGTACTTGCCGTAGGTGCGGATGCCGCGCGTGAAGTGGAAATGGGAGAGCCCGGAGAACTTCTCCCCCGCCTTGATCGCGGCGCAGATGGTGGTCAGACAGCAGTAGCGCGAGCAATACTTGTTCTCGCCTTCCAGCTGGCGGCTGCCCACGCAGTATATGTAGGCGATGGTCTGTACCGGCCGGCCTTTCCATTTCAGCTCCGTGTCGCTGATCGCCACCAGGCGCTTGAACTGCGGCAGGGTGATCACGTTGTCGTATACCTGGTAGCCGAACTCGCCGTTCTTGGGCGTGTAGGGGTCGAAGCCCGCGGCCACCAGGATCGATCCCACCTTCAACTCCACGACCTTTTCCTCTTGGGAGAAATCGATCTTTTCGCACTCTTTCTCGCACTTTCCGCAGCGCGTGCAGTGCTTCATGTCGACCACGGCCACCAGTGGGTACTGGCTGGGGAAGTTGTGGTAGATGGCCTTGCGCTTGGTGATCGAGAAATTGAACTCGTCGACCACCTCGACCGGGCAGACCTCGATGGCCCGGCGCATCCTGTCCTTTTCGCAGATGTCCTTGACGTAGCGAGGGGTGATGCGGACCTTGACCGTGAAGTTCCCCATGCTGCCGCTGCATTCGACGAGCTCGGCTCCGGTGAACAGGGTGATGTTCTGGTTGGCGACGACGTCGATGTAGAAACGGGTGACCAGGTCCTTGCCGGTCTCCTCGGTGATGCACAACACGTCCCACTGCGAGACGCGGCCGCCGACGAAGTGCTCCTTCTCGATCAGGTAGACGTTCACTCCCATCTTGGCCAGCGAGGTGGCGGCCTTCATGCCGGCCACGCCCGCGCCCACGACCAGCACGGCGCGCTGCGTCTGGATCTCGATCGGTTCGATCGCCTTGGCCAGCCGGACCTTGGCGATGGCGGCGCGCACGAACTGGACGGCCTTGGCGGTCGCCCCCTCCTTGTCGTCCGAATGGGCCCACGAGACCTGCTCGCGGATGTTGGCGTGCACGTATTGGTACTTGTTCAGCCCCGCCCGCTCGGCGACCGATTGAAAGGTCGGCAGGTGCAGCTTGGGAGAGCAGGAGGCCACCACGAACGAATCGACTGCGCCCTCCTGGATGTCCTGGGCGATCTCCTTCTGGCTCGAGTCGGCGCAGGCGAATTCCATGGTCCGGGCCAGCGCGACCCCGGCTTCCTTCGCCGCCGCCTGGCGGACCTTCTCCACGTCCACGTAGTCGGAAATATTACCGCCGCAGTGACAAATGTATACGCCGATTTTTCGTTTCATATTCCCAGGGCCGACTGCTTGATGTAACGGATCGCTTCCATGGAGGCCGCGCCGGCCGACAGGATGGTGTCAGGGATATCCATCGGACAGGATGTGGTGCCCGCCAGGAACACGCCCTTGATGCTGCTGAGGGCCGGGTTGAAGAACAGGTCCTTCTGCCTGGGGAAATGAAACTCGTCCTGCTCCCAGCGTCCGTCGGTGAAAAAGCCGGAAGCGTCCGGGTCGGCGAGCGATCCGACCGACAGCACCACCAGGTCATGCTCGGCTTCCTTGAGCCTGCCGCTGCGGATGTCCTCGTAGCGCAGGACCAGGTTGCCGTTTTCCTTCTCCGTGATCTGGCCCACCTTGCCCTTGACGAAATTCACCCCCATGCCCTTGGCCTGCTCGTAGAATTCCTCGAATCCCTTCCCATACGAGCGGATATTGATGTAATAGATGGTCACGTCGGCCATGGGCAGGGCGCCCATCAGCAGCTGCGCCTGCTTGATGGAGTACATGCAGCAGATCTGGGAACAGATGGGATTGCCCACCGTGCGGTCCCGCGAGCCGACGCACAGCACGTAGGCGATCTTGTCGGGGGCCTTGCCGTCGCCCGGCCGCAGCACGTGGTTGTAGGGGCGGGTCGGGGCCAGCAGGCGCTCCATCTGCATGGCGGTGATCACGTTCTTGGCATGGCCGGAGCGGAAGCGTTCGATCCGGGCCGGGTCGAACAGTTGCAGGCCGGTGGCCACGATCACCGTTTTCATGATGATCTGGCACTCGGCCGGTTCCTGGGTGAAGTCGATGCACTGCGGCGGGCAGACCCGTTCGCAGGCCCCGCACAGAACGCAGTGGTCCATGTCGATCGTGGCCACGCGCGGGCTGGCGATGCTGAAGGGGATATAGGCGGCCTTGCGCCCGACCAGGTCGTACTGGTACTGGTCGGGGACGACCGCCGGGCAGGCTTCCTCGCACAGCTGGCAGCCGGTGCAGGCGCTCTCGTCGACGTAGCGGGGGTGGCGGACGAGCGAGGCCTTGAAGTAGTGCATGTCCTGCTTCTGGATCGACTTCACTTCCGTGTTCGTGAAGATCGTGACGTTGGGATGGCGCGCGACCTCGGAGATCTTGGGCGTGGTGATGCAGGCGGCGCAGTCCAGGGTGGGGAACACCTTGCTTAGCATGATCATCTTGCCGCCCAGCGTCAGGTCCTTCTCGACCAGCAGCACGCGCAGGCCGTTGTCGCCCAGGTTGATGGCCGCCTCGATGCCGGCGATGCCGCCGCCCACGACCAGCGCGTCGAAGCTCAGCCTCTCTACCGCGGCCATAGGGTCATTTCCCCTTCTGCAGCGCTTCGCTGAAACTTTTCATGTGCTTGACGAACGATTCGCTGCAGACGGAGCAGATCGCCGCCATCTTCAGGCGCGCGGCGTCGAGGTTCTGTTCTTTCATCAACGCATGGGTTTTTTGCACCAGGGCGCCCGTTTTCTCGGTGCAGGATTCTCCGTAGGGGCAGTCGCTGCCGTCGGCGGCGATGAATACGCCGTCGAAGCCCTGGGCAAAGGCATGCAGGATCCAGTGCGGCTTGACGGCGCTGGAGCAGGGCACGGCGATGGTGTACACGCGCGGGGGATAATGCAGCTTCAGCAGCCCGGCCATGTCGATGGCGGGATCGGAGATCTTTTCCGTCGAAAAGACCAGGATTTTCGCGCCGTCCCTTCGACCCTCCGGCATGACCGCTATTTTTTCCTCAGGAAGATCCTGTAATAGCCGCTTTCTTCAAGGGTGCCCAGGTATTCGTGGCCCTGCTTGGTGCACCATTTCGGGATATCGACCTTGGTGCCTTCGTCGGCCGACAGCACCTCCATGATGTCGCCGGCCTGGATCGTGCCGATGGCCTTCTTGGCCTCCAGGAGCGGCCCGGGGCAAGCCGTGCCGCGCGCGTCCACGCTCTTGGTCACGTGGAGGTTCTGCAATTCTTCTGTGGTCATCGTTTTCTCCTTTCTGGGAAATCAAATGAACAGGTGAACGTCGGCCTCCTGCGCGCTGGTGATATAGGCGCCGATCCCGCAGATGTCGTCGGCCAGGTCCACGAAATCCTCGATCTTTTCACCGCCCCAGATCTTTCCCGCCAGGCCGCAGATGTGGACCTTCACCTTGGTCAGCGCCTTGGCCTCCTTGAAGAACTCGACCCAGGTCTTGACCTTGAGAACGCGCAGGGACTCCATGAACTCTTTCTTCAAGTGCGCGTTCTCCGCCATGGACAGTTTTTCGGGATCGTCGGCCACTTCCCTTTTGAAGGCCCTGGCCCCCTGCAGGAGGACAAACACGTCCACTTCCATATCATCGGCCGCGGCACCGCTGAGAATGACGCCGGCCGCGGTCAACTTGTCTAGGCTGCCGCTGAACAGCGCCAGGCACATCTTCTTGTTTTCCATGGCTGATCACTCCTCCTTACTGGATCCCAGGAATACCGTTTTTCCTCATCCTGTCGTCCATGGTGACGAAATGGGCGCGTAAAGTCAATAGCCCCCGCTCGGGCGGGTGGAAATTCCGCTCCCATCTCCGGGCAGGGCGAAGGAAGTGAACGGCGGCCACGGTTCTCTACCCGCGGGCATCGGCATGGGGTGGATCCGCTTCATTACAGGGGGTACTTGCTTTCGATGTAATCGGTTAGGTGGCGGATATGGAAGTCCTTTTCCTGAAGCATGGCCTTGATGATGTCGCCGATGGAGATCATGCCCACGACCTTGTCCTTCTCGTCGACCACGGGGATGTGGCGGATATGCTTTTGGGTCATGGCCGCCATCAGGTCGTTGATGTCGTCCTCGGCCCGGGCGACGATCAGTTTCTCCCGCGGGGTCATGACGTCTTTCACGGCCAATCCCCGGCAGCTGCCCTGGCTGCGGTGGCAGGTGCGCATCACGTCCCGCTCGGAGATGATTCCATGGATGGCCTTGCGATCATCCAGGACCATCAGCGCCCCGATGTTGTTCTCGTTCATGACCTGCAAGGCATCCGCGATGATGGCTTCGACATGGATGGAGAACACTTCCCTGCCCTTGCTTTCCAGGATGTTTTCAGCCTTCATGCTACCTCCTCGGCGCCGCGTACCCGCACGCCTTGGGCGTAGCCTACACGAATCAATAAAAAAATTCAACACTGGATTTGGCCATGCGTTTACCTGTTACGCGTTACGCGTCACGCGTCACGATTGCTCACTTGAGCTATTGACGGCATGGTTTAAACTGATACAATATGGCCTGCCATTTAAAAGAGGTGAAACGGATGGAAAAATACACTTCCCAGCAGCTGATGGACATCGAGCACAAGTACGGCGCCCACAACTATCATCCCCTGGAGGTGGTCATCTCCAGGGCCGAGGGCATCTGGGTCGAGGACCCGGAGGGCCGGCGCTACATCGACATGCTGTCGGCCTACTCGGCGGTCAACCAGGGCCACCGCCACCCCGCCATCATCCAGGCCCTGAAGGACCAGGCCGACATCCTGACCCTGACCTCACGCGCCTTCTTCAACGACCGCTGGCCGCTGTTCGCCGAGAAGCTGGCCAAGCTGACGGGCAAGGAGATGGTCCTGCCGATGAACACCGGCGCCGAGGCCGTGGAAACGGCCATCAAGACCATGCGCAAGTGGGGCTACCTGGTCAAGAAGGTGGAGGCCGACAAGGCCGACATCATCGTCTTCAGCGAGAACTTCCACGGCCGCACCACCACCATCGTCTCCTTCTCCACCGATCCTGACGGCCACGACCTGTACGGCCCCTACACCCCCGGCTTCACCGTCGTTGCCTACAACGACCTGGCCGCGGTGGAGAAGGCGGTCCATAAGAACACGGTCGGCATCATGGTCGAGCCCATCCAGGGCGAGGCCGGCGTGGTCGTCCCAGACGAAGGATTCCTCAAGGGACTGGGCGCCATCGCCCGGAAGCACAACGTGCTGCTGGCCGTCGACGAGATCCAGACCGGTTTCTGCCGCACCGGCAGACTGTTCGCCTACCAGTATGAGGACGTCGATCCCGACATCATCATCATGGGCAAGGCCCTGGGCGGCGGCGTCTTCCCGGTCTCGGCCATCGCCGCCGACCAAGAGGTGCTCGGCGTCTTCAAGCCCGGCACCCACGGCTCGACCTTCGGCGGCAACCCGCTGGCCTGCGCCGTGGCCACGGCCTCGATCGACGTGCTGCTCAACGAGAACCTTGCCGAGCGCTCCGCCGAGATGGGGGCCTACTTCATGGAGAGGCTGCGCGATTTGCAGAAACGGTCGAGCAAGATCAAGCGGGTGCGCGGCAAGGGGCTGCTGATCGGCGTGGTCCTGCACGAGGCGGCGGGCAAGGCCCGGAAATACACGACGGCCCTCAAGGAAAAGGGGCTGCTCTGCAAGGAAACCCACGACTGGATCATCCGTTTCGCGCCGCCGCTGGTCATCACCCGGGCCGACATCGACTTCGCCATGGAGAAGGTCGCGGAAGTCCTCGGCTAGATGATCGTTTTCCGCGCCGACGTCTCGCCCCGCTCCGGCCTTTCGCACCTGCAGCGCTGCGCCTACCTGGCCGCCCTGCTGCGGAAGGACGCGCGGGTGTCGATCTGCAGCCGCGAGGACAAGAGAGCGCTGAAATTCCTCGCCGCGCAGAAGGTCCCCTTCGCCATGATCCGGGACCCCGGGGTCACGGACATCGGCGAAGCCAAGGCGCTCATCTTCGACCTGTCCGGCTTCGACGAGCGCGACGGTGCGCTGCTGGAAAAGGCGAAGCGATCGGGGATGCAAACCGTCCAGATCGTCCCGGCCGCCGGCAGGCTGCAGCCGGTTGACGTCCTGGTGGCCCCCTTTCCCCCGTCCGGGACGGAAGGCGCCTCGGCGGCCGTGCTCCTGGCCGGGCCCCAGGCCTCGCTCCTGCACCACAAGTTTCGCCATTTCAACAAGGTCCGCAGGAAATACAGGGAAAAGGCCAGGCTCCTCTTCGTTCACCTGGGCGATGCGCTCCCCTACCGCGACCTGCGCGCGATCGTGGACGCCCTGCACCGCCTGCGCTTCAGGATGAAGATCCACCCCGGGCTGGACCTGAAAAAGGCCGACAAGAGGAACCTAATGCGCGCCTATCCCGGCATCCATTTCCGCGGCCGCAGCGAGAGCCCGGCCCGCGCCTACTTCGAGGCCGACCTGGCGCTGATCCCGCCCGGCCAGGAGGCCCTGGAAGCGGCCGCCGTGGGCACGCCGGCGCTCTTCATGCCCTTGGGCAAGGAAGACCGGGACCTGGCCGAGGCCTGTTTGCAGCTGGGCACGGGCCTGCCGTTTCCGGCGCTGGAGGCGATGTCCCTGACATCCATCCGCGAGGCCCTCGACCCGCTGACCCCGGAGCGCAGGCAGCAGATGGGCGAAGCGGGCAAGAAGCTCGTCGACGGGCTGGGAGTGCAAAGGTTCTTTAAAGTCTTGAAAGAAAACGGGATCATCCAATAATTGAACTCGGCCAACGGCATACGGCTGACGGCGTACGGCGCACGGGAAAAAACTCTAGGGAAGATAAAGGGAAGTCAAAGGGAAAGGCACAGGGGAGGCAGAGTGGGAAATCAGAAATTATTGAAAAGGCTTTTATCACCTTCTTTTCCCTCATTCTTCCCTTTCTCTTCCCTTTCTCTTCCCTGAGATCGTTATTCTACTCTTACCGTCCGCCGTCTACCGTATGCCGTGGTTTGGTTCGTTATAGCACCAGCACCAGCCCGGTGGCCAGGGCGATCATTACGAATATCGGCAGCGCCATGTAGCGGTAGACGTCCAGGAGCGAGGCGCCGAAGTACTCGTTCGTCAGCACCAGGCAGAGGTGCAGCGGCGAGACCAGGATGCCGGCGAAGCCGACGATGTACATGTAGAGGGAGAGGTAGAAATAATTGGGCAGGCCCTGGATCAGGGGCAGGAGCACCGGGAAGGCGATGGCGATATAGGCCGTGTTCACCCCGGTCAGGAAGGCCACGGCGAAGGAGACCAAAAAGATGAAGGCCACGGCCGTGCCGAGGGAGATGTCCATGGTCTTGAGGGTGTCGAAGGCCGCCGACACCTGGATGATGCGCTGGAAGACGATGACGGCGGCGATGACCAGCAGGCTGCGGATCGTCGTCCTGGCGAAGACGATGGCGGCGATCTCCTTCATGCCGACCTTCTTCCAGAGGCTCAGCACCGCGACGACCAGCAGCAGCGCCCAGTGCAGGGGCAGGGGCAGCAGCGGCGGCAGCCTGAGGAAGAACAGCAGGATGACGGCCAGGATCGGCCAGGTGCCGGCGAAGAAGTCGCGCGCCGTGGCGTGCAGGCCGTTCCCCGCCCCCGGACGGTCGGGGCCAATGCCGTGGCGGCGGAAATAGAGGAAGGCGACGGCCAGGCCCATGAGGATATGCAGTATCGAGAACGGGAGCTGGAAGAGGATGATGCGGCGCAGGGGAATGCGCGACAGGGCCTGGAACAGGAGCAGGCCGGCATACAGCGGCCAGATCAGCTCCCAGTCGTGGCGGAACCAGAAGTTCAGGAAGGCGTTGAAGGCCGGCTTCAGCCTCATGCGCTCGGTGGAGACCTGGACGAGCGGCGCCGAGAGCAGCGCGCCGCCCGGCATGGGCAGGAAGCCGATGATGGCCGGCGAGACCATGGCCACCAGCCGCTTGTCGCGGACCATGGTGTTCAGCGAGTCGATCAGGCGGTCGTACATGCGCCGGCTCTTCTGCACGGCGCCGATGTACTGGACGAGGACGATGATCAGGAACAGTTCCAGCGTCTGGCGGTCGCTCACCCCCGCCCAGGCGCTGCGGGCGGCCAGCAGCGGGTCGACGCCGAACAAAGCGACGGTCAGCAGGGTGACGATGAAGACCGCCAGCGACAGCTCGACCTTCCAGCGCAGCAGCAGGATGAGCAGGGCGACCAGCAGAAGGAATTTCAGTGCCAGCAGCATGGCCTGCCCTCGACGGTCTAGGCCCGCTTGATGTTGGGCAATTCCAGGCCATAGCCCTTCTTCCGGTCGTCGGCCTTGAGCAGGAACGCGACGAACACGGCGATGACCCCGAAGCTGAGGAAGATGAGCAAGGGCAGGGTGTAGTTGTACGCCACCTTGCCGTCCACGTCCGGCAGCCTGCAAAAGCGGTCCAGCACCCAGCCGACGAGGTAGGGCACGCCCATCAGACCGATGTTCTGGATGTAGAAGATCATCGAGTAGGCGGTGCCCAGCTGCTTTTCGGGGATCAGCTTGGGGACGGAGGGCCACATGGCGGAGGGCACGAGGGAAAAAGCCACGCCCAGCAGCAGCATGGCGCCGACGGCCACCGCCCAGTGGGAAAAGGCGGGGATGGCGAAGATGACGTGCACGAACACCAGCAGGAAGGCACCCAGGATCATGATGGATGCCCCCTTGCCCTTGCGGTCATAAATGGTGCCGAAGAGGGGCGTCAGCAGGATGTTGCCGAAGGGCAGCAGGGCCGGTATGAGGCCGGCCAGCTTCGCGTCCACGTGGTACTTCTGCACCATGAGGTCGGTGGCGTAGTCCAGAAAGGGGAACACGCCCGAATAGAAAATGAGGCAGAGCAGGGCGATGAGCCAGAAGCCCTTGTTCTTCAGGATCGCCACGATGTCCGCCAGCTTGAAGGCGTCCTCGTGGGCGATCTTCGCCTGGGGCTCGGAAGCGTCCAGTTTTTTGTCCATCCGGCAGTAGAAGATGAAGGCGATGGTGCCCATAACCAGAAGGGCGAGGCCCAGGAAGGGAACCGCCTTCACCCCCCATTGCAGGGCGAGCGGCATGGCCACGGCCAGGCCGACGGCGGTGCCCATGCGGGCCACGGCGAGCTGCAGCCCCATGGCCGTCGCCAGCTCCTTGCCCTTGAACCACTTGACGATGACCTTCGATACCGTGATCCCGGCGACCTCGACGCCGGTGCCGAAGAAGGCGAAGCCGACGGCGGCCATCCACACCTGGGTGCGGAGGGGAAAACCCGATGCCAGTGCGACCCAGCAGACGGCGACGCCGAAGACCATCACCAGGGCAGCCAAGATGCCGGTAAAGCGCACGCCCTTCTTATCGAGGATGATGCCGCCGATGATGAGCATGAAGGCGAACACGTTGAGCCAGCCATAGGCGCTCTTGAAGAAGCCGAAGTCCACGCTGCTCCAGCCCGAGTCCACGATAGCGGTCTTGAACGCCGAGGTGGCCTTGTCGAAGTAATAGCCGCAGAACATGATGACCGAGACGATGGCCAGGGCCGACCAGCGGGCGGCAGCGGAATCGCGCAGGGAACGTTTCATTGCTTCCACCATGTCTTTTTCTCCTTCGTGGACGCGATTCGGGGAAAGACGGAAAACCGAGGGGGAATTGTACCGGAAACAGGGCGAAATAGCAATATTCCGGCGAATTAGTGATAGTGATAGTGTTAGTGTTAGAAGAAATTGAAAGGATCAATCACTTGGATCGCTTTAATGCCATTGCTAACACTATCACTAACACCACTGCTGTCCAAAATAAATCGTTTTTTGGACAGACTGCAAGCACTGTAAAGGGTTTCGGAGCCTGATAATCCGGTTTTCAGGATGAGGTTTCCTCCTTGCTTTGTTTGGTTTTATCAATATGCTGTCCAAGATCTAATCGAAGGGACAAATCCAGTCCGTTGGCAGGCTCTCGCGCCAATCGCCTCCACTTTTTCCCGGATCGCTGACGCCTCCGGGAACCGATGGCCGTCTACTCGACGTCCACAAGGCGTTCCGACGATTGCCGCTGCGCCTGCCAAGACAAGATGCATGAGATCGATCGGGCATCGGACAAGCTTGCCCTGAGTGAACGTGGGGCGAAGACTTGGGACCCGCTGGGGTGGGGGGCGAGTGGTTCCTGAAGGGAAATGCGGCGGGTTCCCCCATGTTCACACACGAACCCGCTGCATAACGAAGCCCGCACCCCTCGGCGGGTAAGGCTGAGTCCCCGAGTGAACGAAGGGCAACTTGCCCGATCAAGCCATAGGTTGTCAGCAATCCTATCGCTGATTCCAGTCATTTTTTCAATGCTATTTTGGACAGATCTGCACTAACACTAACACTGAATCTTCATTGATCGCTTCAGTCCATCTCCTGGAACCACCCCTCATCCAGCCCCAGTCTGACCGCTTCATCGCGAACTTGTCTCCACTCGGCAACGAGCAATCGGCGGTCGAAGGGCGGATGGCCCGGGGCGCGGTAGGCCGGGAAATACTGGCTCATCAAGCTGAGCCAGGCGCCCCCGAACGGGCTGGCGGCCATGGCGCGCAGCACCTCGATCGAGTTCTCCGCGTGGCCGGGGAGGATCAGGTGGCGAATGATCGTTCCGCGCACGGCGATCCCCGCCGGGTCGACCTGCAGCGGGCCGGCCTGGCGGAACATCTCGCAAAGGGCCGGGAAGGCATGCACGAAATAGTCCTCGGCCCCCGAGAGCTCCAGCCCCAGCCTGCGCGCCGCAGCGGAGGGCCCGTACTTGAGATCGGGCATGTAGATGTCGATGATCCCCTCCAGGGCGGCGATCGCCTCGACCCGTTCGTAGCCGCTGGTGTTGTAGACCAGCGGGATGCCCAGACCGCCGGCGCAGGCGATCTCCAGCGCCGAGACGATATGGAACAGGTAGGGTGTCGGCGAGACGAGGTTGATGTTATGGGCGCCGCGCCTCTGCAGGGAGAGAAAGATGCCGGCCAGCTGTTCGATGGAGCAATCCTCGCCGTGGCCCAGCTGCGATATCGGATAGTTCTGGCAGAACAGGCACCTCAGGGTGCAGCCCGAGAAGAAGACCGTTCCCGATCCTCGGGTCCCGGAGAGGGGCGGCTCCTCGCCGAAATGGAGATTGTGAGAGGCGACGCGGACCTTGCCGGCGGCTCGGCAGAACCCGGGCCGGCCCTGGGCGCGCTCGGCGCCGCAAGCGCGCGGGCACAGGCGGCAGCGGCCGAACATCGCGGCGAAGGTCTCGCGTTTGCTCCGCCAGGCCGCCTCGTCCAGTGCCCGGTAGCAGGGACCGCTCAGCCGCTCCACGCGAAGTCTTTGCCCAGGAAGACCTGGCGGGTCCGCTCCTCGCGCACCACCTCGGCGGGAGTGCCGCTGCTCAGGATGCGCCCCTTGTGGATGATGTAGACCCTGTCGCTGATGTAGAAGGTGTCCATGACGTTGTGGTCGGTGATAACGATGCCGATGCCCAGCGCCCTGAGCCTCAAGACGATCTTCTGGATATCGAGGATGGTGATGGGATCGATGCCGGTGAAGGGCTCGTCCAGGAAGAGGAAGCGCGGTTTCATGATCATGGAGCGGGCGATCTCCAGCCGCCTCTTCTCCCCGCCCGACAGCTGGTAGGCCCTGGAGCCCTTGAGCGCCAGCAGGCCAAAGTCGTGGAGCAGCTCCAGCGCCCTGTCCCTGGCCTCCCTCGGCGGGGAATAGAGCTCCAGCACCATGACCAGGTTTTCGAGCACCGTGGCCTTCATGAAGACCGAGTGCTGCTGGGGAAGGTAGATCAGCCCCTTCTGCGCCCGCTGGTAGGAGGGGATGCCGTCCACGCTCTCGCCGTTGAACTCCACACTGCCGCCATCGGGACGGACGATGCCGGCCATCATCAGGAAGGTCGTGGTCTTTCCGGCGCCGTTGCGCCCCAGCAGGGCGGTGATGGAACCGGCGGCGAAGTCGAGGTCGATGCCGTCGACCACGGCGACGCGGTCATACACCTTGGTCAGGTCGCGGGTGCGCA
>JAFGST010000034.1 GCA_016934475.1 Candidatus Aminicenantota bacterium | reverse complement strand
CCTGGCGCGGGGGAAGGGGGTCTGCTGGGAGGCGGTGAGGCGCGGCGCGACCGTCGTCGTCCCGGACGTACGCCGCTTTTCCGGCCACATCGCCTGCGACCCACGCTCGCTCTCGGAAATCGTCGTGCCGCTGCACGACCGCACGGGGACGGTCGTCGCCGTGCTCGACGTAGACAGCGACAAGCCGAACCAATTCGACGAGGCGGACCGGCAGGGCCTGGAGGCGGTCGCCGGGTTGCTGCGACTGTGAGCCGCGGCGGCCGCGAAGACGCCTGGCGAGAGGGCGGATAGAGAGAAGGTCCCTACGCCCAAGATCCCGTTCTTAGGCGGGTTCTACATCTTTCGCTGTATGCGGGATCGGCGAAAAATACAACCAAAAAGCCATCCTGGGTTGTATTGAATTCAATTTATTGAATTTCTATCATCGGGTCGATGAGCCCGCGAATGTTCGTTCATTTTCACGAGACTATGGAAATACCTTTCCATAAGTAAAAGAAGAAGGAGAAGAAACGAGATGAAGAAGAAGTGGATCCTTGGCGGATTGGTGCTGGTCGTTCTCGTGGCCTTCGTCTTCCTGCCCTCATTGCGGGCGGGAAGCGAGGACCGGGTCTTCCAGCAGGAACTGCGGCGGCAGGAGCTGCGCAACCGCATCGCCCAGATGCGGGCCGACATCCGGGCCAACGGCTGGGATTTCGAGGTCGACGCCAACCCGGCGATGCAGTACAGCATCGAGCAACTGTGCACCTTCAAGCCGGAGCTGAAGCCCGTCGATCTCGATTACGAGGAGGATTGCGAGGAGGCCCTGCCTACGGCGACGCTTCCCAGATCCTACACGGGCTACTACACGCCGATCAAGAACCAGGGCAGCTGCGGCTCCTGCTGGGCCTTCGCCACCATCGGCGCCCAGGAAGCGGCCATGAAGAAGAGGACCGGCTCAACGTACAACCTCTCCGAACAGTACCTGGTCTCCTGCAACAGCTACGGCTACGGCTGCGACGGCGGCTGGTTCGCCTTCGCCATGTGCAAGAGCCCGGGCTCCATCCTCGAGAGCTGCTTCCCCTACACTGCGCTGGACTCCCCCTGCAGCTATTGCAGCAACCCGACGCGCTACAAGGTCTTCTCCTACGGCAGCGTCAGCACCACCACCTCCAAGATCAAGAGCGCCATCTACTCCTACGGCTGCGTGGCGGCGGCGGTCTACGTGAACAGCTACTTCCAGGCCTACAAGAGCGGCACCTTCAGCGCCTGCCAGAACTACTCGCCCAACCACGCCATCATCCTCTGCGGCTGGGACGACTCCCGCGGCGCCTGGCGCCTGAAGAATTCCTGGGGCACCGGCTGGGGCGAGAGCGGCTTCATGTGGATCAAGTACGGCTGCAGCCGCGTGGGCTACGGCGCCACCCGCTGCACCTATTATTGAGCGAGAAGGGAGACTCGCAAGACCGGCCTGAGGTCGAAAAACCCCGCCCGCGAGGGCGGGGTTTTTTTTTCGTGTTAGTGATAGTGTTAGTGTTAGCAGGAAAAGGCAATATCTTCATGTAGGGGAGGGTCTCAGACCCTCCCGCTTAGATTAAATTCCAAGCACCAAATACCAAATAAGCACCAAAATCCAATGACCAAATGACCCAAACGAAGACAATAATTTGATATATGCCGTGGGTAGGGAACGCAAATTTCCGTTCCTTTCAGGAGTAAATCTTAGGTGCCTTCGTTTTGGTCATTGGAGCTTGGAATTTTGGCGGGCGCCGTCCGCCTTACGCCGGGTTCGTCTCTTTTAGCTCTTCAATATCTCCACGAACTTGTCCTCGGCGGCTTGGACCAGATCGGAGCCCGGGAACTGCTCGCGGAACTGCCCCAGCCGGTAATGGGCCGCCTCGAGCATGTTGTTCTCCGCCAGGAGCACGATCAGCTGGAAAAAGGAGCGCTGGCGCGTGTCGGGGTTTGCCGATGGCTCGAGGATGATCGCTTCCAGCATGCGCGCCGCCGGCTCGTGGTCGTCGTTGCGGTAGAAGATCCCGGCCAGCCGGTACTGCAGCTCGGGCTCGAGCATCTGCGTGTAGGAGTCGCGGTATTCCTGGTAGGCCGCCATGGCCTGCTCGGGGGCCGTGCGCAGCTTCAGGCGGATGGCCCGTTCGAAGAGGTCGCGGCCCTCGGGCTTGCGGGTGATGGCGTACTCGCGGGCCAGCCCCATCAGGGCGGCCTCGTTGTCGGGATTCAACTGCAGCGCGGACAGGAGCGAGTCGACGCTCTCCCTCCGAGTGAGCTGGTTGTCCATGGCCGCCAGCCCCGCCTCGGTGTACTTCTCCTCGGCCGCGGCCCGGTGCAGATTCATCCGCGCCGAGAAGAGTATGCCGGCCACCAGGCTGCCGACGTGCACCCAGTAGGCAACGGGGGTACGGCTCCCCGCCAGCTGCTCGAAGCCGCTGCGCACGTCGAGCAGGAAGAACAATCCCAGGGGCAGCAGCGAGTTGATCCGGAGCTTGAAGTTCAGCAGGCCGAACAGGGGCAGCGGCACGACCAGCTTCTTGAAGTAGCAGCGTACCAGGAACACCCCGGTGATGCCGGCGATGGCGCCGGAGGCCCCGATGGCGTGAAAGGTCTCGGACATGAACACGCGGAAGACGACGACCGCCGTCAGGCTGCCCGCGATCCCGGTGAGGAAGTACAGGAAGACGAATTTCCGCGCCCCGATCCTCTCCTCGACCGCGGGCCCGAAGGCCCAGAACGAGATCATGTTTCCCCATAGGTGGCCGGCGTCGGCGTGGAGGAACATGCTGGAGACAGGGCTCAGCCAGATGTTCCAGCCGCTGACGTGACGGGGCAGGAACGTGAAATTGTGGACGATGAACCGGGCGCCCTCCTCGCTGGCGAGCCGGACGAAATAAAAGGCCAGCACGTTGAGCAGGATCAGCAGCAAGGTGACCTTGGGGATAAAGGCCCTGCGGCCGCCCTCGGCGTAGGGGATGGGGATGAAGGTGACATGCTCCTTCACGATGTCCAGCAGCCGGTCGCCGGTCTGGATTGACTTGAACCAGATGATGCAGAAAAAGAACAGGGGCAGAAAAAGGAGAAAGAATCCGGCCAGGCTGTAGATCTCCCTGCGGAAGAAATAAATGGCCAGGATCAGAAGGCCGGCCTTGAGAAAATAGAACTGTTCCTGGCGGCCGAAGGTCGGGCGTACGTGGAGCCGGGGTTCAAGCGCCATGCCATCCTCCAATTTTTGCTTCCGCGGAAGATCGGGGCAATCGAGGTTGAGTATTGTATCTGTTTTGCCCGGTTTAAACAAATTGGATTCTCCGTACAAGTGTTAGTGTTGGTGTTTGTGTTAGTAGTGGCATTAATACGAGCTATTGCTGACAAATAGTTCGTTTTCTTGCTTTTTCAAACACCAACACTAACACTATCACTCGAGCGACGTGCGGCGGTTCTTTACCGGGGGACACGAGCTGTGCTACAGTGCGCCAGAGGAGGTCAACGATGGGACGCGAAGCGAAGAAGCTGCTGTGGAAGCCCGGCACCATGCTCTATCCCCTGCCCGCCGTGCTGGTCAGCTGCGGAGAGTACGGCGGAACCAAGAACCTCATCACCGTCGCCTGGACCGGCATCGTCTGCACCGAGCCGCCGATGTGCTCCATCTCCATCCGCCCGCAGCGTCATTCGTACGGCTTGATCCGCGCCGGCGGGGAATTCGTCGTCAACCTGACCAACGCGGCCATGGCCCGGGCCGTTGACTGGTGCGGGGTGAAGAGCGGCCGCGATTTCGACAAGTTCAGGGAGATGAAGCTCACGCCGCTGCCGGCGAGGCACGTCGGAGCCCCGCTCGTCGCCGAATCCCCGGTCAACCTCGAGTGCCGCGTGCGCCAGGTGCGCCCGCTGGGCAGCCACCACCTGTTCGTCGCCGAGATCCTGGCCGTCCATGCCGACCCGCGCTACTTCGACGCCCGGAGCGGTCTCTTCGACCTGGCCGCCGCCCGACCCCTCTGCTACTGCCACGGGCACTACTATGAGATGGGCCGCCACATCGGCAAGTTCGGGTTCTCGGTGGAAAAAAAAAGGCAAAAAGGAAAAAAGCGAAAGGCAAAGGTGAAGCAGAAGGCGTAGGGGGAGCCTAGGCTTCACGCGGGCCGATCATTTCCTCCATATCTCGGGCTCGAGGGAGCCCGGGGCGTTGTACTCGATGAGAGACGGCGTGACGAAGACCATCACATAGTCGGGATCTTCCGGGCCCTGGAAGTAGCGGCTCCAGCCTTCCAGCCAGTACTGCCTCTTCGTCGCCGCGTCGGAGCGGATCTCGGCGCGGCCGGCGACCTGCAGGTAGGCCGAGTCGTCGGGAGGCTCCAGGTTGCCGCAGGTCAGGTGCACATCGGGATGGGCGGCGATCTGCCGGGCCTTGCGCGAGGCGTGGCTGGTGCAGAAGTGCAGCGTGAGGTCCTCCAGCGCCCGGACGGTCACGTAGCGCACCCTGGGGGCGCCGCCTTCGCCGATCGTGGCCAGCGCCGCCGTCTGCGGCCGGCCCAGGATGTTCCAGATCTTCTTTTCCAGTTCGGTCATGGGGCACCTCTCTCCCTATCCTAGTCGAAAAGGGGGGCAATTTCCAGGAGCGAAGGTTTCTTTTTTCCACGATGAGCGCTACAATCCGTTCAGGGGGTGACCATGGACAAATGGCTCGCGTTTCTGGTTCTGCCCGTCTTGGTCGGGATCGCGGCATGGGCGCAGAATCCGGCCGCCGCCGGCGAGATCCGCCTGACCATCCTGTACGACAACTACGGGGGAGGGGAGGGACTGCAGGCGGACTGGGGATTTTCCTGCCTGGTGCAGGGTGCGGAAAAGACGATTCTTTTCGATACCGGCACCAAGCCCGACATCCTGCGCGGGAACGTCGAGCGCCTGGGAGTCGATCTGACGCGCGTCGACATGATCGTGATCTCCCACCTGCACGGCGACCATACGGGGGGGCTCGAGTGGGTGTTGTCCAAGAAAAAGGATATCGCGGTGGTTCTCCCGGCCATGGCCAGCGATGGCTTCATGGCGAAGGTCCGCCAATGGGGCGGACAGCCGTTGCGCGTCCGGGAGCCAATGGAGATCTGCCCCAGGGTCTTCAGCA
Source organism: Candidatus Aminicenantota bacterium (assembly GCA_016934475.1). Taxonomy (GTDB): domain Bacteria; phylum Acidobacteriota; class Aminicenantia; order UBA2199; family UBA2199; genus UBA2199. The sequence goes on along the minus strand of JAFGST010000034.1, from coordinate 961 downwards.
CGGGGGAGCTGCCGGCCGACTTCGACTCCTCCTTCACCGAGCAGTCACTCGTCTTTCAAACAACCAAGGGTCTGCTGGTCCTCACCGGCTGCAGCCATCCGGGGATTGCCAACATCGTGCGCCGCGCCCCGGCCGTGGCGCCGGGCAAGCCGCGGGTCGTGCTGGGCGGATTCCACCTGATGAGAAAGAGCGACAAGGAGGTCCGGGCCATCATCCAGGAATTGCAGGGGATGGGAGTGGAGAGGTGCGGCGCCTCGCACTGCACGGGCGACCGGGCCATCGAGCTTTTCCGGGAATCCTTCGCCGAGCGCTTCCTGAATCTGGGCGTGGGCGCGGTCCTGGCTTTTCCCTGGTAGGGCGGGCTTCGCAGGGCAGGGGGATCCCGGCTCCATGGCGAAGTGACGGCAATAATCGGGCATGACCGGCGTCCTGGCAGTATGGAAACGACAATGACCAGACCCGAGGTCGCGGAATTCATCCAGGCGGAGATCGGCCGCCTGACCCGCTTCGTGCGGCGCCGCATGGAGGGGGTCGGGGCCGTCGAGGCCGAGGACGTCGTGCAGGACGTGGCCCTGCGCCTGTTCGCGCTGCCCGATGTCGCCCGGCCGGTCGAGAACCTGGCGGCCTACATGTTCAGCTCCCTGCAGAACCGCATCGCCGACCTGTGGCGCCGAAGGCGGCGCCGCCCCGAAGCCGGGAACATGTCGGGCGAGCTGGAAAGCCTGGCCGCTCCTTCGGCGCCGGGCGATGCCGGCGGCGATCCTGCCGCCCTGGCCGAGCGGCGCGAGCGGCTGCGGCTGCTCGCCCGGGCCATGGAGGCCCTGCCCGCCGAGGACAGGGCGGTGGTCACGGCCACCGAGATCGAGGGTCGTTCGTTCCGCGAGCTCGCCGAGGAGTGGGACACTCCCATCGGCACGCTGCTGGCCCGCAAGCACCGGGCCATGCAGAAGCTACGCGTCCT
>JAFGST010000271.1 GCA_016934475.1 Candidatus Aminicenantota bacterium | reverse complement strand
CCGCCGGAGCCCTTCAGGGGCTTGAGGATCAGCGGATAGGTGAAGTCGTCGTCACAGGTTTCGCAGTCGAGGGGGCTGCGGATCAGCGGCGAATACTTCAGGACCGGCAGACCCAGGGCGGCGGCGACGCGGCGCAGCTGGATCTTGTCCTCGACGGCCGCCAGCACCGTGCCTTCGGGGCCGATGAAGCGGACGCCGTTCTCCCGGCAGCGCCGGGCGAACTCCGGGCTCTCGGCCAGGAAGCCGTAGCCCGGGTGGATGTAGTCGGCCTTGATCTCCCCTGCCTTTTCCAGGATGGCCTCTCCGTCCAGGTAGCTGTCTTCCAGGCGCGAGGAGTAGAACTTGAAGCTGCGGTCGGCCAGCTTGACCGGCAGGCTGAGCGAGTCCTCCGGCGAGTGCATCAGCACGGTCTCCATGCCCATGCTGTTGAGCGAATTGATGATGTCCAGGGCGATGACGCCCCGGGTCGGGATCAGGACCTTTTCTCTCATGGCCTCTCCTTCACAGGGGGATGTTGCCGTGCTTCTTGGGGGGAAGCTTCTGCGACTTGGAGGCCAGCGACTCCAGGTTCTTGATCAGGAACGGCCGCGTCTCGACCGGCAGGATGATCTCGTCGACGTAGCCGTAGGCGGCGGGCTCCCGGGGATTGGCGAACTTCTCCTTGTACTCGGAGATCAGGCGTTCGCGCACCGTTTCCGGCTCGACGGCCTCGGCGATGTCCTTCTTGAAGATGATGTTGATGGCGCCCTGCGGCCCCATGACCGCGATCTCGGCGGTGGGCCAGGCGCAGACCACGTCGGCGCCCAGGTGCTTGGAGCTCATGACGATGTAAGCCCCGCCGTAGGCCTTGCGCGTGATGACCGTCAGCTTGGGCACGGTGGCCTCCGAGTAGGCGTAGAGCAGCTTGGCCCCGTGCTTGATGATCCCCAGCTGCTCCTGGTCGCGCCCGGGGAGAAATCCCGGCACGTCGACGAAGCTGACCAGCGGGATGTTGAAGGCGTCGCAGAAGCGGATGAAGCGCGCCCCCTTCAGCGAGGCGTGCACGTCGAGGGTGCCGGCGAACACGCCGGGATTGTTGGCCAGGATGCCCACCGAGCGGCCGCCCAGGCGGGCGAAGCCCACCTGCAGGTTCTGGGCATAGTTCTTGTGGACCTCGAGGAACTTCCCCTGGTCGACCACCGCCAGGATCAGCTCCTTGACGTCGTAGGGCTTGTTGGGATTGACCGGGACGATCTCGTTGAGCCGGTCGTCCATGCGGTCGAAGGGATCGCTGGCCTCGGCCTCCGGCGGCGCCTCGACGTTGGATGAGGGCAGGTAGCCGAGCAGTTCCTTGACCATGTCCAGCGTGTCCTTCTCGTCGCGGCCGACGAAGTGGGCCACGCCGGAGATGGTGGCGTGGCTCTCGGCGCCGCCCAGCTCCTCGAAGGTCACCTCCTCCTTGTTCACCGCCTTGATGACCTCGGGCCCGGTGACGAACATGTAGCTGGACTTGTCGACCATGAACACAAAGTCGGTGATGCCGGGGGAGTAGACGGCGCCGCCGGCGCAGGGCCCCATGATCACCGAGATCTGGGGGATGACGCCCGAGGAGATGGTGTTGCGGAAGAAGATGTCGCCGTAGCCGGCCAGGCTGTTGACTCCCTCCTGGATGCGGGCGCCCCCCGAGTCGTTGATGCCGACGATCGGAGCCCCGGCCCGCAGGGCCAAATCCATGACGTTGACGATCTTGCGGGCATGCATCTCGCCCAGGGAGCCCCCGAGAACGGTGAAATCCTGGGAATAAACGTACACCACCCGGTCGTTGACCTTGCCGAAGCCGGTGATCACACCGTCGCCGAGGAACTTCTTCCTGTCCAGGCCGAAATGGCTCGAATGGTGCGCCACGTAGCCCTGCAGCTCGACGAAGGTGTCGGGATCGAACAGGAACTCGATGCGGTCCCGGGCCGTCATCAGGCCGCGGGCCCGGCGCTGGGCCAATTTGTCCAATCCCCCCGCCGCGTCCCTCTCCTCGCGCAGCTTGATCAATTCCTTGATTTTGCCTTTCATCTGCCTCACCTGAGGGGTAAATTGTATCGTCATCCGGGCGAAAATGCAAATGCCGGCTCCGCTCGTGGTTGAATAAGGCCGGAAAATGTGATAAAAATAGGGAAATGAAACACCTACTCCTCTCGGTCGCCCCAACCAGCCGCAACGGCGATTTCGTCTACCTGATCCAGAATGCCTCCACGGTGGTCAAGCTGGTCCTGCTGCTGCTGCTCGCCTTTTCCATCATCTCCTGGGCGATCATCATCTTCAAGCTCATGGAATACTCGCGGGCCAGGAAAAACGGCGGAAAATTCCTCGATTTTTTCAGGAAAAACAAGAACTTCAGCGAGATCCACGCCGCCAGGGGGCTCTACGGCAACAACCCCCTGGGCGAGATCTTCCGCTTCGGCTACCGCGAGATCTCGCAGCAGGCCGGCAGCGGGCAGAAACTCGAGAAACTCGATCTGGACAGCCTGCACCGGGCGCTGCTGCGGGCCTCGACCCGCGAGATCACCCGCTTGGAGCGCCTGAACGGCTTCCTGGCCACCTGCGCCTCGGCCACGCCCTTCATCGGCCTCTTTGGCACGGTCTGGGGAATCATGACCTCCTTCCAGCAGATCGGCATCCAGATGAACGCCAACCTGGCCACCGTCGCCCCGGGCATCGCCGAGGCGCTGATCGCCACCGCCCTGGGCCTGTTCGCCGCCATTCCGGCGGTCGTGTTCTACAACCTGCTCCTGAACAAGCTGAAAGTGCTGATCGCCATGATGGAGGACTTCATCCTCGAGTTCCTGAACCTGAGCGAGAAACTCCGTTGATCCAAGCCCCCCGCCGCCGCCTCCACAGCAACCTGGCCGAGATCAACATCACCCCCCTGGTCGACGTCATGCTGGTGCTGCTCATCATATTCATGGTTACGGCGCCGATGATGCAGGCGGGGATCACGGTCAAGCTGCCGTCGGCCGAGACGCGCACCAACCCCAGCTCCGGGGGGCTGGTCCTGACGCTGACCAAGGACCGCTACGTCTACATGAACGACCAGATCGTCAACCTCTACTTCCTGGAATCCCGCCTGAAGAACTATTTTCACGGCAGCGAGAAAAAGGTGGTGTTCCTCAAAGCCGACAGGAACCTCTCCTACGGCTACATCATCGAGGTCATGGACATCATCAAGCTCGCCGGGGTGGACACGGTGGGCATGATCGTGGAGCAGAAGCCGCGCCGATGAAGTTCAAGTTCACGCTGCTGCTCTCGCTCCTGCTGCACGTCTCCCTGGCCGCTCTTTTCATCGTTCGCCCCGCGCCCAAGGGCGGCGGGGAAATGACCTACTATGTCGACCTGGTCCGCCTCGGCGGAGGCAGCGGAGGCGGCGGCCGGGCCGGCCGCGGCGCGGTAGGCGAACCGGCGGCCGAGGCCGCCCTGGTCGAGGAAAAAAAGGGAGGCGTCAAGGACCTGACCGTCGAGAAAGAGTTCAAGTCGCCGCTGCGCTACCCCGACAAGGAGAGCCGCAAAAAGGTCGAAAAGGAAAAGATGGTCTCGGTGGTGCGCAAGGACATGGCGCGCCCCGGGAAGGAATCCATCCCTCCCGGCCGCTCCCTCGAGGCCGGACTGAAAACCGGCATCTCCAGCGGTGGTGGCGGCGGCGGCTGGGGAGAACCGGGAGGCCCGGGCGGCGGGGGCTATTTCCCGCACGCCTACTACATCGACCTGCTGCGCAACCGCATCTCTTCCTCGTGGTACAGCTCCCTGGTAGCGCCGGGCCTGCGGGGCAAGCACGTCAGCGGCGTGTACTTCATCATCCGCCGCAACGGGGAGATCGACGAGCTGCGCGTGGAGCGCCCCAGCGGCAACGTCTCCCTGGACCTGTCGGCCCGCCGGGCCATCGAGAACGCCGCGCCCTTTCCCCCCCTGCCCAACGATTTTCCCTCGCAGTATCTGGTCGTGCACTTTGAATTCGAATGGGAGAAGCCATGATCATGCGTCGAACCATCCTGTGGGCCTGCGCCGGCCTGCTGGCCTGCCAGCTTTCCGGTCAGCAGGAAGTGACCATCCGCATCACCGAGGGCATGCCCATGATCCCGGTGGCCATGCCTTCCTTCCAGCTCAACGAGACCGTCGCGCTGAAAAAGGAGCTCGTCGAGGCGGTCTATGAAACGCTCTGGGCCGACCTGGATTTCTCCAGGATCTTCAAGATGGTCCCCCGCGAGCATTATACCTACATTCCCCGCTTCAATCCCGGCGCCATCCGTTTCCGGGACTGGGCCTCCATCCAAGCCAACTTCCTGATCTCCGGCCAGCTGGAGCTCACGGCCGACGAAAGGGTGATCTTTTCCTTCAAGGTGTACGACGTCGCCGGCGAGCGATTCCTCTTCGGCCGCAACTACGGCGGCAAGGTGGAGCTCGCCCGCCTCATCGCCCACAAGGCGGCCGACGAGATGTTGCGTCATTTCGGCGAGAAGCCCTTCTTTACCTCCAAGATCGTCTATGTCTCCGAGACGGGCAATGACCGCGACATTTACATCATGGACTACGACGGCCAGCGCCCCATGCGCATCACCTTCAGCAGCGCCATGGACATGCTGCCCTCCTGGAGCGCCGACAACGAGAAGATCCTCTACACTTCCTACCGCAACCTGACCCCCGAGCTGTTCATGTTCGACATCTACTCGGGGAAAACCGAGCTGCTCTCCAGCGGCGGCAGCAACTACGCGGCCGACTGGTCGCCCACGGCCGATCGCGTCGTCTTCACCTCCACCAAGCACGGCAACGCCGAAATCTACCTGAAGGACATGAACACCGGGCAGGAGCGGCGCCTGACCTTCAATCCGGCCATCGACACTTCCCCCTGCTGGAGCCCCAACGGCCGCGAGATCGCCTTCACTTCGCAGCGCGGCGGCACGCCGCAGATCTACATCATGGACGCCGAGGGCAGCAATGTCCGCCGCATCACCATGGAGGGCTCCTACCACGATTCCCCGGCCTGGTCGCCCGACGGACTGCGCCTGGCCTTCGTCTCGCGCATCGAGAACCGCTTCGACATCTACGTCTATAACCTGAAGAGCAACCAGATCGCGAAACTGACCGAGAACGCCGGGCGCAACGAGAATCCCTCCTGGTCCCCCGACGGCCGCCATCTGGTCTTTTCCTCGAACCGCGGGGGCGGCTACCAGCTCTACCTGGTCGACTACGACGGGCGCAACGTCCGCCAGATCACCCGCAGGGGCGAAAACAAGATGCCCAAGTGGCAAAAGCCACAAAAATAGGACCGCCCTTGGGAATTTGACAATTTTTTATTAATATATTATATTTTTCTAGAGCAAAAAATTTTTTCCATGCGAGGAGGATCCATGAAAAAATGGCTGCTAGTAATGCTAGCGTTTTCGCTGATCTTGATGCTCGGCGCCTGCGCCAAGAAGGCCGCCAAGGTCGAGCCCGTCCAGGAGCCGGTCGTGGAGAAGGTGGAGGAGCCCGTTGCCAAGGTCGAAAAGCCCGTCCTGAGCGAAGAGGAGATCTTTCAGCAGAAGTCGCTTGAAGAGCTGAACAAGGACCAGATCCTAAAGCGCATCCACTTCGACTTCGACAAGTACACCATCCGCGACGACATGAAGTCCATCCTGCAGGCCAACGCCGACTGGCTGCTCAAGTTCCCCAGCGTCGAGATCCTCGTCGAGGGCCATTGCGATGAGCGGGGTACCATCGAGTACAACATCGCCCTGGGCGAGAAGAGGGCCGAGGCCGCCAAGAACTACCTGGTATCGCTGGGCATGACCGCCTCCAAGATCAAGATCATCTCCTACGGCAAGAGCAAGCCGCTGGTCCAGGGCGTCGACGAGGCCACCTACTTCCAGAACCGCCGCGCCGAGTTCGTCATCACCAAGAAATAGCCGGCATGAAAAAGAGGTTCGTCGCGGCACTCGTCGTCCTCTGGCTGGTCGGCCTTCCCGTGTCGGCGGCGAAAAAGGATACCCAGCTCATTCTCGAAGAGATCCAGAAGCTGTCCGCCGCCGTCGAGGAGCTCTACGCCCTGGTCGGGGAGATGGTGAAGAAATCCGCCATCCGCGACGAGAAGATCAGCGCCATCGCCAGGAGCCAGGCCGACCTGGTGCAGAACAAGGAGAACGTCACGCTCGGCATGCAGTTTCTCAAGGAGGAGCTGAACGAGGTGAAGGATTCCTTGAACAAGCTGAACGACCGCTTGATGAACCTCCCCGCCGCCCCGGCGGGAACGACGCCGGAGACGGCGGCCGAGCCCGGCCCCCCCGGCGAGGCCTCCCTGGCCCAGGACCCCTCCAGCCTCTACTACGCGGCCTATTCCGACTACATCAAGGAGAACTTCGACCTGGCCATCGAGGGATTCCGCCAATTCATCCGCAGCTACCCGGAAAGCGGCCTGGCCGACAACTCGCTTTACTGGATTGGCGAATGCCACTACGCCAAGAAAAAGTACGCCGAGGCCATCGCGACCTTCAACGAGCTTCTCAGCCTTTACAAGGACGGTGACAAGGTGCCAGCCGCCATCCTGAAGAAAGGCTATGCCCTGATCGAACTGGGCCGGCAGAGCGAGGGGCTGGCCATCCTCAAGGAGCTGATCTCGCGCTTCCCCCTTTCCGAAGAGGCCTCCCTGGCCCGGCAGAAAATCAAGGAGTTCAACGAATAACATGAGCCAGGTCCGCAGCTTGAACCGAGTTATCCTGGTCGGCCGGGCGGGAAGAGATCCCGAGATCACGGTGTTGCCCAAGAGCGGGCAGCAGAAAGCCAAGTTCGGTCTGGCCACCGATGAGGGCTACTGGGACAAAAGCACGAACGCCTGGAAGGACCTTCCGACCGAATGGCACAACATCATCGCCTGGGGGCCCCAGGCCCAAAAGGTGGAAAGGAGCGTGCACAAGGGCGACATGGTGATCGTCGAGGGCCGCATCCGCACCCGCAAATGGCAGGACAAGAGCGGCCAGGACCGGTGGACCACGGAGATTCAGGCCGAGAACGTCACGGTTCTTGACCGGAACAAGGAGGGAGGGCAGGGAGCCGGAAAATCCTACGCGCCGCGCGAATCATTCCCGGACGCGGGCTCCCCGGGTTCTTTCCCGAGCGGCCCTGACGGCGACGAGGCCGGCTTCGAGGAGGATCCCTTCTGATGGCCTTCGTCAACTACAACAACAAGGAGATCACGGCCAAGATCGTCTACTACGGGCCGGCCCTGAGCGGCAAGACGACCTGCCTGCGCTACATCTTCAATTCCGACGAGGTGGAGAACAAGGGCAAGCTGATCACGCTGGACACCGACGGCGACCGCACCTTGTTCTTTGACTTCCTGCCCATGGAGATCGGCAAGCTGGGGAACTACTCCATCAAGATCCAGCTCTACACCGTTCCGGGCCAGGTGGCCTACGACACCACGCGCAAGCTGGTGCTGCAGGGCGCCGACGGCGTGGTTTTCGTCGCCGACTCCCAGGTGATCACGCGCGAGCAGAACAACGAGAGCTTCGTCAACCTGAAAAAGAACCTGAAGCTCAACAACCTGCAGTTCGACAAGATCCCGCTGATCTTCCAGTTCAACAAGCGGGACCTCAAGGAGATCCTGCCCATCTCCTCGCTGAACAAGGACCTCAACCCGGACAATAAGTCCTTCTTCCCCACCGTGGCCACCACCGGGGAGAACGTGCTGGAAGGCCTGCACGCCATCATCAAGCTGGTCATCCTGCACCTGAAGAACCAGCTGTCCATCTTCCAGAAGGACAAGACCGTCATGTTTTCCCGCGAGGAGATCACCTCCTCCACCCCCAAGCCCGAGAAGAGGGAAATCGTCCTCAAGGACCTGGCCGAGGAGGTCCCGGCCGGCGACACCGAGGAGGAGGAAGTGTTCGAGCTATCCTCGCCGATGGTCGACGCCGTGGACTCGATCCCCGACCAGAACGACGAGGACGTGTTCAACCTGGAAGAGCTGCAGTCCATCCGCGACGACAAGTCGGAGATCGAGGTCCCCGACATCCAGTTCGCCGACGTCGAGCTCCCGGAGCCAGGACCGCGGCGGCGGCCCGCCGCCGGCCCCGCGCCGGCGGGCCCGGTCCAGACCATCGATCTTCCGGTCACCCTGGAGATCCCGGACGACGCCGACAGCGTCCAGGTCCGCCTAAACCTGAAGATCACCGTGAAGAAGAAATAGCCCCCGGCGAATGAAAAAGGCCATCACGCTGCTGACGCTTCTTCTGTCCCTGGCCGTGGCCGGGCGCGCCCAGCAGGGAGCCGAGGCCCTGATCGCCGATTGCGTCGCCTACCTGCGTGCTTTTTTCCAGAACCGGCCCGACGCCCAGGTGGCGGTCGTCCGCTTCGACAATGAGTCGGAACTGAGCGACCTGGCCATGCAGAAGATCTACCAGATGCTGGTCTCGCGGCTGGAGGGCGAAGGCGCCGTGAACGTGCTCGACGTGCTGGTGAACATCAGCGGCGGCCGCGGCGAGTTCGCCCTGGAACGCGCCGCCGGGCTGGACTTCCTGATCGACCTGAAGCTGATCCAAAACAAAAGCCGGACCGGCTTGGGCCTGACCGTTTTCTCGCGCCTGCAGGACCGCATCGTCTCCCTGAAGTACTTCGAGACGAGCCTGAGCCAGGACGAGGCGGAGTTCCTCAACACCCGCGATTTCGCTTTTTCCGGCTTGGGCTTTTCCAAGCTGCTCGAGTTCGAAAGTCCGATGCACCTGATGGACATCCGGTCCGTCGCGGCCGATGACGGCATGAAGTATTTCTTCTATTACCCGGACGAGATCATCATCTACCAAGCCAGGCAAACGAGGCTGGAGAAGCACTTCCAGTTCAAGCTCCGCTGGCAGCGCCCGTTCACCCCAGTGCGGCACTATGAGGGGAAGCTCCTGCTGTTCCGCTCCGGCCCGGACCTGATCCTGACCGCCGGCAACAACTTCTCCTCCAAGACCATGGTCATGGCCTTCCGCGAAGGCCGCTGGCTGGAAATCCAGGACATCGATTTCGTCCCCTTCCAATACGGCACACTGAACCAGAATCCCTACCTGGTCGGCGCGCGCTACGCCGCGGGCCAGAACTTCTTCCGGGACACGGTTTACTTCATGCCGTTCCATGACCCTACCGACAGGACCGTGGCCTACGAAAAGAAGGTCTGCCCGGCGATGGACATGGCCTTCGCGGTGCAGGAAGGGCGGCTGCAGGCCCTGCACCTCATCGACCGCGACTATCATTACCGTCTGTACGGAGGCGAATTCGAGCCGCAGTCGCCGCTGGCCGATAGGAAGGGCGCCTCGCTCGCCGTCCTCGGCGACGAATGGCTGGCGCTCAGCGATCATTCCGCCGCCGTCGATCGCTTGTTCTTCTACGACATCCGCGACGGGGGGCTGCGCCCGGTGTACGACGCCCCGGTCGACGGCGAAGTCCAGTTCCTCTCGGCGGGAATCTGGCAGGGCGCCCGCGGCTTCTGGGCCGGCGTCCGCCAGCCGGCCGGCGGAGCGGAGAGGCTGCGGGTCCAGTTCTGGGGCAAGCGCGATGAGTAAGGGAAAACGGCTTTGGCTGCTGCTGATGGCGCTGCCGCTGGCCTCGGCCATCAAGCCTTACTACGGCGGAGAGATCACCATCCGCCTGAACGAGCCGGCGTCCTTTCAGCTGAACACGGCGAACTATTCGAACCTCATCTTCTATTCCCTGATCTATGAAAACTTCTTCTATCTGAAAAAGGACGGGCAGATCTTCAGCAATGTCTTCGCCGAGTACCGCTACGACTCGGGCAGACGGACGCTGTTTCTGACCGTCAAGGACAACCTGAGCTTCTCCAACGGCAAGCCACTGACGGCCAAAAACATCCGCGTGTCGCTGAACGTCTTCCTGGGCTCCGACCTGTACGCCGCCAGCCGGCTGAGCAAGACGGTCAAGTCGGTACGCTTCAGCGAGAACCGGGTCGAGGTCGAACTGAGGGACGATGCCCCACGCATCCTGGACATGCTCACGGCTCCGGAGCTGGTGGTGCTCGGCGAGGACGAGCAGTCCTTTTCCGGGATGTTCTTCCCGCAGCACTGGGAAAAGAACCGTCACCTGATCCTGAAGGCCAATCCCTTCTACCCGGGAGGCCGCAGCTACCTGGACTCGGTCAAGGTCGCCTTCAGCGGCAGCCCGGCCCCCGATCTCTTCCTGTCCGGCCCGGGCCAGCGCAACGACCTGTTCCTGGAATTCGATTCCGGCATCTACCAGAACATCTACCTGTGCTTCCTGCAGGGCGACATCGGGCAGAACACCAAGGTCGCGCTCTACACGCTGCTGAAGCGCTTCAACGAGGCGACGGGGAGCCGCTACCGTGAATTGCACACTCTGACCGCCGACGAGGAATCCCCGATATCCATCCGCATCAAGACCTTTTCCCAGCAGAAGACCATGTCCATCCTGCGGCACTCCGACATCAAGCTGCACGTTCTGGCCTCCCTGTCCAGCCTGCAGCAGGACCTGGAGGCCTTCCTCAGGGAAAGCAACCTCAAGATTGAGACGCTCTTCATCGACAACAGCCAGTTCGCGACCTTCCTGGACTCGGCGGAAATCCATTACGTCCTGATCGACAAGATATTCCAGAAGAAGATCCCGGCCGACGAGAAGATCAGCCGCATCTTGAAGGAATCCAGCTTCAATCTCTTCAACGCCAAGTACCTGCGCATGCTCGGCGAGCTGGACGAGGCCCGCTCCAGCCGCTCTCCGGAGCTGATCATGGAGCAGATCGCCCGAATCAGCGAGGCGATCGTCGGCGACGGCTTCATCTTCCCCCTGTTCCAGAAGACGTATTCCCTGTATGTCCGCAGGTCGTGGTCGGACCTGGAGATCGATTATTACGGCCGGCCTCTGCTGCACAAGGTGGGAAAAGCCCATGACTAAGCGAGCGCTCCTTTTCCTGGCCGCGGTTCTCGTGTCCCTGCACTCGTCGGCTCTCGACCTGGGGGTAGTGGCCGGCAGCGTCGGGCGCCCGTCCAGCTTCCTTTATGGCCTCTCGCTCGGCTCCGGTACCTTCGTCCCACTGGTCAAGCTCGAATTCGAGGGAACCCGGACCAGCGAAACCGGCTGGAACAGCCTGAGCGCAGCCGTGAAAGTCCGCCCGAAGTTCGGGCGCCTGGCTCCCTACGCCCTCCTGGGGGCGGGCGGAGAGTTCGCGAAGCTGAGCTTCCGCTTCAGCGAATACGATTTCTATACCTTCGTCGGCGGCGGCCTGCACCTCTTTTTCGCCCCGATCATCTCCCTGCGCGCCGACGCCCGCTTTCTCCATTTCTCCGGGCTCAACCGCACGCGGATCAGCGGCGGCGTCTTCATCCATCTCTAGCCCCATCCCCCCGAAACAAGCCGGCCAATATTGACACGGGGCCGTATTTCGGCTATAAGTGTCCTTTCAAGATTGAATTCGGGGCTTTTCTATACAAACTTCATCGATCTTCGGGAGGCAAAGGTGAACATTTACGTTTGCATCAAGCAGGTGCCCGACACCGAGGCCAGCATCATGGTCAAGGACGGCCGATCGATCAACGAAGCCAATGTGAAGTGGATCGTCAGCCCCTACGACGAATACGCCATCGAGGAGGCGCTGAAGCTGAAGGAAAAGATCCCCGGCTCGAGCGTGACCGCCGTCGGTCTTGGCCCGGAGCGGGTGCAGAACGCCCTGCGCACAGCCCTGGCCATGGGCGCCGATTCGGCCGTGCACGTTGCCTGCGAGGCCGTCCTGGATCCCGCCGGCACGGCCCGGGCCCTGGCCAGCGTCATAAGCGCGGACAAGGATTTTGGCGTGATCTTCACCGGCAGACAGGCCATCGACGACGATGCCTACCAGGTCCACCTGATCCTGGCCGAGGAGCTGGCCGTCCCGGCCGCGACCAACGTCTTGGCCTTCCATTGGGACGGACAGAAGGTCGGGATCGAGCGCGAGATCGACGAGGGGGCCCGGGAAGTGATCGAGATGTCCATTCCCTGCGTCGTGGCCGCGGCCAAGGGGCTGAACACTCCCCGCTACGCCTCGATGATGGGGATCATGAAGGCCAAGAAGATCGCCATCCGCAAGGTGGCGCTACCCGAGACCGGCGTCGACGAGGCCCAGAACCGAGTCCGCTTGCTGACGCTCTCCTCGCCCGCCGAAAAGCCCCAGGGCCGGATCATTCCCGGCGAACCCGAGGCAGCGGTACGCGAGCTGGTGCGGCTGCTGCGCGACGAAGCCAAGGTGCTGTAGGAGGCGAACATGGCCAACATCGGATTGTACATCGAGCTGAAGGACGGGGTGTTCAAGAAGTCCAACCGCGAGCTGCTCACCCTGGCCCGCCGAGGCGGGCACAACGTGACGGCCGTGCTTTTCTGCCCCGACGTCCAGCCCTACCTGGAGGAGCTGAACGGCGTGCGCGCCGTCATCCATGTCGAGGGCGCCGATCTTTCCTACCAACCCGACCTTTACGCCCGCACCCTGGCCTCGCTCATCGAGGAGTTCAAGCTGGACGTTTTCTGCGGCATGCATTCGGCGCAGGGCAAGGACCTTTTCCCGCGCCTGGCGGCCAAGGCCAAGGCCGGCCTGGTCAATGACTGCCTTTCGGTAGACCTGGACGAGCGCAAGGCGGTCAAGCCGGTCTACTCGGGGAAGCTGCTCGCCACGTACCGGGTCGAGGGGGCGAAGGCCCTGTTCACCCTCCGCCCCAACGTCATCGCGGCGGAGCCGGCCGGCGCGAACGCCCGGCCGGAGATCAAGAAGGCCGCTCTGGACGGCGGCGATCCGGCCGCACGCATCGTCGACGTCATCAAAAGCGCGGCGCAAATGATCGACCTCAACGAGGCGGTGATCATCGTCTCCGGGGGGCGGGCCATGAAGGCCAAGGAAAACTTCGCGCTTCTGGAAGACCTGGCTCGGGTGCTTCACGCCGGGGTCGGGGCCTCGCGGGCGGCGGTCGACGCCGGCTTCGCCTCTTCCGACATGCAAGTGGGGCAGACCGGCAAGGTGGTCAATCCCAAGCTGTACATCGCCTGCGGCATTTCCGGCGCCATCCAGCACTTCGTGGGCATGAAGACATCGAAGGTCATCGTGGCCGTCAACAAGGACCCGGAGGCGCCCATCTTCAAGAAGGCCGATTACGGCATCGTCGGCGACCTGTTTACCGTCGTGCCCCTGCTCAAGGAAGAACTGAAGAAGACCTTGGGTTGACGGTAGACGGTGGACGGTTCACGGGAAGATATCGAGACGAACTAATTTCTTGGGGGCTGCTGCCGTCAACCGTATACCGTACGCCGTACACCAAGGTTATCGCGACCTAATTTTTCTCGCTCTGCTTGAGCACCTTCTCGTAGTCCCGCTTAAGCCTTTCGTTCTCCTGCTCCAGTTCCCTGATGTGCCCGCGCAGCGTGCGCAGCTCCAGGAGCCATTGCAGTTGCTGCCGCTCGATCGGCTTGTGGGTGATCTTCATCTTGACCAGCAAGACGTTGATGTAGTCATCGAGGCGCATCGTTATTTCCAGATTATGATTATAAACCTGCCGGCCCGCCATTTCAATTTACACCCACTTGTCAGCGCCTGACTCGGAGTGAAGCACCAAGTTCCAAATCCCAAATTCCAATGAGCGAATGACCTAAACAAAGGCACTCGCTGTTTTTTTTCTTCTTTTTTGTCATTTGGACATTGGTGCTTGGAATTTGTTTGTGATTTGGTGCTTGGGATTTGGAATTTTGTGGAACGCAACCGAATGATTTCCCCTCTTCCTCGTTACGCGTCACACGTTTCGCGTCACGGATACCATATGCACTCCGTTGACGCTTGCGTTGGATTCGGCTACAATGAGCCATCAGCAAGGAGCGACAATGGCCAAGAAAGCGTTGATCACCGGCATCACCGGGCAGGACGGTTCTTACCTGGCCGATTTCCTGCTGGAGAAGGGCTACGAGGTCTACGGCATGGTCCGCCGGTCCAGCATGGAGAAATTCGACCGCATCGAGCATATCAAGGAGCGGATCCAGGTCCACCAGGCCGACCTGCTGGACCAGTACTCCCTCAGCAAGGTCATCGAGGCGGTCCAGCCCGACGAGATCTACAACCTGGCCGCCATGAGCTTCGTCCCCACCTCGTGGAACCAGCCCGTGCTGACCGCCGAGTTCACGGCCATCGGCGTCACCCGCATGCTGGAGGCCATCCGTGCCGTCAACCCGCGCATTCGTTTCTACCAGGCCTCCTCCTCGGAGATGTTCGGCAAGGTCAAGGAGATCCCCCAGACCGAGACGACCCCCTTCCACCCGCGCAGCCCCTACGGCGTGGCCAAGGTTTACGGCCACTGGATCACGGTCAACTACCGCGAAAGCTATGACATCTTCGGCGTCTCGGGCATCCTTTTCAACCACGAGTCGCCGCGGCGGGG
>JAFGST010000270.1 GCA_016934475.1 Candidatus Aminicenantota bacterium | reverse complement strand
TGTGGACGGTGGGTAGCCGGCCATCGGTTCCCGGAGGCGTCAGCGCTCCGGGAAAAAGTGGAGGCGATTGGCGCGAGAGCCTGCCAGACCCAAAACCCTTTACCGTGCTTGCAGTCTGTCCAAAAAGCGATTTATTTTGGACAGCAGTGGGGGGTCAAGGGTCAACGAACTCTGGCGCTCTGTGCACGGAATTTCTTATCATTACTTTATCCTTTTGCCTTTTACCTTTTCCCTTTGGAAGCCACTTCTCCTTTCTTCCGTCCGCCGTCAACCGTACACCTTGCGCCGAGCTTTCTTCATTTTGACACCTCGATCTCCAGCCCGCCGGGCGTCGAGGCGATCATGATGCCGCCGCTGCGGGCCGTGGTCAGCCAACGGATGCCGCGCCGTTTCAGGCGCTCGACGACCTCGCGGTGCGGAAAGCCGAAGGAGCTGCGGGAGGGGGCGGATATCACCGCCAGCCGGGGGCGGACCCGGTCGAGAAAAACGTCCGAGGAGGAGGTGCGGGAGCCGTGGTGGGGAATCTTCAGCACGGAGGAAGCGAGGCCGCGGCCGAGCCTTTCGCCGAGATCCTCCTCGACCTCCTTCTCGATGTCCCCGGTGAGCAGGAAGGCGGCGCGGCCGTCGCTTAGGCGCAGCACCATGGAGTGGTTGTTGACTGGCACTTCGGCCTCGATGAAGCGCGGCGGCGCCAGGCAGGAGACGCTCCACCCCGCACTTTTCCTCGCGAAACCGCCCGCCACCCGGCGCAGGAGGGTTTTCGCCGGCTTGGCGGCGATCAGGCGTTGATAGTGCGGGTTGTTCGAGGCCGTCGACGAGATCCAGAGCTCCTCGGGCCGCAGGAAGGCGATGATCTCGTTCACTCCCTTGACGTGGTCGGGATGGCAGTGGCTGACCGCCACCCAGCGCACACGGATCCTCTTCTGGACGAGGAACGGCAACACGAGGCGCCGGCCGACCTGGAAATCGGACAGGTTGGCGCCGCCGCCGTCGACCAGCAGGGCGTCGCCGCCGGGGAAAACGACCACCAGCGCGTCGCCGTGGCCCACGTCGAGGAAATAAACCTCCAGCCCGTCGCCGGGCCGGTAGGGAGGCGGCGGCAGGGCGACCCAGAGCAGCATCCCCGCCAGCAGCAGGCCCGCCGCCACCCGCCAGCGGGGCTTCAGTCTCGGCCGGCAAAGGGCAAAGCAGAGCAGGGTGGCGAGGGCCAGCAGCGCCGGCGGTGGCGCCGGGCGAAAGACGTTCCATGAGGCGTGGTCGTAGATCCAGCCGCTGAGGGCGAAGAACGCATCGAGGCAGGCGCCGGCCGGGAGCAGGACCAGCGTGGCCGCCTTCAGCGGCAGCCAGGCCAGCAGCAGGAGCAGCACGCCGCAGACGGTGACGGCGGCGGCCAGCGGCGCCAGCACCAGGCCGCTGAAAAAGCCGGAAAAGGCGTAGCGCCGGAAAAAGTAAAGCGACAGGGGCAGCGCCGCCAGGGCGGCGGAAACGTTGGCCGAAGCCAGCTCGGCGGCCCAGCGCGGCGCCTTCTTCAGGAGGGGGAGAAAGAGGCGCCGCCCGGCGACGATGGCCGCGGTCAGGGCGAAGGTCAGGATGAAGCCCGGGTCGAGGAACTGCGCCGGATTGACGGCCAGCAGCAGCAGGCCGCAGAAGGAGATGACGTTGGAGACCTCCACCTCCATGAACCACACCCGGCCGGCGAAGAGCAGTAGGGCCATCATCACCGCCCGCGCCGCCGAGACGTCGAATCCGGAAACCGTCAGGTACAGCAGCAACAGCAGCGAGGTGACGGCGTAGCGGGGCTTCAGGGGCAGGCGCAACCAGCGGCACAGCAGCAGCGCGACCAGCGCCAGCATGGCGATGTTGCCCCCGGAGATGGCCAGCAGGTGGAAGACGCCGCTGCCGATGAGGACCTCCTGCTCCTGGTTCTCCAGGCGGCCGCGGTCGCCGAGCAGGGTGGCCTCCAGGAATACCCCCGGGGGAAGCAGCAGGCCGTTCTCCAGGTAACGCCCCTCGATCGCCGCCCGCACGCGTCCGCGCCAGGCGCCGATGACCCGCCAGAACGGGTTCGCCCGCTCCACGACCCGCACCAGCTGCGCCGACTTGCTGTAGGCGGCCAGGTGGATGCCCTTATACAGGAGAAAGTTCTCGTAGGGATTGGGAAAAAAGTTGCGGTTCGGCCGCCGGCCATCGACGCGGGCGGCGACCTCCACGAGGTCGCCGCAGTCCAGGTGGCGCAGGTCGCCGCTGCAGGCGACCCGGACGGTCAGCTCTCTCTCCAGCGCTTTCCCCCGCCAGGAGAAGGAACGGGCTCGCAGCAGCATCCATGAAAGGTCGTTGCCGATCTCGGGATAGGCCGCCAGCCGGCCGCCGATGGTGACGTAATCGCTGTGGGGAAAGCGCGCATCGCGGCCCTCATCGAAGGCCTGCCGCCGCTCGAGGTGCGCGCCGCAGAGCAGCAGGGCGAAGGCCAGCGCCAGGCTCACGTAGGCGGAGCGGTTTCGCTTCAGGACGAACAGGGACAGGAACAGCGCGAAGGCCAGCAGCGCCAGCGGCCGGAAGACGAACGGGGGAAGCCCCGCCCCGTGGACGAGGAAGAGGAGGGCCAGGGCGAGGAGAAAGACCGGCGTGAAGCAATCGCGCATGTTCGATATTACACAAGGATCGGGTGCGAACGCAACAGAGGGAGAAAAAAGAAATTGCGGTTGAAATCATGACGGATTTGGTATATTATTGTATGTTCAACTTGGACTCAATGACACCGAGGGAAAAATGGAACGAAGGGATTTCATAAAAAGCGGCGGCGCCCTGATGGCCGCGGCCCCGTTCATGAACTTTGGGGCCGGCCGGCCGCTGGGCAAGAAGATGCTGATCCTGGGCTTCGACGGCATGGACCCGGGGACCGTCGAGCGCCTGATGCGCCGGGGCGAATTGCCCAACATGCAGCGCCTGGGGGGACGGGGCGTTTTCACCATGATGCGCTCCACCATCCCGCCCCAGAGTCCGGTGGCCTGGGGCAGCTTCATCAGCGGCGCCGACCCGGGCGTGTACGGCATCTTCGACTTCGTGCACCGTGATCCCGAGACCTACTTCCCGATGTTCTCCCAGAGCGAAACCTTGCCCTCGCGTTGGACGCTGAAGCTGGGCCAGTACCGCATCCCGCTCAAGCCGGGCAAGGTGGTGCTGAAGCGCGAGGGGCCGGCGTTCTGGGACTCGCTGGAGGAGCGCGGCATCCCGGCCACCATCTTCAAGGTGCCCACCAATTACCCGCCCTCGGAGAGCTCGCAGCGCACGCTGGCGGGCATGGGCACCCCGGACATCCTGGGCACTTACGGCATCTACTCCCTCTATACCTCGGACGAAAGCGAGTCGCAGAGCGACCTGTCGGCGGCCAACATCTACTACGCCTACATCGACGAGAACCACATCATGGAGGGGCAGATCGAGGGGCCGAAGAACGACCTGCTCAAGGACGGCGAGCCGGTCGTGGTCCCCTTTAAGGTCTACGTCGACGACCGCCACAAGACGGCGCGCATCGACATCCAGGGCAAGGAGATCCTCATCGCCGAGAAGGAATACTCCGACTGGGTGGAGATCGAGTTCCCCCTGATCCGCTCCCTGGCCTCGGTCACCGGCATGGTCAAGTTCTACCTTATGGAGATGGGCCGGCGCTTCAGGCTCTACATCTCCCCCACCCATCTCAGCCCCCGGAATCCCGCCGTGCCCATCAGCACCCCCTCGGGCTACAGCCGCGAGCTCGCCGATCGCGTCGGGCTCTTCCACACCATCGGCCTGCCGGCCGACACCAAGGCCCTGAGCAACGGCACCTTCTCCATGGAGAACTA
>JAFGST010000269.1 GCA_016934475.1 Candidatus Aminicenantota bacterium | reverse complement strand
GATTCTCAAGCGGGCACCCGTAGCTCAAAGGATAGAGCAGCTGACTTCTAATCAGCAGGCTGAAGGTTCGAGTCCTTCCGGGTGCGCGGCCACGAAATAATTTTCCCTATATCCCGGACGATTCCAGTTTCGGCCGTCCATCCGCAGGTCCGAGCCCTTCCCAACGTACGAAGCGAGCGCTTTGTGGCGTGATTTGTCTTCTCAAGCGGTCTCCCGGGTTTTTCGCAGGCAACACATGTAAAATAATTTAGCAGTCCGTCAACTTTTTTTACATCGATTCAAATTCTTCCATTGACTTTCCCTTTCCCCTGTCACTATAATTTACAATTAAATTGTCCGGGAGGAACCCATGAAGGCAAAAGAATGTGCGCACACATGGGACATGGCCCACGTCGCCTACGGCTACATCATCACCGAGAAATGCTCGAAATGCCAGATCATCTCCACCTATTTCACCTTCGAGGATCGTCCTCCCCTGGAGGAGTACCGCGAAGGCGACCACTTCTGGAACGTGGTGGAGAGCGCCCAGTCGTTCCGCTTCGATTTCAAGTGCCGGACGTGCGGCCAGGTCGTGAAATTCGACGAGCTCATGGGATTGCTGATGTGCACGGGCTGCGACCGCAATTGCCGGGTCGCCCAGCTCCAGGCGAGCCTCGAGAAGGAGAAGACCTGGATCTACGTCGCCTTCGGCTTCCTGCCGAAAGACAAGCATCCGCAGCTCCCGGAGGAGAAGATCGCCATGCTGGAGGATTTTTTCAACCGGCGACGGAACACGACGGCCTCGCGCATCAAGATCTTGTCCCAGGACCTGGTGGCCGACTACGCCCTGTGCTACGGCAAGGTCATCAAGGACGTGAACATGCTTTGCCTGACGCTTCCCGAAGAGGGATCGTGAATTCACAGCCTTTCAGGAGGAAGGGGATGAAACTTCAAGAAATCGTCAAAAAGCTTGACCTGCAGGTGCTGACCAAGCTGGAGGAGAAGGACGTCCAGGGGGTGTTCATCTCCGACCTGCTCTCCGACGTGATGACCAGCGCCTCCGCCGGCGACCTGTGGCTCACGGTGCAGACCCACCACAACATCATCGCCGTGGCCAACCTGGTGAACGTGGCCGCCGTCGTCGTCACCCACGGCAAGAAGGTCCCCGAGGAGACCATCGCCCTGGGCAACCGCTACCACGTGGTCATCCTGTCCAGCGCCGGCTCGATCTTCGACACCGCGGCCAAGCTGAACGCCGTCGGCTTGAAATCCCAGTAACCTTGAGGAGCGCCGTGACCGACATGATCCTGCGCCTGCTGACCGTGCACCGCATCCAGGAGGCGCTGCAGGCCCAGGTCGTCGTCGGGGAGAACCTGCTCGACACGCACATCACCGGGATCTATGCCTCCGACCTGATGAGCGATGTCCTGGCCTACGGGAAATCGGGGTCGGTTCTGCTGACGGGGATGAACAGCATCCAGACGGCCGTGTCGTCCTACATGGCGGAATTCAAGGCCATCGTCTTCCTGCGCGGGAAGAAGCCCACCGAGGACATGAAGCAGTTCGCCCGCGGTAAGGGGCTGATCCTGCTGGCCACCCGCGGAGACATGTACGAATCCTGCATCAAGATCGCCCAGCTCGAGGGGCAGATGCTCGCCAGCTCCGCCGCGCCGGCGACGACGGACAAGTGCGAGGACATCGCCGTCCACCAGTTCGCCATCGCCGAGGGGGATTTCACCACCGCGGGCATGATCTCGACCGAGATTAAGGAAATCCTCAACTCCATCGGGTACGATCCCAAGCTGGTGCGCCGCGTCGCCATCTCCACCTACGAAGGCGAGATGAACGTGGTGATGCATGCCCAGAAGGGCGTCGTCGCCCTCGAGGCCAGCGACGCCGAGATCCTCGTCTCCATCGATGACGAGGGCAAGGGCATCCCCGACGTCGAGAAGGCCATGCAGGAAGGCTTTTCCACGGCGACGGACGAGCAACGCGCCCTGGGCTTCGGATCGGGAATGGGCCTGCCCAACATGAAGCGCAACGCGGACATCCTCACGGTGGCCTCCGAGGTCGGGAAGGGGACGCGCGTGAAGATGAAGTTCGTCGTGAAGAAATGAGCCAGCCGCCGCCCTCCTTCTACCACGCCCACGACATCATCGCCGAGCGCTGCAAGGCCCGGATGAAATGCCTGCGCATCTGCCCCACCGAAGCCATCCGCGTGCGCCGCGGCAAGGTGTCGTTTTTGAACGACATCTGCATCGACTGCGGCGAGTGCATCACCGCCTGCACGCAGAAGGTCTTCGTCCCCAAGAGCGACGAGAAGGAGGACTTCGACGCCTTTTCCCTGCAGATCGCCATCCCCTCCCCCGTGCTGTACACCCAGTTCGGTCAGGACGTTCCTCCGCAGATCGTGCACCAGGCATTGAAGAACATCGGCTTCGACGAGGTCGTCGATCTGGCCAACATCACCCAGCAGCTGGGATTCGTGCTGCTGCACCACCTCAAGCACGACGGCATGAACAAGCCGCTGATCAGCTCCTACTGCCCGACGATCGTGCGCTACCTGCAGGTGAAGTACCCCAACCTGGTCAACCACATTGAGCCCCTGGACGTGCCGCTCGAGATCGCCGCCAAGGAGGCCAAGCGCGCCTATGCCCGGAAACTAGGCATCCGCAAGGAGAAAATCGGCACGATCTACATATCCCAATGCCCGGCCAAGATCGTGTCCATCAAGCAGCCCGCCGAGAAGGAGCACTCTTGGATCGACGGCGCCATCCCCATCAAGGAGATCTACAACCTCCTGCTGCCGGAGATCTTCAAGATCAGGGAGAGTACCCCGGTCATTCCCGAGGGAAGATTCAACTACGGCAGGGATTGGGGCATCCTGGGGAACCTGTCCCAGGCCCTGGGCCCGGAGCGTTGCCTCTCGGTCGCCGGGCTGAGCCACGCGAAGAAGATCTTCGACGACATCGAGAATTCCAGGCTGCGCAACGTCGATTTCATCGAGGCCCTGGCCTGCATGCAGGGGTGCGTCTCCGGTGCCTACTGCGTGGAAAACCCGTATATCGCCCGGCATACCTCCATCTTGATGGAGAAGGCCTTCCACTATCCGGAAAAGCTGGACAAGGCGGGGATCCTGAAGCGCTACCAGAAAAGATACTATTTCATGGAGCACCCGATCCTTCCTCGTCCGACCCGGGCCATCGACGGCGACATCACCGTGTCGATCAAGAAGCTGCGCCAGAAGGAGCGCATCCTGATGAAGCTGCCGCAGAAGGATTGCGGCCTCTGCGGTTCGCCGTCCTGCGCCGCGTTCGCCGAGGACTGCGCGCGGGGGGAGGCCGATGTCACCGAATGCATTTTTTTCTCCTGAGAAAGAGACGCTGAGGAGGCGGGAAACGAAATGGAACCGATGCGCGAGCCGATGCAATCGATCCTCAAGGAGTTCCCGGTCGAGGCCGGGAGCCTGATCCCCATCCTGCAGAAGACCCAGGAGGCCTTCGGCTACATCTCTCCGCAGGCGGTGGAGCGGATCTCCCGGTTCCTGAAGCTGACCGAGAACGAGATATTCGGGGTGGCCTCCTTTTATTCCCAATTCCGCTTCATCCCCAAGGGCCGGCACAGCATCACCGTCTGCCTCGGGACGGCCTGCCACGTGCGCAGCGGTGGAATCCTTCTGGAGGCCCTGGAACGGCACCTGGAGATCCAGACCGGCGAGTGCACCGCGGACGGCCGCTTTGATCTCGAGGCCGTGGCCTGCCTCGGCTGCTGTGCCCTGGCCCCGGTGGTCAAGATCGACGGGGACATCTACGGCAACATGGCCGTGATCAAGATCAAGGAGCTGCTTGAAAAATATGAATAAACTGAAGGCGCTGGCCGAGCGCAGCCGGGCAGAGTGGCAGGCCCTGCATCACCCGGACCGGGCGCGGATCTACCTGGGCATGGCGTCCTGCGGCCGGGCCGCCGGCAGCGAGGAGGTCCGGAAGACCGTACTGGCCATGGTGAAGAAGCACCGCATCGCGGCGCAGCTGGTCGACGTCGGCTGCATCGGGCCCTGCTATCTGGAGCCCCTGATGGATATCGCCGCCTTCGGCAAACCGCGCATCTCCTACGGCAACGTGAATCCGGCCAAGGCCGAGATGATCATCGAGAAGCACCTGCGGCGGGGGGAAATCGTCCGCAACCTGGCCGTCGGGCATTTCGCCGACGCTCCCTGCGACGATCTGCCTGAATTCTTCGCCCAGCCCATGCTGAAGCACCAGGTGCGCATCGTCCTGAAGAATTGCGGCTTCATTGATCCCGAGAACATCCGCCACTACCTGGCCCGGGACGGCTATTCCGGACTGCAGAAGGCCCTGGAGTTGTCCCCGGACCAGGTCATCGAGGCGATCGCCCAATCGGGTCTGCGCGGCCGCGGCGGCGCCGGCTTCCCCACGGGGAAAAAATGGCAAATCTGCCGCGAGACGGGCCGGGAGCCGCGCTACATCATCTGCAACGCCGACGAGGGGGATCCCGGGGCCTTCATGAACCGCTCGCTGCTGGAGAGCGACCCGCACTCCGTCCTCGAGGGCATGCTCATCGCCGGCTACGCCATCGGCGCCTCCATGGGGACCATCTATATCCGCGCCGAATACCCCCTGGCCATCCAGCGGCTGAAAACCGCCATCCGGCAGATGAAGGAGAACGGCCTGCTGGGGCGACGCATCCTGGGCTCCGCGTTCCACTTCGACCTGAAGATCAAGGAGGGAGCGGGAGCCTTCGTCTGCGGCGAGGAGACAGCCCTGATCCAGTCCATCGAGGGCCAGCGAGGCATGCCGCGGACCAAGCCGCCGTTCCCGGCCAGCTCCGGGCTGTTCGGAGCTCCAACGGTGATCAACAACGTGGAGACCCTGGGAACCGTTCCCCATATCCTGCGCAACGGCCCAACCTGGTACCGGCAGTTCGGCACCGAGGGCAACGTTGGGACCAAGACGTTTTCCCTCGTCGGCAAGGTAAGGCGGACCGGGCTCATCGAGGTCCCCTTGGGAACCCCGCTGCGAAAGATCATCCAGGATATCGGCGGAGGGCCGCAAAAGACCTTCAAGGCCGTGCAGACCGGCGGGCCGTCGGGCGGCTGCCTGCCCGAGGAGCTCCTGGACACCCCGGTCACCTACGAATCCCTGGCCGCCGCCGGGTCGATCATGGGCTCGGGGGGATTGATCGTCATGGACCGCGACACCTGCGTCGTCGACGTCGCCCGCTATTTCCTGGACTTCATCCAGAGGGAATCGTGCGGCAAGTGCACCTCCTGCCGGGTGGGCACGCGGCACATGGTGGAGATCCTGGAGCGGATCTGCAAGGGGGAAGGCGAGATCGACGATTTGAACAAGCTGGAGTCCCTGGCCCGGACCGTCAAGTCCACCTCGCTGTGCGGCCTGGGACAAACCGCGCCCAACCCGGTCCTGACCACCCTGCGCTACTTCCGCAATGAGTACGTGGAGCACGTGGTCGGCAAGTACTGCCCGGCGCTGGTCTGCCGCTCCCTCATCGAATACTACGTGATCCCCGATAAGTGCACCGGCTGCCAGCGCTGCGTCGGCGTCTGCCCCACCGGCGCCATCTCCGGTCCGCGCTCGGAGCCGCACAACCTGGACAAGACAAAGTGCATCAAGTGCCGTGCCTGCCTTGAAATCTGCCGCTTCGACGCCATCGCCGGTAACGCCATCGCCATCCGCACCCGGGGGGAGTCATGAAGCTCAGAATCGACAACCGCGCCGTGGAGATCGCGGGCCCGGCCACCATCCTCCAGGTCGCGGAGGCCAACGGCATCTATATCCCCCACCTGTGTTCCCATCCCGAGCTGACGCCCTACGGGGGATGCCGGCTGTGCATCGTGGAGGTGGACGGGATCCGTGGCTATCCGACCTCCTGCACTACCCTGGCCGAGGACGGCATGGTCGTGCGCACGCAGACCAAGACGCTGTCCGAGATGCGGCGGGAGATCCTCCAGCTGATGCTGAGCGAGCATCCATCGGCCTGCCTCATCTGCGACGAGGCCGATGAGTGCCGCGATTTTCAGGTGACCATCCGCAAGGTGGGCATTACGACCGGCTGCCGCTGGTGCCCCAAGGACGAGGACTGCGAGCTGCAGCACGTCGTCCAGTCCCTCGGTATCGGGGATATCACCTTCCCCGTCTGCTACCGGGACATGCCGGTGGAAACCCAGGATCCCTTTTTCGACCATGATTACAACCTGTGCGTCTACTGCGGCCGCTGCGTGCGCATCTGCCAGGAACAACGCCACAGCTCCATCATCGCCTTCCGCCAGAGGGGCCGGCGGACCACCATCGGGCCGGCCTTCGGCCAGTCGCATCTAGAGGCGAACTGCGAATTCTGCGGCGCCTGCGTTTCGGTCTGCCCCACCGGGGCGCTGGCCGAGAAGAACCGGAAATGGCACGGCGGCGCCACGTCCTTCCAGGATTCCGTCTGCCCTCTCTGCAGCATGGCCTGCGATATCCAGGTCGTCCGCGCGGGAGAAAAGATCGTCGGCACCCTGCCGCCGGGAGATCCCAGGCAGTCGGGCGGAGAACTGTGCGTCAAGGGGCGCTTCTGCCTGAGCGAATGGGTGAACCATCCCCGGCGCAGCCTGACGCCGCGCCGGCGTTTCCCCGAGGGCCTGGGCGTGATCTCGTGGGAGGAAGCCGCCCGCCAGGCCGGCTCCATCCTGGAGCGCGGCGATCCCGCGCGCACGGCGGTGTTCCTGTCGCCGCACCTGACCCTGGAGGAGATCGCCGCGGCCAGCCTGTTCCTCCAGCGCGCGAACCTTGCCGGCCACATCACCTCTTCCGCGCTGACCCGGCCGATGGCATCCTTCCTGTCCCTCGGCCAGGGCAGTCCCACGGCAAAGGAGATGGAGGATTCCGCCGACCTCGTTCTCTCCGTCTTCGTCGGCGGCAATCACAACTTCGCGCCCTTCACGCTCGCCGTCAAGCGTCTGGCCGCGCGCGGGATTCCGTACATCCAGGTCGGCTGGCTGGCCGACACGACGTCGCGCTTCGCTTCCCAGCGGCTGTCGCCGCCGCCGGGGGAAGAGTGGCTCTTTTTCCAGCGGCTCGCGAGCGGGCTGTCGGGCAAGGGCGCCGGCCCCGCCGACATCCGTGCGCTCGTTGCCAGCCTGCGGGGCGCCACGGCTCCCGTCATCGTCTTGTCCGGCGAGCTGCTGAACCTGAGCGCGGCCGAGCGGCTCCTGGCCGATATCGAGAGAATCGCCGTCCTGGCCAAAGCCCGTCTGCTCGCGCTGCACGTCCACGGCAACCTGCCCGGGCTTCTCTCCCTGGTCGCGGCGGAAGCGACCGAGGACGTCACGGCCCGCATCCGCGAGGGGACCGTCGACACCCTCTACCTGGTCGGCGACCAGCCCTTCGACAGCCGGCCGAACGTCAAGACGATCATCCACCAAGGGGCCTTCCCGCCGCCGGACGCGCTGCGGGCCGACCTGCTTCTCCCGGCCGCCACTTTCGGCGAGGTGTCCGGTTCCTGCCATGACGGCTCCGGCAGGCGAAAGACATTCGCCAGGGCGGTGCCACCGCGAGGGGAGTCACTCCCCCATCAGGAGATTTTCTCGCGCATCGCCGCCACCATGGACCTGCCTGGATTCCCTCCCTCTCCGGAAGAGATAGCGCGCCGGATCCCCGACCCGCCGGGAGTGATCCTCCCCGCACGCGGCAAGGGGAAGCCGCCGGCCGAACGCCGCGCGCGCGCACGATCCCGGGGGGTGTTCTCGCTTTTACAGGAGAGGACGCCGCATATCTATCACGGGACCAGCCTGAGCCGGATCGTTCCGGGCATGGCCGCGATCGCTCCCGAGGACACCCTCATCATGAATCCCGCGGATGCCGAGCGGATGGGGGTTTCCGACGGCAAAGCCGTGGTCATGCGGGCCGCCCGCCAGGAGCGGTCACTCGCCGTCGCCATTCGGAAAATCGTGCCGCCGGGATTCGTTTTACTGCGGCCGTCGGATCGGTTCTTCGGCGGAACCGACAATCCGCAAGCCGTGGAGATCGCCCCCGGAGCCGGAAGCGAAAATCCCCCGCCTGGGAGGCGCCATGTTTGACGTGCTGGAGCGCAAGATGATCGTTCCCAACCTGCATCAGCTCACCGTTCTCGCTCCGGATGTGGCGAAGGTGATCGAGCCGG
This sequence comes from Candidatus Aminicenantota bacterium, assembly GCA_016934475.1. GTDB lineage: Bacteria > Acidobacteriota > Aminicenantia > UBA2199 > UBA2199 > UBA2199. The sequence continues at coordinate 7,696 of JAFGST010000269.1, read as the reverse complement.
GCCAGTTCGTCATCGTGCGCGCCGACGGGAACGGGGAGAGGCTGCCCCTGTCGGTGGCCGACTGGGACCGCGCCAGCGGCGCCCTGACGGTCATTTTCATGGAAGTGGGGGCCTCCACGGGAAGACTGGCGGCGCTGATGCCCGGCGATCGCATCCCCACCGTTGTGGGGCCCCTGGGTCGGCCCACCGCGCTCGACCGCTTCGGCACGGTCGCCTGCATCGGCGGCTGCTACGGAATCGGCTCCCTTTTCCCGGCCATCCGCGCCCTCCACGAAAAGGGGAACCGGGTGATTGCCTTCATGGAAGCCAGAAGCGGCTATCTTCACTACTGGCAGGAGAGGCTGGCCCCCTACTGCCAACGGCTTTTCCTCATTACCCGGGACGGCAGCGCCGGCATCAAGGGACATGCAGGCCGGATCGCCGATGTCCTGCGCGAGGAGGCCATCGTTCCGCAGCGCATCTTCGTCAACGGCTGCACCTTCCTGATCTACAAGGCGTCCATCGAGCTGGCCCGCTTCGACGTCCCGGTGATCGTCAGCCTGAACCCGATCATGATCGACGGAACGGGAATGTGCGGGGTCTGCCGGGTGACCGTCGACGGAAAGACGCGGTTCGCCTGCGTCGACGGTCCGGATTTCGACGGCCGCCAGGTGGATTGGGCGGAGCTGCTGAAGCGGCGGAAGCAGTACGTCGACGAGGAGGCCTTCCTGGTCCACGACTCCGGATGCGGGAGACGACACCCATGAGCGACGGCAAGACGCTGGACCTGGAGCGCCAGGAGATGCCCAAGCAGCCCGCGCACGTCCGCCGCAGCAACTTCGAGGAGGTGGCGCTTGGCTATTCCACCGAGTTGGCCGCCCGGGAGGCCCGGCGCTGCCTGCGGTGCAAGAAGCCCTTCTGCGTCTCGGGCTGCCCTGTGGAGATCGACATCCCCGGCTTCGTGGGCAAGATCGCCCAGGGGGAGTTCGCCGCCGCCATACGCATCCTGAAGGAAAAAAACTGCCTGCCGGCCATCTGCGGACGGGTCTGCCCCCAGGAGGAGCAGTGCGAGAAAAGCTGCATCCTTAACAAGAAGGGGGCACCCGTGGCCATCGGCCGGCTGGAGCGCTTCGCCGCCGAGTGGGAGGCCGTTCAGGACCGCATCGAGATCCCCGCCGCGGCCGCGCCCACCGGGAAACGGGTCGCGGTGGTGGGCTCCGGGCCCGCGGGCATCACCGTCGCGGGCGACTTGATCCTTCTGGGACACGACGTGACCGTGTTCGAGGCCCTGCACGAGGCCGGCGGCGTCCTGACCTACGGCATCCCCGAGTTCCGGCTGCCCAAGGCCGTCGTGCGCAGGGAGATCAGGTACATCCAGTCGCTGGGAGTCAAGGTGATCCCCAATTACGTCGTGGGCAAGACGTGTTCGCTGGACCAGCTGCTGGAGCGCTTCGATGCCGTCTTCATCGGCACCGGCGCCGGTCTCCCCTGGTTCATGAACATTCCCGGCGAAAATTTGAACGGAGTGTACTCGGCCAACGAGTACCTGACGCGGATGAACCTGATGGGCGGGTATCGCTTCCCTGGCTCCAACACCCCGGTCAAGGCCCACCGGCGGGTAGCGGTCATCGGCGGCGGGAACGTGGCCATGGATTGCGCCCGGACCGCCCTGCGCCGGGGAGCGGAGGAAGTGAGCATTGTCTACCGCCGTTCCCGCGACGAGCTGCCGGCGCGCCTGGAGGAGGTCGAGAACGCCGAGGAGGAGGGAATCGTATTCCGCCTGCTCACTCTGCCCCTGAGGCTGCTCGGGGATGAAAGCGGCTGGTTGAGGGAGATCGAATGCCAGCAGATGGAGCTCGGCGAAGTCGACGCATCGGGCCGGCGGAAGCCGGTTCCGGTCAGCGGCTCCGAGTTCAGGATTCCCATGGACGCCTGCATCGTGGCCATCGGCAACAGCCCCAATCCCCTCATTCCCGGCACCTCCCCCGACCTGGCCTGCAGCAGCAAGGGGACCATCACCATCGACGAAGTGACGGGGCGGACCTCGAAGGAGCGGGTGTGGGCCGGAGGCGACATCGTGACCGGAGCGGCGACGGTCATCCTGGCCATGGGCGCCGGGCGCATCGCGGCCCGCTCCATGCATGAATTCTTAATGCAGGGGCGCTAGGGATCGCCGGGAGCGCTGTCGCCTGCATCCTTTTCTGCAAGCGCGCGTTGCAAAAACAGGGAGATTGTGCTAGTTTTTCGGGAGACATGCAAGGGAGGAACAACATGAAGAACAAAAAAAACATTTGGCGGGGCATTATCTTGGGCGTGCTGCTGTGCGCCGTGCTGGTCGTCTTCATCGGCGGCGGGATCGCCGCGCAGACCGGGGAGTACCGCGGCGCCGTGGCCAAGAAGCGGGTCCTGAACCGGGCGGCGACCGTGAACGACGTCTACGAGGTGAGCGCCTCCCTGGAGGAGAGGCTCATCGCCATGGAGCAGCGGCAGGTGCGCATTGAGCAAAAAATCGACCTGCTGCAGAAGACAGTGAAGAACGGCTTTAATGTGGTCGAACGCATGCTGGCCAGTATGAAATAAGGGCCGTCCCGGGAGAATCGCGGCAACGCGCGGGCCCGACACGCGGCGGGAAAAATTCATGCCGCCGTTCTGTCCCGCTTGCGAGCGGACGACGGGGAAAGGGATAACCGCAACTCAGTTGCGCGGCTCCTTGGCCGTGTAGACCCGAAAGGCCTCGTCGACCGACTTGCCGTAGACGGTGATGGCCGTGATGGCGTTGGCCAGGCGGACGGCCTCGTCCAGGGGCTTCTGGTGGATGTTGCGGCCGGTGGCGTTACCCGAGGCGCCGGAAATGAAGATCTGGTCGTGCAGCTGCTGCAGGAATCCCTTGGGATCCATGCTGGAGCCGCCGGCGCAGACCACCTTTGTCCGCCCCGCCGCGCGGATCGCCTGCTTGAAGATCTCGGCCTGCTTCTGCCCCTCCTTCTTCGGGTAGTTGACCTTGACGAAGTCGGTGCCCAGGGTGGCGGCCACGCCGGTGGCTCCGGCGATCAGCTCGGGAGCCTTCTCGTCCTTGACCGCCTTGCCGCGCGGGTAGATCCACAGCACCGTGACCAGGCCGTGGTGGTGGGCCCAGTGCACGGCCTGGGCCGCCTCGCGGATCATGGCGTTCTCGAACTCGCTGCCGAGGTAGACGGTGTAGCCGACCCCAAGGATGTTGAGCCCGGTGCTCTTCTTGAACTCCACCACCTGGCGCACGTCGATCATCTGCGTGGACAGGGGATCCCTTTGGGCCGTCTTGACCAGGTTGGTCTTGGAATTTAGCTTGACCAGGTAGGGGATGTCAGGATAGTCGTTGCCGTAGAGGGAGATCAGGCCCAGCTGGGTGGCGAAGACGCCGATTTCGGCCTGGTCGGCGATATGGAACAGGTGCTCCGGATCGGCGTCGTCGGCGGCGATGCCCTCGCCGAAGAAGTCGTCGTTCAGGTGCTCGATCTTCTGGTCGCCGGCAAACAGCATCAGGCGCCCCGATCCCAGGGTTATCTCGTCGTAGTTGCTCAAGTATTCGTTGACCGCCCCGTTGGGAACATCGGCGGGAATATAGGTTTTTTCTTCCATGCAAACCTCCTTTTTTCATGATACAGAACAAAAAAATAAAAATCAACCGCCTCCCGGGCCGGGGCGTTCCCATACAACCAAAGTTGTATTCCCCAGACGGCAAGAATATAATTCCCGCGATGACCTTGAAAGGCAAATTGGCCCTGTTCGTCGCCGGGCTGGCACTGTTCTTTTCTCTCCTGTACATCTGGCTCAGCCGCGTGACCATCGCCCGTTCGGAGAACCATGAGAAGCAGGTCTTCATCACCAAGGTGATCTCGCGCATCTCCCAGGTGATCCAGAACGAGAAGCAGCGCATGGCCACCATCTGCTTCAACTGGGCGGCCTGGGACGGCATGTACGAGTACGCCGAGAAACCGACCCGGGAGTTCGAATCCCAGTCCATGCCGGCGGCGGTCATCCCCGAGTACGACCTCAACCTGGTCGTCATCCTGAACAAGAGGCGGCAGGTGATCTACCACGAGGGCTACCTGCGCTCGCCGCTGCATCCGATCCGCGTCATGCCGGGCAAGGCGCAGAACCGGTCGTTCTGGGAGGCGCTGACCCGCTCCTTTGAGCATCCCGGCGTGCGCAGCCACATATGCCTCACCGAGCACGGCCCGCTGATCCTGGTCTCGGCGCCAATCCTGCACAGCGACGCCCGCGGCCCCATGAACGGCCGCGTGCTGATGGGCCGCCTGGTCGATGCCGCCTTCAACGAGCGCATCGGGGCCGCCATCCAGGAGCGGACCGATCTGCTCCTGCCCGGGCAGCCGGCCGCCGGACTCGATGCCGGACAGGCGCGGCGTCTCCTCGATGAGAAGTTCCTGCTGAAGGAAACCCGTAACCTCCTTCGCCTGTTCATCGTCCACGGCGACGACTCCGGCCGGCCGGCCTATATCATCCGCGTGGACGCCGACGGCACCCTCTTCCGCCTCCAGAGGAGAGCCGGCCTGATCTTCCTGCATTCACTGCTGTTCAGCCTTTTCCTTGTCGGGCTGCTCTTCTACTTCTTCACCGAGCGCCTGCTGTTGCGGCGCCTGAAGGACATCTCGCGCCGGACCCGCGACATCACCACCTTCGAGGACCTATCCATCCGCATCCCCGAGAAGCGCCGCGACGAGATCGCCCAACTCAGCAGGGACATCAACACGATGCTGGAGCGCCTGGAGAACGAGAGCGCCCGCCAGCGGCAGATGGAGAACCGGCTGGTCATGAACGAGAAGCTGGTGGCCACCGGCAGGCTGGCGGCCAACATCGCCCACGAGATCAACAATCCCCTGTTCGCCATCTCCAACTCGATCGCCGTCATCCGCGGACAGCTGAAGGACGCCGGGGGCGACGTCGGCGAAGTCCTGCCCCTGGCCGAGAAGGAGATCCGGCGCGTACGCAAGATCACGAAAAAATTGCTGGATTACGGCAAGGTGAACCTGGAGTCCTTCCAGGAGAGCGACATCGGCCTGATCCTGGGCACGGCCCACGACGTCCTGAAGCTGGGCGGGCAGATCGGCCGCACCGCCGTCTCCTGGAAGAAGAGGGAAAAGGAGATGCCGCTGCGCTGCAACCCGGACGGCCTGCAGCAGGTCTTCATGAACCTGATGAAAAACGCCAGCGAGGCCATGGGCGGCGGCGGGCAGATTCACATCGAGGTGGAGCGGACCGGGGATAATTACGCAATCCATTTCCGCGACACGGGCCCCGGCTTCCCGGCCCTGATCCAACAGCGGATATTCGAGCCTTTCAACACTTCCAAGGAGGAGAAGGGAGCCGGGCTGGGGCTGTACATTTCCTACCATATCATCAAGAGGCACGGCGGCGCCATGACCCTGGAGGAGGGACCCGGCCCCGGGGCCCACCTGGTCATCACGCTGCCGCAGCGGCGAGGAGCGGTCCATGAATGACAAAACGCGCGTGCTGATCGTCGACGACGATCCCGAGGTCTTGAAGAGCCTGCAGCTCTGGCTGAAGAGCGAGGGATTCAAGGCCTTCACTGCCGGCGACGAGGAGCAGGCCCGGAGCATAATCCAGAAGGAGGAGATCGCCGTAGGCCTGGTCGACCTGCACCTCAAGAACACCGACGGGCTGCGCCTGGCGTCCGCCCTGCAGTCGTTGGACGACCTCCTGCGCATCATCGTCATCACCGGCTATCCCACTTACGAGAGCGCCATCGACGCCATGAAAACGGGGATTTTCGACTACATCTCCAAGTCGACCGAGAACGAGGCCATCCTGGGAAAGATCCGGGCCGCCGTGCAGGACCGGGAGCGTCAGCTCGCCCGGCGACGGCAGAGCGGCGAGGACCGGTCCGGCATCGTCCTGCTCGGCCACCACCAGCTGGTCAGGGAGGGCCTGGAGAATTTCTTCCGGGAAAATCCAGGATACCGCCTGCTGCACACCTACCCTTCCTGGGAATACATCAAGAAAAGCGACTTCAACCTGGAAGCGGCCCTGCTGCTGGTCTGCTCGTCCTGCAACCAGGAGGCCATGCGGGACGGGGAGAAGTTCTTCGGCCGCATCAAGATCCTCTTCCCCAACGCCAAGGTGGTCTGCATCAACTGCGACTGCGGCGACGAGAGGAAAAAGGAGCTGCTGCGCCACGGGGTCAAGGGCTTTCTGCCTCCCAGCATCAGCCGCGCCAACCTCAAGAAGGCGCTGGACGGCATCCTGGGCGGACAGATCTGGGTCAGCCGCGAGCTCTCGCACCGGTTGCTCAGCGAGCTGCTGGAGGATGCCCGGCCCCAATACGAAAGACCGGCCGAACAGTTCGGCCTGACCCCGCGCGAGATCGAGATCCTGAAGGCCCTGGCCTCAGGCTTGACCAATTGCGCCATCAGCGAGATACTTTTCTTGAGCGAGAAAACCATCAAGACCCACATCCACCACATCTTCAGGAAGATGGAGGTCAAGACGCGCACCCAGGCGGTGATGAAGGCCATGGAGTTTCACCTCATCTGATCCCGGTGCTCCCCGGGTGCCGGAAGGCGGAGGAAAATCAGGCTATTCGCCGTTGAAGATCTTCAGCCACTGCTCCACCTCGCTCTGCGAAACGCGGGCGTTCACCCGCTTCAGGGTCTCCTCCTTGTGCCCTTGGGAGACCGACACCTTCTTCAAGGTGTAGAAGAACTCGATGGAGTTGACCGTGCGCACGCCCTTTTCCTTGGCAAAGGATTTCAGCTCGCGGTCGGTTGTGACCAGGACCGTCTCCTTGACGTGCTGGTACTTTTCCAGGATCCTCTTGATCTCGTCGTCGGCGCTGAGCCCGATGCGCGGATAGGCCACCGTCAGCTTGGAGTTGATGGGCTGGCGGGCATCGCCGCCCTGGGGCTCGCCGTCGAAGACCAGCGTCACCTTGGTGTTCTTGCTCTCCTGGAATCTCTTGACCAGCGTGATCATCTTGCCGCGGGCCTCCGGGTCGCCGAGCGAGAACTCGGGGGCGCAGCCGATCAGATTGTTGCCGTCGATGATGTAGGGCATCTACAGTTCGATCGCTTCTCCCGGCGCGAGGATGACGACCTCGCAGGCGGCTCCAACCCGTTTTTTGAATTCCTCGGGAGACGACTGAATGTGCGGGAAGGTGTTGAAATGGATCGGGACGGCGCGCGGAACATGCAGGAGCTCGACGGCCCGCGCGGCCAGGCGCGGCGTCATGGTGTAGCGGCCGTCGATGGGCAGGAAAGCGATGTCGGGGCGGTACATTTCGCCGATGAGCTGCATCTCCAGGGTCAGCCCCGTGTCGCCGGCGTGGTAGACGGTCTTGCCGTCCATGGCCACGACGATTCCGCTCGCCGTCCCTCCCATGCCGGCGCTGTGGAATGCCGGCACCAACGAGACGTCGACGCCGTCCACGTGCATCGTGCCGCCGATGTTGCCGCCCTCGACCTTGATCCCCTTTTGCTGGGCGGCCACGGCGATCTCGTGCAGGGTGACCAGTGTAGCCCCGGTCCTGCGGCATATGGCGAGGCTGTCGCCGGTGTGGTCGCCATGGTCGTGGCTGACCGCGACCACGTCGGCCTTGTCGATGTCCTCCGCCCGCAGGGAGGCGACGGGATTGCCGCTCAGGAAAGGATCGATGAAAACCGTGCGGCTGCCCTCGATCTTCAGGGCCGAATGCCCCAGCCAT
>JAFGST010000268.1 GCA_016934475.1 Candidatus Aminicenantota bacterium | reverse complement strand
TTCGTCGCGATCAACTGCAGCGCGATCCCGGAGACGCTGCTGGAAGCCGAGTTGTTCGGCTACCGCAAGGGAGCGTTCAGCGGTGCCGCGGAGAACCGCGTCGGCCTGCTGGAGGCCGCCGACCGCGGAACCCTGTTCCTGGACGAGATCGCCGATCTGCCCCTCGCCCTTCAGGCGAAGCTTCTGCGGGCGCTGCAGGAGCGGGAAATCCGCCGCCTGGGGGAGAACAAGACGATCCAAATCGACGTGCGCCTGATCTCCGCCAGCAACAAGGACCTGGGTGAGCTCATCCACAGGAACCTTTTCCGCGAAGACCTGTTCTACCGACTGCAGGACCTCGTAATTCATGTCCCTTCTCTGCGCGAGCGCCGGGAGGACATCCCGCTGCTCATCAACCATTTCCTGAAAAAATTCGGCTATCCCGGCCAGGAGGACGGCAAGCTGCGTGCCATCGGCGCCATGTTTCGCAACGACGACTTTCCGGGAAATGTGCGTGAACTGGAAGCCAGAATCAAGCAGCTGATCACCTTCGATCCCGATTTGGAGATGCCCGAGGCGTCGGCTCCCGGCGGCGGGAGCCTGAAGAGCGCCCGGGACGAGTGCGAACGGACGTTGCTGCGGAAGACGCTGGACGAGCATTCCTGGCACATGGGCCGCACGGCGGCCAGGCTGGGAATCAGCCGCATGGCCCTGTTCAACCAGCTCAAGAAGCACGGAATCCGCAGATGAAGGGGCGTCTGCTTAAGGGTACGGCGGAATTCCTGGCGTTCATCTGGGCGACCGGAACCCTGGTCTTTATCCTCGTCCGGACCGTTCCCGGGGATCCGCTGGTTTCGCTCCTCGGCAGCCGCCCCCGCGCTCAAGATATCCGGCGGCTGCGCCGCTCGCTGCGGCTGGACCAACCCCTTTTCAGCCAGTACGTTCACTTCGTCGGCCGGCTGGCGATCCTGGATCTTGGGGATTCCCTGGTCGACCGCAGGCCCGTCCTGCGCACGATAACGAAATACCTGCCGAATACGGCATGCCTGGCCCTGGCCGCCATGGCCATAACGCTTCTGATATCCCTGCCGCTGGGCGTCCTCGCCGCCCGCCGCAAGACCGGCCTTTGGGACACAATGGTTACGATCATGGCCATCGGAGGACTGGCGACGCCCTCCTTCCTGCTGGCCCTGATCCTGGTCATGGCTTTTGCGCTGCAGCTGAAGATGTTTCCCGTGTCAGGGGGCGGCGGGATCGAATGCCTCGTCCTGCCGGCCCTGACGCTTGGCATTTCGCTCAGCGCCTTCCTGACGCGCATGGTGCGGACGGCACTGCGCGAGGAGGCGCAGCGGCCCTACGTCCTCTTGGCCCGGAGCAAAGGACTCTCGGAGAAGCGCGTTTATTGGCGGCACATCGGGCGCAACGCCCTGATCCCCATCGTCACCCTGGCCGGGCTGCAAACCGGAGCCCTTCTCGGCGGAACCATCATCGTCGAGAGCGTCTTCTCTTGGCCCGGTATCGGCACCCTGCTGGTCACCGCCGTTCGCCAGCGTGATTTCCCCATGATCCAGGGGACCGTCCTGGTCATGGCCTCGCTGTACCTGCTGGTCAACTTTCTGGTCGACCTCTCCTATTCCCATCTCGATCCGCGCACCCGGCATGATCGAAAAAGGCAAGGATAGCCGGCAATCCCGGCTGGGAGTCATCATCCTGGCCACCTTGGGCCTCGTCCTGGGCGGGGCGGTCGCATTTCGGGGCATCGACCTGCAAACGCATGTCCGGCAGCGCCTGCAACCTCCGTCGGAGGCGCATGTCCTGGGAACCGACGCCCTGGGCCGCGATCTTCTTTCCTGCCTGGCCTTCGGCACCCTGGCCTCGGTGGCCATCGCCCTGGCCGTCGTGGTTCTGGCGGCGATGATCGGGACCTCGGCGGGTTTCCTGGCCGGCTGGCACGGAGGATGGCTCGGCTCCGGCATCATGCGCCTGGCCGATTTCATCCTGGCGTTCCCGGGCATCCTGCTGGCATTGCTGCTGATCGCTTTCTGGGGCCAGGGAATCGTCAGCTTGGTGGGCGCACTGGCGCTCAGCGGCTGGGTGGGATTCGCCCGCCTGGTCCGCGGGGAAGTCTTGAGGATCAAGAAGCAGGATTTCATCCTGGCCGCCCGCGGTTTCAACGCCTCTCCGGCGCGCATCGCCCGGGACCACGTTCTGCCGCTCGTGCGGCCGCTGCTGCTGACCCATGCCGTTTCGGCGATCGCCGCGGTCATTCTGGCCGAAGCCAGTTTGAATTTCCTCGGCCTGGGCCTGGACCCACGCCTGCCGACGTTGGGCGGCCTGATCGATGCCGGCCACGGCCACATCTTCAGCAGGCCGGCCCTGGTCATCGTCCCCGGGGCCTGCCTGGTCCTGCTGCTGGCCGGCTTCGTGCTGCTGGCCGAGGGTCTCGCGACCCGGCGCGCCGCGGGTGATTTTGAAAAATGAGGCGAATGAAGTTATAATATGGGTATCACGCGTCGAGAACAAGCGCGACCGGGAGGTGGCGAGTGGAAAAACGAAAGGAGATGCGCATCAAGAAACGTATCCTCTCCAGCCTGGAAGACAAGCCGGCGATCGTCGTCGATATCTCCCGGAGCGGCATCAAGATCTCCATGAACCGCCCGCCGCAAAGCCAGAACGTCGACGTCAAGCTTCAGATCGGCGGCAAGGTCATCACCCTGAAGGGCGATGTGCGCTGGATCACCCGCATGGTCTCCACCCATTCCTCCAACCAGATCGGCATCGCCATCCGCGAGGCCCCGCCCGAATACTACCAGATGCTCTCCTTGTCCGGCTGAACGGCTTGGTCCTGGCCCTCGACGGGCCGGGGATTATTCTTCCTCGACGTTCGCCTGCAGGCGTTCGGCGGAGAAGGCCTCGGCTTCCGGCTCGGGGACGATCTCGATCTCATCCCCGTTCTGGCGGCAGACGAGGTGACGGGCGTGCTCCCATTCCTTTTCCAGCGACAGGTAGGCGATCTTCTCCAGGATCTCCTTTTTCAGGACCCGGTTCAGGTTGCGCGCTCCGTACTCAAGCGAGTAGCCCTTGGCGGCGATGCGGGACAGCACGTCGTCCCCGAGGATCAGTTCCTTCCCCTGCTTTTCCAGGTCGCGGCGCACATCGCTCAGCTGGATATCGATGATGGCCTTGATATCGCCGTCCCGCAGGTGGTGGAAGACGACGATCTCGTCGATCCGGTTCAGGAACTCGGGCGAGAAGTACTTCTTCAGGGACTTGATCAGGACGGCATGGGAGACCCTCGAGCCCTCCGGGCTGCTCTTGTAGCCGAGGTCGGCCTTGGAGAACAGCGACGTGCCGATATTGGAGGTCATGACGATGGTGGTTTTGGAGAAATCGATCACATTGCCGCGGGCGTCGGTGAGCCGGCCGGCGTCGAACACCTGCAGGAAGATGTTCAGCAGCTGCGCGTCGGCCTTCTCGATCTCGTCCAGAAGGATGACCGAATACGGATTCAGCCGCACCTTGTCGGTCAGCTGGTTGGCGTCGTAATAGCCCACGTACCCCGGGGCGGCGCCGACGAAGCGCGAGTAGGTGAATTTCTCCATGTACTCGGACATGTCGATGCGGATCAGGTAATCCTGGCTTCCGTACAGGGCTTCGCTCAGGGCGATGGCCGTCTCCGTCTTGCCGACGCCGGTGGGGCCGATGAACATGAAGACTCCGTCGGGGCGGTTTTTCTTGACGTCATAGCCCAGCTTCGAGGTGATGACCGATGAGGCCACCTTGGCCACCGCCTCGTCCTGGCCGACGATGCGCTTCAGGATATTGGCCTTGAGCGCGGCCAGGCGGCTCTTGAGGGAGATGGAGATGGTGGTCTCCGGGAGGTTGCCGATGTCGGCCAGCACCTCCAGCACGTCGGCCTCCTCGATCTTCAGGGCGCCGCCGCCGACCGGGGTGTTCTTCAGCTTGACCTTGGCGATGCAGCGCTCGAGGAGCATGATGGCCGAGTCGGGGAGCTTCCGCTCGCGGATGTCGCGCTTGGCGCTCTCCACGATGTCCTCGAGGATCTGGCCGGAAACCAGCAGGCTGTCGGTGGCGACCACCTGGCCGACGAGGTTCTTAAGGATTCGCCGCGTCCCCTCGGGGGACAGCTCGTTGACGACGATCTTCTGGAAATACCCCAGCAGGGAATTGTCCTTCTCGATGGTGTTCTTGTATTCCTCGTAGTCGGTGGTGGCGATGACCTGGATGGAATTGTCGCGCAGGAAATTCTTGAGGATGTTAACCAGGTCCAGCGAGGTTCCCCGCGCCGCCCCCGTGGACATCATCAGGTGCATGTCCTCCAGCACCAGGATGGCGTTCTGGTTCTTGAACTCCTGGAGGAGCTTCAGGACCTTCTCCTCGAACTGACCGCGGTACTTGGAGCCGGTAAGCAGGGCGACAAAATTGATCTCCTTGATCCTTTTCTCCTTCAGCGCCGGCGGCACCTCGCCGAAAATGATCTTCTGGGCCAAGAGGCGCACCAAGGTCGACTTGCCCACCCCGCGTTCCCCGATCAGCAGCAGGTTCCTCTTGGAGGTGGAAATGAGGATCTCGATCATCTGCCGCAGCTCCTTGCCGCGGCCGATGATGTGCTCTTCGTTCTGGATCACCGTGTCGGTTATGTCAAAGAAAGCGTCGTTCTTCTGGGTCTCGGGCTTGGTGCGGCTTTTGTCAATGATGTCCCTGACCTTTTTTATCTTCTCTCCCAGGCCCTTGCTCTGGGAGATCAGCAGGGCTTTTTCGTAGAAACTCAGGGCCAGCTCGCTGTTCTCCTCGGCGGCATAGACGTCGCCCATCCGCTCGTGCCCCTCGGCGTAGAACGGATAGAAAAGCAGGAACTTCTGCAGCAGGCGCTTCATCTCCAAGCCGCGGTTCAGGCTGGCCAGGTTGCGGATCTGCAGGAGATAGATCAGGGGCATGTTGAAGTCCTCGAAGGCGATCTCCTCCAGCTGCAGCAAGCTCTCGTTGAACTGCCTCAGCTGCTGGCTGCGCTGCGCCGCCTGCACCTGGCGCCAGTGGGCCAGGAATCCGCCCGCCGGCATCGGGAGGACCTTTTGCAGGCGCTCCAGGTCGGCGAAGCAGAAATTGGCCAGCAGGAACTCGGCGGTCTTCTGCCAAACGGACTCCAGCCGCGAGGGGGCTCTCCCGGAGCCCTCCAGGTCCCTGAACAGCGCTTCCCCCTCGTTCAGGCCCGCCAGGAAACGAACCTGCCCCTGCTGGACGGCCACGAAAGGGAACAGGCTGAAGCTCACCGTGGCATTGGCGTAGATCAACTCGTCGTGCAGGGCCTCCTCCGGCCCGAAGAGGTTCTTGGGATTGACCCGGCGGTTGACCGTCACCGCGCCGCTGATCTTCTGGTCAAAGAGCTTGAACAGGTTCTCGATCCAGAACTTGGAATCGGTGAACGCACCCTTCCGCTCCCTCTCATCGGCCAAAGAACCGCTGTTTTTCAAGTAGTCGCCGATGTTCTCCAGGATGAACACCAGTGTCTGGCGCTCGGTCTTGCTCATGCTCAAGACCTGGGTATTAAAGGCCTGCAGGTAGGCGATGACGTTCTCCAGGAGGGCGAGCAAGTCGCCCGGAAAATAGGACACACCCGGAGGCAGCTGCAGGTTCTTGCGGCGCGCCAGGTTTTCCGCCTTGAACAGGGCGTCCAGGACGCGGATCAGGGCCGAGATCAGGCGATCGGCGTTTTCCTTATTGAATTCGGGCTTTTCCGAGCGGAATCCAGGGAAAAAAACGTCCAAAAACGTTCCCAGGCGCGCGTAGTGACCGAGAAGAGGGTCCATTTGAACTCCGCTTGGTTCTTACATTTATTATATGGGCTGGAGCGGCAAAAGTCAATTTGAAATTGCTTTTTGTCATCGGGTTTGTTATACTTTTTTCCGGAGCATGGACGAAATACTGAATTACCCCCTGGCCAAACTGGCCATCATTGTGGCCGTCATGGTGCTGGTCCTGAAGATCATCTACCAGATCCTGAAGACGGCCAAGGTCTCCGCCTTCCAGAACCGCTCTTTCTTCGAGGCTTTCTTCTACCTTCTGGCCAAGAAGGCCTACATGGAGCGGGACGCCAAGCGGGCGCGGCGCCAGAACATGTTCCTCAAGTCGGGAAAGATCTACGAAGAGATCGGCGAATACAAGAAGGCCCTGCAGGTCTACGAGGAAGGCCAGGAATACGACCTCATGGGCGAGCTGCTGGAGAAGCTGAACAAGGAGAGCGAGGCCATTGAGATCTACAAGAAGAGCGGCAACAGCGACAACCTGGTCAAGCTGTTGCTGAAGCGCAAGAACGTCGAGGCGGCCGGGACCGTCCTGGAGAACAACAACCGCTTTCAGGAGGCGGCCGAGCTGTACTACAACTACGAGCGGTACGAAAAGGCCGCCCAGATTTATGAAAAGAAGGGGTTCTACAAGAAAGCGGCCTATATATACGAAAAGGGCGGCCAGCTGCGCAAGGCCGCCGCCAACTTCGAAAAGTGGTTCATCACCAGTTTCGATACGACCGTGGGTTACCACAGCTCGAAGCAACTGGAACAGGAGCTTCTCAAGGCGGTGGACCTCTATACGCAGCTGGAAGAGCTGGAAAAGGCCTACGACCTGCTGATCAAGTACGGAAAATTCGAGAAGGCCGCCGAGCTGGCGCTCAAGATGAACCGGCTTTCCGACGCCGCCAAGAATTTCGAGAGGGCGCAGCTGCCGCTCCGGGCCGCGGAAGCCTACGAGCGGCTCGATCAGCCCAAAATCGCCTTCCTGCTGCGCGGCGAGAACGCGTTTGCCAAGGGCAACACCCTGGAAGCCGCCGAGTGGTTCCTGAAGGGGGAGGACTACACGCGCGCCGCCGAGCTCTTTGAATGGGACAAGAAATTTTCCAAGGCGGCCCATTGCTACTTCATGAACCAGAATTTCCTGGCGGCGGCCGACAACTACCTCAAGGACGGGAACGAGGAAGAGGCGGCCAAGATGTTCGAGATGGGCCGGGAATGGAAAATGGCGGCCAACATCGCCTTGAAATACGGCAAATTCCAGAAGGCCGGGGAGCTGTACGAGAACGCCCAGGAATTCTTCAAGGCCGGAGCATCGTTCATCAAGGTGGACGACGACCGCCGCGCGCTGGCCAATTTTCAGCTCGTGCCCTTCGACTCGCCCGATTTCAACTCCGCCATCACCCACATGGCGAACATCTTCCTGAAGAACCGCAAGCCCCAGCTGGTGATCGAGAAGATCGAAAAGCTCCTGGGTGATAATCCGATCGATAAGTCCAACATCGAGTGGTTCTACGTCCTGGGCCAGGCCTACGAGAACGCCGGCAACTTCAAGAAGGCGTTCGAAATCTACCAGTTGATCCTGACCGAGGACTACTCCTTCCGCGACGTGCACCAGAAGATCAAGGACGTGGAGAACCTGATACAGAAATACAAGGAAATAGAGCTGATCAGCGAGGACTCCAGCGAGCGCTACCGCATCATCGAGAAGATCGGCGAGGGCGGCATGGGGGTGGTGTTCAAGGCCGAGGACACCGTCCTGAAGCGCGTGGTGGCCCTGAAGATCTTGAACAAGACCCTGGTCGCCGACCGGCGCAACCTGGAGCGCTTCTTCTCCGAGGCCCGTTCCACGGCATCGCTGACCCATGCCAACATCGTCACCGTCTACGACGTGGGACAGATCAAGGACGACTATTTCATCTCCATGGAATACATCGAGGGCGAGAACTTCATGAACCTCGTCCGCCGCAAGAAGGTCTTTTCCCCATCGCAGATCATCTTCATCGCCATCAAGCTCTTTAAGGCCCTCGACTACTCGCACCGCAAGGGGATCATCCATCGCGACATCAAGCCGCACAACATCATGATCACCAAGCAGAAGGAGATCAAGATCATGGACTTCGGCCTGGCCGTGATCCTGGGCGACCAGAAAAAGGGCGAAAGCGGTGTCATCACCGGCACGCCGTACTACATGTCGCCGGAGCAGATCCAGGGCATCCCGGTCGACCATCGCACCGACATCTACTCGTCGGGGACCAGCCTGTTCCATCTGACCACCGGCCACGTCCCCTTCAAGGGCGAGAACATCTTCTACCAGCACCTGTTCGATCCGGTGCCGGCGATCAAGAAGTACCGCAGCGACATTCCCGAGAAAATGTGCTACATCATCGAAAAGTGCATGGAGAAGAAGCGCGAGCAGCGATTCCAGAGCGCCATGGAAGTGCTGAACGAGATCAAGACCATCAAGATCTAAATCTAAGGAGAAAAAAATGGATTTTGCCCTGAGCGAAGAACATCTGGCCTTCAAGGAGGAGACCCATAAATTCGCCGAGAGGGAGATGCGCCCCCGCGCCCACGAGTTCGACGAGAAGAACGAGTTTCCCCGCGAGATCATGCTCAAGGCCTTCGAGGCCGGGTTTCTCATTTCGGGCATCCCGGCCGAGTACAACGGCGCCGGATTATCGACCCTGATCAACACCATCGTCTGCGAGGAGCTCGCCTGGGGCTGCGCCGGCATGTACACCTCGATCATGGCCAACACCCTGGCCACCACGCCCATCGTCCTCTTCGGCAGCGAGGAGCAGAAGAAGAAGTTCCTGACCCCGCTCACCGAGGCGATGTCCTTTGCCTGCTTCGCCCTGACCGAGAAGGAGGCCGGGTCCGACAACGCGGCCATCCAGACCACGGCGGTGAAAAAAGGCGAGCAGTACGTCATCAACGGCTCCAAGACCTTCATCACCAACGCCGGCGTATCGCAGCTCGGCGTCGTCTTCGCCTCGACCGACCGCAGCCGCGGCGCCCGCGGTTTGTCGGCCTTTATCGTCCCCATGGACACCCCCGGAGTCACCATCGGCAAGCACGAGAACAAGATGGGCCACCGGGCGTCGAACACCGCCGAGATCTATTTCGACGAGGTCAAGGTCCCGGCCGCCAACATCATCCGGCGCGAGGGCATGGGATTCATCATCGCCATGAAGACCCTCGATTACGCCCGCCCGGCGGTGGGCGCCGGGGGCGTGGGCGTGGCCCGCGCCGCCTTCGAGGAAGCCCTGAAGTACGCCCAGACCCGGATCCAGTTCGGCCGGCCCATCGCCAGTTTCCAGCACAACGCTTTCAAGCTGGCCGAGATGGCCACCGAGATCGAGGCGGCGCGGCTGATGGTGTATCGCTCGGCCTGGATGCTCGACAATGGATTGAAGGCCTCCAAGGAATCGGCCATGGCCAAGGTCATGGCCACCGACGTGGCCATGAGGGTCACCGTCGACGCCGTGCAGCTCTTCGGCGGTTACGGCTACATGAAGGAATACCCGGTGGAAAAGATGATGCGCGACGCCAAGCTGCTTCAGATTTACGAGGGCACCAACGAGATCCAGAAGCACGTTATCTCCTTGGAACTGCTGGGATCGACGAAGAACGTCGGTTGACGGCATGGGTACGCTTTCCACCCGCTTCGCCGGCTGGTGAGCCATGGCCATACGCATCGACGGCGACCGCCTGACCCTGGAGGAATTCGAGAGGGTCGCCCGCGGCCGGAAAAAGGTGGAGCTGACTCCGGAGGCGGAGGAAAAGATCGTCGGTTGCCGGCAGGTCCTGGAGGAATTCCTGCACACCGACAAGCCCTATTATGGGATCAACACCGGCTTCGGGGCTCTGGCCCAGCGCCGCATTGAAAAAAAGGACCTCAAGCGGCTGCAGCGAAACCTGATCCACAGCCATGCGGCCGGAGTCGGTCCCTCTCTCCCGGCCGCCATCATCCGCGGCGTCATGCTGCTGCGGGCCAACGTCCTGGCCAAGGGCTACAGCGGCGT
>JAFGST010000267.1 GCA_016934475.1 Candidatus Aminicenantota bacterium | reverse complement strand
CCGTGGCCGACCACGGCCACGTTGCGCAGGTTCTCGCTCAGTATTTCCTTCATGGTTTTCCTCCTGATTTGCTCTCGACCAGCAGCGAAAAGTCGGCCAGCGTCGACATCAGTTCGTCGAGGCGCTGCAGCAGGGCGATGCGGTTCCGGCGCAAGGACTCGTTCTTGTCCATCACCAGCACGTTAGCGAAAAAACGGTCAATGATCGGCTTCATCTCCAGGAGCTCCGACGCGGCCTGCAGGAAGTTCTTCTTCATGACCAGGTCGTCGATGCGCGGCTTCGATTCCTTGAAGACGTCGGAAAGGATCATCTCCTCCTTCTCGCGCAGCGTGCCCTCGGAGAAATTGAAGCGCTCGCTGTCGCCGCAGATGTTCTTCAGGCGCCGGTGCAGGGCGCCCAGGGGCTCGGCCAGCCCGGTCTCGGCCAGCGTGGCCAGGGCGCGCGCCCGCAGCGCCTGGTCGAGCACGGCCAGGCCGCCCCGGGCCATGACGGCGTTGACCACGTCGTAGCGGTATTTCAGGTGTTCCTTCAGGAAGCTCTCCATCCGGCCCATGAACAGCTCGCGAATGGTTTTTCCGTCCTGCTCCAGGCCGGCGTCGTTCTTGGCGAAATGGAGGACGGCCAGCCGCACCAGGGGCTCCAGGTCCAGGTCCAGATCGAAATCGACGGCGATCTTGAGGAGGGCGTTGGCGTCGCGGCGGATGCCGTAGGGATCCTTGGAACTGGAGATCTTGATGCCCTTGCTGACGAAAGCGGCGATGTTGTCCATGCGGTCGGCGATCGACAGCAGTCCCGCCCCCAGGTCCTCCAACTTTTCCTCGGCGAGGCTCCGGGGCTTGTAATGGCCGTAGATGGCCTTCCAGACCTGCGGATCCTCACCCGCGGCCTGCAGGTACAACCCGCCCATGATGCCCTGCAGCGAGGGGAATTCGCGCACCATGCGGGTCAGAAGGTCGTTCTTGCAGTTGAAGGCGGCCTTGTGCAGATGGCCGCGCAGCTCGTCGTGGCGCGTTTCGCTGACCAGCCAGTCGACCAGCGCCGCCAGCCTCTCCACCTTGTCGTGGTAGGTCCCCAGGTCCTTCTGGAACATGACGTTCTTCAGGCGCGCCTTCAGGGCGAAAAAGTCCTCCTTGCGGTCCGTCTCCCAGAAGAACTGGGCGTCCTCGAAGGCGGCCTGCACGACCTTCTCGTTGCCGTCACTGACCTTGCGGTTCTCGTCGGGGATGTTGGCCACGCCGACGAAATGCGGGGTCAGCCGGCCCTCCCCGTCGACGACCGGCAGCAGCTTTTTTTCCTGGGTAATGAAGGCGGTGATGATCTCCGGAGGCAGGGAGAGGTACTTGGGGTCGAAGCCGCCGCTGAACACCACCGGGTACTCGTTGCTGAACACATAGTAGTCCAGCATGTCCTCGACGCAGGGCACGCGGCGCTCCAGCTCCTCCTCGACGTCGCGGATCTCGGCCAGGATCTTGCTCCGCCTCTCCTCGGCCCGCAGGATGATGAAGTTCTTGCTCAGGCCCTCGAAATAGTCGCGGAAGGAATTGACCTCGAAAAAGGCGTCGGACAGCAGCAGGTGCCCGGGGACGCGGTTGCCGGCGCGCACGCCGGCGAACTGGACGTCGAGGAGCTTGTTGCCGAACAGGGCCAGGATGTTGCGCAGCGGCCGGATGAACGGGACGCGCGACTCGTTCCAGACCATGGTCTTGGAAAAGGTCAGGGCCGCCAGGACCGCCGGGACCGCCGCCGCCAGCAGCACGGCCGACTCCTGGCCGCCGCCGACGCGCGTGATGCCCAGGTACTTGCCCTTGGGGGTCTCGATCTCCACCACGTCGGTCAGCTTGACGCCCTGGAGCTCGCAGAATTTCTTCAGGGCTACGGTGGGATGGCCCTGCTCGTCGAGGGCGATGCGCTTGGCGGGCCCGAGCACCGTCTCCTCCTTGGTTTCCGTCTTGGCGGTCACCTTCTCCACGTGCAGCATCAGGCGCCGGTTGGTGGCTTCGCACTCCACGGCGCCGTGACGGATATGGTCCTGGGCCAGGCGGGCCTGGAACAGCTCCCGCAGCTGGTCGCGAATGCCGGCGACGTCCCCGGCCGGGATCTCCTCGATCCCCAGTTCCAAAAGCAGGTCAGGCATGGTCCTCCCCTTCGCTTTGCCGGATGTATTTCTGGGCGATGCGCGCCGCCAGGTTGCGCATGATGCCCATCAGCGCCGTGCGCTCGGCGACCGAGATGGCCTTGCGCGCGTCCAGGACGTTGAACGTGTGCGAGCACTTGAGCAGGCAGTCGTAGGCCGGAAGGTAGAGCGAGTGGTCGAGCAGCCTCTCCGCCTCCTTCTGGTACTGCAGGAACAGGTTGCGCAGCATGTCGATGTCGGCCAGCTCGAAGTTGTACAGGGAGAACTGGCGCTCCTCCTCCAGGCGCAGCTGGGCATAGGAGACGCGGTTGCCCCAGTCCAGGTCGTAGAGGTTGCTCTTGCCGTCCAGGAAGCCGGCCAGGCGCTCGACGCCGTAGGTGATCTCCAGCGAGTTCGGGTTGAGCTCGACGCCGCCGGCCTGCTGGAAATAGGTGAACTGGGTGATCTCCAGGCCGTCGCACATTACCTGCCAGCCGACCCCCCAGGCGCCCAGGGAAGGCGAGGCCCAGTTGTCGTCGTCGAACTTAATGTCGTGGATGCGGACGTCGACGCCGAGGTAGATCAGGCTGTCCAGGAACAGGAGCTGGCCGTCGCCGGGGGCGGGCTTGAGGATCACCTGGAACTGGTTGTGCTTCTGCACCCGGTTGGGATTCTGCCCGTAGCGGCCGTCGTCCGGGCGGCGCGCCGGCTGCCAGTAGGCGACCTGCCAGGGCCGGCGGCCCAGCACCCGGAAGAAGGTGTCCGGGGTCATGGTCCCGGCTCCGACCTCGCTGTCGTAGCCCGAGACGATAGCACAGCCGCGCTCGGCCCAGAACTCCTGAAGCTTCAGAACGACTTTCTGTACGCTCAATGGTCCTCCCCCCTGCGCCAGCGCAGGAGCGGCCGGCGGGCGGCCAGCGTTTCATCGAGGCGGCGCACTGGCGTCCGCGTTGGCGCCTGGCGCAGCAGGTCGGGATTATCCCGGGCCTCGCCCAGGATGGTCTCCATCACGCCGACGAACTCGTCCAGGGTTTCCTTGCTCTCGGTCTCGGTGGGCTCGATCATCATCGCCCCGTGCACGATGAGCGGGAAATAGACGGTGAAGGGATGGCAGCCGTAGTCGAGAAGGCGCTTGGCGATATCGAGCGTCTTGACCGGCAGACCCTGGTCGCTGAAGACGACCTCGTGCAGCGTGGGGGCCTGGTACGGCAGTTCCAGCAGGCCTTCCAGCCTCTTGCGCAGGTAGTTGGCGTTCAGCACGGCGTCCTCGGCCACCCGGGCGACATGCTCCCGTCCCAGGGCCATCAGGTAGGCCAGGGCGCGGACCATGACCAAGAAGTGGCCGTAGAAATTCTTCACGCGGCCGATGCTGCGCGGGTCGTCGTACACGACCTTCAGTCGCTCCCCTTCCCGCAGAACCCGCGGCACGGGCAGGTAGGGCAGCAGTGGAGCGGCCACTCCGACCGGTCCCGATCCCGGACCGCCGCCGCCGTGGGGCGTGGAGAACGTCTTGTGCAGGTTGAGGTGCATGACGTCCACCCCGAGTTCGCCCGGGCGCACCACTCCCATCAGGGCGTTGAAATTGGCGCCGTCCATGTAAAGCAAGGAACCGTTGGCGTGCAGGTCCTCGGCGATAGCGGCGATGTCCGACTCGAAGATACCCAGCGTATTGGGGTTGGTCATCATCAGCGCCGCCACGTCGGGCCCCAGGTGGGCGCGCAGCTCCTTGCGCCCGAGGATCCCCCGGGCATTGGATGGGATCTGTCGCGCCTCGTAGCCGGCGAAATGGGCCGAGGCCGGGTTGGTGCCGTGGGCCGAATCGGGGATCAGCACGATCTTGCGCGGGTCGCCCCGCTCCTGCAGGCAGCGGCGGATGATCAGCATGCCGGCGAACTCGCCGTGCGCCCCGGCCGCCGGGGCCAGGGTGAATCCGGCCATCCCGGTCAACTCCACCAGCCATTCCTCGAGTCGGGTGATGATCTCCAGGTTGCCCTGCACGAGATCGTGCGGGGCATAGGGGTGCGCCTGCAGTTCCTCAAGGGTCGCGATCTTCTCGTTGACCTTGGGATTGTACTTCATGGTGCAGGATCCCAGCGGGTAGAAGCCGGCGTCGACCGAGTAATTCAACCGCGCCAGGGCCATGTAGTGGCGGACGACCTCCACCTCGGAAACCTGGGGGAAATCGGCGATGGGCGGGCGCAGGAGCTCCCGGTCAAGGGCGGCCTCGGCCGGCACGTTGGCATCGTTCAGGCCGCAGCCGATCTTGCCGTCCCGGCTGCGCTCGAATATCAGGCTGGGCAGGGTGTTCATGATGCATCTCCGATCGCGGCCAGCAGGCGGTCGACGGCCGCCCGGTTGTGCGTCTCGCTGAAGGCCAGCAGCAGGCGGTCCTCCTTTCCGGGATCAAACCAGGAGAGGGGAACACCGGCCAGGATGCCCTTTTCCTGCAGCGCCCGCGCCAGGTCGGCGGCGGAGCCCCGGCGCACCTCGAGCAGGACCTCGTTGAAGAAATTCCTGGGGTAGACGACGCGCACCCCCGGCAGGCCGGCCGCCTCCTTGGCGAAATAGGCGGCGTTGAGGTGACAGGAGCGTGCGGCGCGGGCCAGTCCGGCCTGGCCCATGACTGCCAGATACATCCCGGCGCGCAGGGCGCACCAGGCCTGGTTGGAGCAAATGTTCGAGGTGGCCTTCTCGCGCTTGATGTGCTGCTCGCGCGTGGACAGGGTCAGCACGTAGCCGCGCCGGCCATCCAGGTCCCGCGTCTGGCCCACCAGCCGCCCCGGAAGCTGGCGCATGAACTCCTCGCGGGCGGCCATGAAGCCCAGGTAGGGGCCGCCGAAGCCCAGGGGCAGGCCGAAACTCTGCGCCTCGCCCACGGCGATGTCGATGCCGTTCTCGCCGGGGGGGACGAGGAAGGGCAGCGCCATGGCCTCGGCTACGACCTGTGCGGAATAAGCCTTGCGCTCGTGAACGATGGCGCCGAGGGCGCGCCCGTCCTCGACGATGCCCAGGAAATTGGGAGACTGGAAAACAAAGGCCGCCGCGGAGTCATCCAGTTTGGCCCGCAGGTCGCTCGAGTCGACCCGGCCGCTCGCTACGTCGACGGCCACCGTCGGCAGTTCGATATCCAGGTTCTGGGCATAGGTGCGCACGACTGCGGCGTACTCGGGGTGCAGGGAGGACGAGAGCAGCACGCGCCGGCGCCCGGAGCGCCGCACCGCCAGCAGCACGGCCTCGGCGGCGGCGGTGGCGCCGTCATAAAGCGAGGCGTTGGCCACGTCCAGCCCGGTGAGCATGGCCATCATCGTCTGGTACTCGAAGATGGCCTGCAGGCTGCCCTGGCTGACCTCGGGCTGATAGGGAGTGTAGGGCGTGAGGAACTCCCCCTTGGCGCTCAGGTAGCTCACGACCTCGGGAATGAAATGATCGTATGCGCCCGCCCCCAAGAAGCTCAGAAGACCTGAGGCCGTGTTCTTGCGGGCGATCTCCCGGAAGGCGGCGATGAGATCCGGCTCGCTGAGCGCCGGGGGCAGCCGGTCCGGAGCCCGGCGGCATTCTCCGGTCGGCAGGCAGGAAAATAGCTCGCTCACGTCGGAGATGCCGATGACCTTCTTCATCTCCTCCCGTTCCGCTCCGGTCAGGGGCAGGTACCTCACCGCTCACTCCCCGGCGATGCCCTTCAGGTATTCCTCGTATGCTTTCAGGTCCATCAGCTCGTCCAGCTCGGATTCGCTGGCGAGGCTCATGGTGAAGACCCAGCCCTGGCCGTAGGGCTCCTGGTTGACCAGCTCGGGCGTGCTGCCCAGCTTCTCGTTCACGGCGGTTACCTTTCCCGAAACCGGGGCGTAGATGTCGGAGACGGCCTTGACCGACTCGATGTTGGCGGCGGGATCGCCCTTTTTCAGCTCCTTGCCCACGGCCGGCAGGTCGACGAAGACGACGTCACCCAGCTCGTGCTGGGCATAGTCGGTCACTCCGACCACCACCGTTCCGTTCTCGCGGCGCACCCATTCGTGATCCTTGCTGAATAGAAGATTCTCCTGAGCCATTGCGGTTCCTCCTACTTGCTTCTTTTATAGAAAGGTGTTTCCACGACCCTGGCGGCGACCTTCCTCTCCCGGATGCCCACCTCGAACTCGCTGCCCACGGCCGAGTGCTCCACGGGCAGGTAGGCCAGGCCGATGGATTTTCTCAGGTACGGCGCGAAGGTCCCGGAGGTGACGGCGCCGAACTCCCGGTCCTGGACGAAGACGGGATAGCCGTGGCGGGCGATGCCCTTGTCGGCGAGCTCAAAGCCCACCAGCTTGCGGCGGATCCCTTCCTCCTTCTGCCGGGCCAGGGCGTCGTGCCCGATGCAGGGCGGCTCCTTCTTGAGCTTGAGGATCCAGCCCAGGTCGGCTTCCAGCACAGTGTGGCTGTCGTCGATGTCGTTACCGTAGAGGGCCATCTTGGCCTCCAGGCGCAGGGTGTCGCGCGCGCCCAGCCCGGCGGGCAGGGCGTCATACTTCTCACCCTTTTCGGCCAGGTCCAGGAACAGCCGGCTGGCCGCGGCCGCCTCCGATTTGAAATAGATCTCGAAGCCGTCCTCGCCGGTGTAGCCGGTGCGCGAGACGATGGCGTCCATGCCCTGAACCCGGCCCTGGGCAAAGTGGTAGTAGGTTATCGGGGCCAGGTCGACGTCGGTGAACTCCTGCACCAGCTTCTCGGCCACCGGTCCCTGGACGGCGATTTGCGAATACTCTTCGCTGCGGTTCTCGATCTGCGCGTCGAACGTGGCGGCGTGGCGCCTCATCCACTGGAAATCCTTCTCGACGTTGGCGGCGTTGACCACCAGCAGGTAATCGTCCTCTTTCACCATGTAGACCAGAAGGTCGTCGACGAAGCCGCCGCTCTCGGTCAGCAGGCCGGCGTATTGGATCTTGCCCGGGACGAGCTTGGAGGCGTCGTTGGAAACCAGGTGCTGCACGGCTTTCAGGGCCTCGCGGCCGCGGACCAGGATCTCGCCCATGTGGCTGACGTCGAAGATGCCGCCGGTGGTGCGCACGGCCATGTGCTCGGTATTCAGGCCGGCATACTGCACCGGCAGGTCCCAGCCGCAGAACTCAACCATTTTTCCCTTGAGGACATAATGAGCCTCGTTGATCTTGGTTTTTTTCATTGGCGACTCCCAAAAGCAAAGTGGTAAAATAGCACAGCCGCCGACAAAAATCAAGGAAAATCAGGAATTGACAAGCATTTTTAGGCGGCGTATAGTGAAGGTCCGGTGAAAAAATCAGCCAGGCGAACGCAACACGGCGGAGCGCTCTTCACGGAAACCGCCCAGGCGCTGCAGGCGGCGCGAAGCGCCCGAGCGTTCCTGCCGACCTGGCCCGCCATCCTGTGCCGCCACCTCCCCTTCTCCCGTTGCGTCCTTTATTACCGGGACGCCGAAGGGAACGTCTTCCGGCCTTTCGGCGCCGGGAACGGGGAATCTCCCCTGCCGCCGCTTGCCGAGGAATGCAGCCTGGTCGAAAGCTTCACCGGCCGCAGCGACTTCCTGCTGACCGGCCCGCAGAACCGGATGTTCTTCGAGCTCTTTGACCGCGACAGCAACGGACTGTTCGCCGACGGGGGATTCAACTTGGTCATCCCCCTGCGCGCCCACAAGTATTTCCGCGGCCTGCTTCTGGCGCGGGTGGACGCCAGGGAGGAGAAGAGCGTCCGCCCCCTGGCCGACGCCGTGCAGGCGGCGGCGGCCATGTTCATCCCTCTGGTCGAGGCCGAGCAGATGGAGTTCGAGAACGACAAGAACTACTACCGGCTGTTCAAGTTCGACCGCTTGGTGCTGCTGGGCCAGATGGCGGCCTCCCTGGCCCACGAGCTGCGCACGCCGCTGACGACGGTGCTCTTCGAGATCTCGGCCATCCGCGAGCGGCTGGTAGGCGACGGCGCCGTTGCCGCCGCCTACGAAAAGATCAACCGCGAGATCCGGCGCGCCAACGGCATGATCGAGTCCCTGCTGGTGTTCTCGAAGTTCAAGGACCTGAAGCTGGCGGAGGTGCGCCTGCGCGAATTCATCGAGTGCACCCTGCGCGAAATCCCGGCCAGGAAGATTCCGCCGCAGGTGACCATCCGCGTGAGCGCCGAGAAGGAGATCGTCGTCTCCAGCGACGGCGACCGGCTGAAGCAGGTGTTCATCAACGTGCTGTTCAACGCCTTGGAAGCGCTGTCCGAGCGTTCCGCCGGGACGATCGCCGTCCGCCTCTACAGCCAGTACGACGAGCTCCCCCGCAACATCCGCCACGTCATCGCCGTCAGCGACGACGGGCCCGGCATCCCCGACGCGATCAAGGAACGGGTCCTGCAGCCCTTCTTCACCACCAAGAAGGACGGCACCGGCCTGGGCCTCTACATTTCCTACAGCATCATGAAGACCCTGAGAGGAGACTTGGAGATCCACAGCAGCGGCCTTGGGACCCGGGTCGACCTGATCCTCCCCGCGAGGTGACCATGGACAGGAAAGCGTGCATTCTGCTGGTCGAGGACGACGCCGCCCTGCGCGAGTCGATCGGAAAATTCCTGCAAGGCAAGGGCTTCCAGGTGAGCGAGAGTTCCCGCCTGGCCGACGCCACGCGCCAGCTGGAGGGGGACTCCTTCGACCTGGTCCTGCTCGATCTGACCCTGCCCGACGGCAACGGCCTGGACATCCTGGAACGCTTTTCCCGGCGCTACCCCCAGCGCATCGTGGTGCTGACCGGGACCGGCTCCGTCGAGACCGCCGTCCTGGCGATGAAGAAGGGCGCCCATGATTTCCTGCAGAAACCGCTCAATCCGGAACTGCTGCTCAGCACCCTGCAGCGGGCCATGAATTTTCTCCGCGCCCGAGAAGAATGCCAGAGCCTGAAGCGGGAGATCGGCGACGCGGCTGGATTCGACAAGTTCATCTACCGTAGCAGCGCCATGGCCGAGGTGCTGGCCACGGCGCGGCGCTACGCTGCCACCCCCCACGCGGTGCTCATCAGCGGCGAAACGGGAACCGGCAAGGAGCTCATGGCCCAGGCCATCCACGCCGCCTCGTCGCGGCGGGGGCGGCCGCTGCTTTCGGTGAACTGCGCCGCCATCCCGGAAAACCTCGCCGAGTCGGAACTGTTCGGTTATCGCAGGGGGGCGTTCACCGGTGCTGTCGCCGATACGCCGGGGAAATTCGCCCTGGCCGATCACGGCACGATCTTCCTGGACGAGATCGGCGAGCTGCCGCTGGCCATTCAGGCCAAGCTGTTGCGCGTCCTGGAGAACGGCGAGATCACGCCCCTGAAAAGCCGGAGTCCGCTCCATGTCGACATTCGCGTCCTGGCCGCCAGCAACAAGAACCTGGAGGAGGAGGTCAAGCAGAAGCGCTTTCGCGCCGACCTGTATTACCGCATCGAGGAGCTCAAGATCTTCATCCCGCCCCTCAGGTCCAGGAACGACGACATCCTTCCCCTGGCCGAGCATTTTCTCAAAGTCGCCGCCTTGGTCAACGAGCGCCACGTCGCCGCCATCTCCCCCGAGGCCAGGCCGTTGCTGCGCGAGTACGACTGGCCAGGAAACGTGCGCGAGCTGAGAAATACCATCCTGCGCATCTGCGCCTCCGGCCCATGGCAGAAGATCCTTCCCGAGCACCTGCCGCTCGCGATCCTCCACCCGCAAGCGGCGCGCGGCGAGGAAGCGCAGTCGGACAGCCTGGCCGCGATGGAGGCCGCCTACATCCGGCGCATCCTGCGCCAGACCGACGGCAACCAGTCCCTGGCGGCCGCCATCCTGGGGATCTCGCGCTCCTCCCTCTACCGCAAGCTGGCCGCGCTGCGCCTTGGGAAAGACGCCTTGGATTAGGTCAGGAACCTCCCGTAGAGGTCCTTGATGTCCATCTCCTTCAGGTCGGAGGCCCCGATCTCGAGCAGCAGGCGGCCGTTCTTGACGAATCCCACCCGGTCGGCGATCTCCGAGGCGTAGAAGATGTCGTATCCCAGGCAGAGCACGGCCCGGCCTCGAGCCTTCTCCTGAAGCAGCAGCTTGTTGAACTTCAACTCGAAGCCCTTGGCGGCGCCGCGGATGAAATCGTTGCAGACGATGTTGCCGTGGCCGGGGGCCAGGCAGACGGCCAGGTAGATCTGCTTGAACACCTCGGGGGGGAGGTCTCGCACCCGGCTTCGCAAATGGCGGTCGTGGAAATTGCACAGCAGTAGGGTTTCGTAGACACGGCGCCGGTCCAGTCCGCCGCCCGCGCACAGGAAGTCGAGCCAGTCGCCCAGGCGGGCCTCGGTTTCGAACTCGACCGGATCGACGACGCGGTCGATGAAGAGCGCCGGCACCCCGCGCCCGGCGATGGCCGGCGGCCGGCCGTCGAATTGGATCTCCCCCCGGAGCGGCCGCACGTAGCCGGCCAGCAGCCGGAAAAGACGATCGTTCGCCTGCTCCGGGCGGTTGAGCAGGAAGTAGATCTCCCCCCCGGCGACCCGCAGGCTGAGCGCCTCGAGAGGATAATCCCCTTCGTCCAGCTCCAGGTCGCGCAGGGAGATCATGGCTCCAGCACCAGCCGCCGCAGGCGCCAGTAGCCCAGGGCGCACAAGGCGGCTCCGTACAGCGCCATGAGCAAAATCCCCGACCCGGCGGTACCGGGCAACCGGCTGCGGGAGCGAAAAATGTTCTCGTGGCCCTTGACGAAGGACTCGACGGCGGCGTCATTTTCCCCGTAGCGCTTGTTCAGGTAGAAGCGGATGAACCGGCTGCGCAGCCTCATGATGTAGTTCATGAAGTCGATGTAGCCCTGATACCCCTTCCCGGACACTTCGCCGGCCAGGTACTGGTAGTATGTCGTGGGGAAAAGGAGCGACTGCCGCTCATGCCGGGTGATCACTCGCTCGACGTCACGAAGATACCGGGTCTCCAGCCCGGTGTTGACCAGGTAGGTGCTGTTGATGAACTGGACGGCGAACTGCTTCTGCATTTTCCGGAGCTGGTCCAGGCGGGTCGAGGGATTCTCCTTGAGGTAGTCGCGGAATTGCTTCTCCAGTGACATCAGGGTGCGGAACTTTTCCAGGTTGACCTTTTCAGCCGACTCCAGGACCTGCGACTGGCTGAATACGCTGATGCGGCTGATCTCGGGCAGCAGGAAGATGCAGACGAACCAGACAACGAAGAACCATAAAAAAAAGATGCGGCGAAAGCCGGCCAGCAGGGCGGTCAGCTGCCCCAGCAGGTAGAAAAAGTCGAGCAGCAGCACCAGGACCAGCAGGTAGGCCAGGAAATGAAGGCGGTCCGAAGGGGAAAACTCCACTCCCAGCAGACGGACGAGCAGAAACAGGCCCAGCCCGAGAACGGCAAAGTACAGGTTCAGCCAGAACAGGCGCGCCGCGGTCGTCAGGAAATAATACTTTTTCATCGACATGCGGCCCATCATGAAGCGAAGATGGGCGGGGCTGACCAGGGCCAGGTGGCCCAGGTAGAGCATGAGCAGCGAGCCGAAGACGAAGGGAACGCCGGCGAAGTCCTTGAAGAACCCGCGCCTCAGGAACAGCTTGTTGCCCTTGAACGAGCTTTCCACCTTGATGGCCTCGAAGGTGTCGATATTGCTTTGCACGTCCTGCAGGACGCCGCTGTTGACGAAGAACAAGTTGAGGGGCGACGCCTCAAAAAGAATGCGGAAGCCGAAGCCCCCGTATTGGGAGTAACTGATCAGATGGCCAACCTTCTCCTTCTCGAAGCGCAGGAAGATCCCCTTCTCCACCTGGAATTGCCGGTACTCGTTCAATCCGGACAGCACGAAATAAATGGAGAGCAGGAGGATGCAGCCGAGGGAGACCAGGTTCTTCTTCTCCCTGAAGATCCTCCGCCATTCGAAGCGAAAAAACGCACGCATGCTTCATCATAGCAGAACGGCGGGAGAAAGAACAAGCGGCCCGAGGGGGCCGCGGCACGCGAGCGGGGTCAGATCTTGTAGAAGACCAGCGTGGCGTAGTTGCCGAACAGCATGGTGGCGTTGTACTGCTGCAGCAGGGACCACAGCACCGAGTTCT